>NZ_JAGRRB010000012.1:0-354475 GCF_018223925.1 Klebsiella sp. 10
CTTTAAGTCTCCTGAAGGAACGTTAAAGACGATGACGTTGATAGGCCGGGTGTGTAAGCGCAGCGATGCGTTGAGCTAACCGGTACTAATGAACCGTGAGGCTTAACCTTACAACGCCGAAGATGTTTTGGCGGATTGAGAGAATTTTCAGCTCTGATACAGATTAATCGATACGTTGGTGAGACGTGTTGATAAAACAGAATTTGCCTGGCGGCACTAGCGCGGTGGTCCCACCTGACCCCATGCCGAACTCAGAAGTGAAACGCCGTAGCGCCGATGGTAGTGTGGGGTCTCCCCATGTGAGAGTAGGGAACTGCCAGGCATCAAATTTAGCGTGCTGATATGGCTCAGTTGGTAGAGCGCACCCTTGGTAAGGGTGAGGTCCCCAGTTCGACTCTGGGTATCAGCACCACTTTTTAGGTTAAAGTTCGGCACGTTGTAAAGAATTTGCCTGGCGACAATAGCGCGGCGGTCCCACCTGACCCCATGCCGAACTCAGAAGTGAAACGTCGTAGCGCCGATGGTAGTGTGGGGTCTCCCCATGTGAGAGTAGGGAATCGCCAGGCATCAAATAAAGCAAAAGGCCCAGTCGAAAGACTGGGCCTTTTGCTTTTGTGTTATCTGTTGTTTGCCGATGAGCTTCTTTGCTGCCCAGGGAAAATCTAACTGGCATCGATATGAACATTGCGCAGCAACGGCCCGGAGAGAGGGAAAGGACGTTCGCCATCATTGCTCACCATCAGAGTAAAGGCCCGCTCTTCGACCGGGCCTTTGGTGTTTGTTGGTTCTGAACCCTGAATCTGAAAAGTTTGCCGATAGCGATGGACGACTCATTGCCAGCGGTCCCTGGCAACAACAACGGCTAAGAAAGCTGGCGAACTATCGTCAGGAAGAACCTGAATGATCGCTTACTTTGGGGAATGGAGTGGAGCAGATACAGGGGATACACCTGTATCTGCGGTTGGGGAAGCGATCTAGCGGGTCAGAGCAACGATCCCTAACGTGAGGCCGGCTACCGCGGCCGCACCCCCGGCGATTGCGCCTGCGGTTTCCCAGTTGTCTTCTGTTGTGCCTTTCATACAGGTATTGGTATGGACTAAGCGGCCTTGCGAGTCATAAACCGGTACGCAGGGAGAGTCATGGGCACAGCCTGCCAGCAGAGAGGCCAGCAGCGCCACGATTAAATACTTTTTCATGATATTACCTCTGGATAATCCGCTGGGTTGTACTGAAAGCCAGTGCAGAACGGAATGGCTTATTTTATCACCGCGAATTGTCCGGGCCGGAGGCCGAAATCATCTCAATATATGAGCCGCGTAAATATCGTGAAGATAAGCGCGGGAATATGCAGAAAAGATGGAGAGAAAGATTGTGATTCAGCGATGCTGCGTGCGATGGCGGTTGCCAGACTGCGGCGCGTTTAGCTGGCTGCCAATATTGCATGCGAAAAAAAGCGCCCGCAAGGGGCGCCTTCAAGACATAGCCGAGTTATTCAGCGTGCCGGGTAAAGCGTCGTCTAACGACCACGAAGAACACCGGAACAAAGAAGATCGCCAGCAGCGTCGCGGTCAGCATCCCGCCCATCACGCCGGTGCCAACCGCATTCTGCGCCCCGCTGCCGGCACCATGGCTAATCACCAGCGGCATGACCCCGAGAATAAAGGCCAGAGAGGTCATCAGAATAGGCCGCAGGCGCATCCGCGATGCCTCCAGCGTGGCCTCAATGATCCCTTTCCCTTCTTTCTCCATCAGATCCTTGGCGAACTCGACGATCAGGATCGCATTCTTGGCCGACAAACCGATCGTGGTCAAGAGTCCGACCTGGAAGTAAACGTCATTATTCAGCCCACGCAGCGTGGCGGCTAACAGCGCGCCAATGACCCCTAGCGGAACCACTAACATGACTGAGAAGGGGATCGACCAGCTCTCATACAGCGCCGCCAGACACAGGAAGACGACGATCAGCGAGATGGCATAGAGCGCAGGCGCCTGGTTGCCGGAGAGCCGTTCCTGGTAAGACATCCCGGTCCAGTCATAACCGATGCCGCTCGGCAGTTTACTGGCCAGCGTTTCCATCAGCGCCATGGCTTCCCCGGTACTTTTGCCTGGCGAAGCTTCACCGAGGATCTCCATAGATGGCAACCCATTGTAGCGCTCCAGGCGCGGCGAGCCATATATCCAGCGTGAAGTGACAAAGGCGGAGAACGGCACCATTTCGCCGTTGGCGCTGCGAACATACATGTTGTTAATGTCGCTCGGCAGCATACGGAAGTGGGCATCAGCCTGAACGTACACTTTTTTCACGCGGCCGCGGTCAATAAAGTCATTGACGTAGTATCCGCCCAGCGCGGCTGATATCGTTTCATTGATATCAGAGAGTGATACGCCCAGCGCCTGCGCTTTTTCCTGATCGACATCCAGTTTGAACTGAGGGGTATCTTCCAGCCCATTAGGGCGTACCCGAACCAGCTGATCCGGATGCTGTTTCACCATGCCCAGCAATTGATTGCGCGCCTGGGTCAGAGCGGTATGACCGAGTCCGCCCTGGTCGATCAGTTCAAAGTCGAAGCCGGTGGCGGTACCCAGCTCAATAATGGCTGGCATGTTGAACGGGAAAACCATGGCGTCTTTGATCTGGCTAAAGGCTACGGTGGCCCGCTTGATGATGGACTCCACGCTGTTTTTATCGCCGCTGCGTGCTTCCCAGGGCTTCAGGCTGACAAACGCCATACCGGAGTTTTGTCCCTGGCCGCTGAAGCTGAAGCCGTTAACGGTAAAGACGCTTTCGACGTTGGCCTTCTCGTTATGCAGGTAGTAGTCTGTCACCGTATCCAGGACCTTCTGCGTGCGCTCCTGGGTAGCACCGGACGGCAGCTGGATCATGGTCAGGAAGACGCCCTGGTCTTCGTCGGGCAGAAAGGACGTGGGCAAGCGCATGAACAGCACGGCCATCCCCACGACGATCAGCAGGTAGATCACCAGATAACGGCCAGTTCCACGTAAAATACCGCTGACGCTGTTGGTATAGTGGTTAACGCTCTGGTCGAAGCGGGCGTTAAACCAGCCGAAAAATCCTTTTTTCTCATGGTGTTCAGCTGAGGCTGGCTTCAACAACGTGGCGCAGAGCGCCGGCGTCAGTACCAGCGCAACCAGCACGGAGAGCGCCATGGCGGAGACGATGGTGATTGAAAACTGACGATAAATCGCGCCGGTTGAGCCGCCGAAAAAGGCCATCGGGACAAATACTGCGGAGAGCACCATGGCGATACCCACCAGCGCTCCCTGGATCTGCGACATAGATTTTTCCGTCGCTTCTTTTGGCGAGAGCTTCTCCTCAACCATCACACGTTCGACGTTTTCCACTACTACGATAGCGTCATCGACCAGCAGACCTATCGCCAACACCATGCCAAACATTGTCAGCGTGTTGATGGAGTAGCCAAACATCGACAATACCGCGAAGGTTCCCAACAGCACCACGGGTACGGCAATGGTTGGAATGAGCGTTGCGCGCATGTTCTGCAGGAACAGATACATGACAAGAAAGACGAGAATAATTGCTTCAAAAAGCGTTTTGACCACTTCGTGAATGGAGATTTTGACGAAAGGGGTCGTATCATACGGATAAACCACCTTCATCCCCTGAGGGAAGTAGGGCTGCAGCTCGGCCAGCTTCGCTTTAATCGCGGTGGCGGTATCCAGGGCGTTGGCGCCGGTCGCAAGCTTAATACCCAGACCAGAGGCAGGTTTACCGTTAATTCTGGCGACAACGTTATAGTTCTCTCCCCCCAGCTCAATGCGGGCGACGTCTTTCAGATGGACGACAGAGCCATCGGCATTGACCCGCAGCGTGACCTTGCCAAACTCCTGCGGATCTTTGAGCCGCGTCTGAGCGATGATTGACGCGTTCAACTGTTGGCCTTTCAGCGCTGGCGTACCGCCGAGCTGACCCGCGGCGATCTGATCGTTCTGGACCTGCAGCGCATTGATGACGTCCACCGGCGTCAGGTTGTATTTATTCAGCAGGTTGCCATCCAGCCAGACGCGCATGGCGTATTGCGCGCCGAACAGCTGCACATCGCCCACGCCGTTGAGGCGGCTAATAGGATCTTTGACATTGGAGGCGACATAGTCAGAGATATCGTCCTGGGTGGTGGTCGGGTTATCAGAGATAAAGCCGGCGACCAACAGGAAGCTGCTACTGGATTTCTCGACGCTAATCCCCTGCTGCTGTACTTCCTGGGGCAGCAGCGGCGTGGCCAGCTGCAGTTTGTTTTGCACCTGTACCTGGGCAATATCGGGATCGGTACCCGATTTAAAGGTGAGCGTAATGGTTACCGAACCGGCAGAGTCGCTGGTCGACGACATATACATCAGGTTGTCGATGCCGTTCATATTCTGCTCGATAACCTGGGTGACGGTATCCTGTACGGTCTGGGCATCTGCACCGGGGTAGGTGGCGGAGATCGCTACCGCAGGAGGGGCGATTGTCGGGTACTGAGCTATCGGCAGCTGCAGGATGGCCAGGCCGCCGGCAATCATCATAATGATAGCCAGCACCCAGGCGAAGACCGGTCGATGAATAAAAAACTTAGACATGGCTGGGTATCCTTATTGCACGGCCGGCGCCGCACGCTCCGCTTCCGCTTTGACAGTGACGCCTGGACGGACTTTCTGTAAGCCGCTGACAATCACTTTATCGCCCGGCTTCAGCCCACTGGTGATAAGCCACTTATCGCCAACGGCCTGAGTCGCGACCACTTCCCGGGTTTCAACCTGGTTTTTGTCATTCACCAGCATCACAGAGGCATCACCACGCGGCGTGCGGGTCACCCCTTGCTGCGGTACCAGGATAGCCTGCGGATCGACGCCTTCGTCTATGCGGGCGCGGACGAACATCCCCGGCAGCAGGACATGCTGCGGGTTAGGGAAGATAGCGCGCAGAGTAATTGAGCCCGTACTTTCATCAACAGTGACGTCAGAAAACTGCAGTGAACCTTTGAGCGGATAGGCCTGGCCGTTCTCCATGACCAGCTCAACGCTTTTGGTATCACCGCCGCGCTGCAGGCTTTCCTGCTTAAGGCGCATGAAGTCATTACTGGACTCCGTCACGTCAACATAGATGGGATCGAGCTGCTGGACGGTAGCCAGGGCATCCGACTGGCCGTTGGTGACCAGCGCCCCTTCGGTGACGCTCGATTTACCGATGCGCCCGCTAATGGGGGAGGTTACTTTGGTGTAGGCCAGGTTGATACGGGCCGTTTCCACGGCAGCTTTGGTGGCGATGACATCGGCATCGGCCTGGCGGGCGGTGGCCACTGCCTGATCGTATTCCTGCTGGCTGATATATTTAGTACCCAGCAGTGGAACGTAGCGTTTCACCGTCAAATGGGCGATAGCGGCCGCGGCTTCGGCTTTGGCCTCATCGCCTTTGGCGCTGTTCCACGCCGCCTGGTAGGTCGCCGGATCGATCTGATAGAGCGACTGGCCTGCTTCGACATCACTTCCTTCAACAAAGTTACGCTTCAGAATGATACCGCTCACCTGGGGGCGGACTTCCGCTACGCGAAAAGCAGAGGTTCGGCCCGGCAGTTCGGTGGTGACTGATAGCGGCGCGCTGTTGACGACATGGACCGTCACCTGCGGCGCCCGCGCATGGGGTTGCTGGTTGTCAGAATTATCGCAACCGGTTAGCAATAAGGCCGAGATAATTAAACCGGATAAAAGTGTCACTCTGGCGTGAGTCGTCATGGCGGTTCCTTATAGATTACGTACCCAATCAGGCGGCGAATCTGTGAAAGAAAGAGGGAATCAAAAAGCAGTTTGCCATCCTACAAATAAACGCTGTTGGATGTAAGAGATACTTATTTTTAAGCAGTCAGCAAGGCACGCAAAAACAAAAAAATGGTCACTGTAGTATTGCGATTTATCGCAATTGTAAAAGTTGATAAATAGACATTATTTCAGTGAATGTATTTTCCGGTGATATTCACTTGAATAATTAATTCTCTTTTTGCATCAGGATTAACTTGTCTGCATTTTTGCTAAATAATACTTCATGGCAAATGCTAGATTAATTCTAATTAAGAATATCCTATATTATCTGCTTATCGGGAAGTGGGGCCTTGTATGGCAAGAAAAACAAAAGAAGAGGCGCAGCGCACGCGGCAGCTCCTGATTGAGTCCGCAATCCAGCAGTTCGCCCTGCGCGGAGTAACCAACACCACCCTGACGGATATCGCCGATGCGGCGGGAGTGACTCGCGGCGCGGTGTACTGGCATTTTGCCAGTAAGACGGAGCTGTTTAATGAAATGTGGCAGCAGCAGCCGCCGCTTAGAGATTTGATTCAGCCCAGTCAGGCCATAGAGTACGAACAGGAGCCGTTAAATGCTTTACGCGAGCGGTTTATTGCAGGCCTGCGCTATATTGCTACGAATCCTCGACAGCGCGCTCTGATGCAAATTCTTTATCAGCGCTGTGAGTTTTCCAGTGATATGCTTTCGGAATACGAAATTCGCCAACGTATTGGTTTTAATTATTCACTCATTGGCGGCATCCTGCAGTGCTGCGTGCGTAACAATATATTGCCAGCCGAAACAAACATTGAGATGATATTAATTGTTTTACACAGTGCTTTTTCCGGGCTGATTAAAAACTGGCTGCTCGATCCGCAACGCTTCGATCTTTATCAGCAGGCGCCTGCGCTGGTGGATAATATAATGGCGGTGGTCTGTGCTGCGCGTTTATCCGGAGGGCCTGCGCTACGGCTGGTGAATCAGTAATGAGGTCTGTTGGCGCAGATAATAAAAAAGGCGCTTCCCCATGCCGAAGAGCGCCTTTTATATCAAGCAAGCAACTGACTAGTATCAGTTCATGCCGTATTTTTTCAGTTTTTTACGCAGCGTACCGCGGTTGATGCCCATCATCAGAGCAGCGCGGGTCTGGTTACCACGGGTGTATTGCATCACCATGTCCAACAGGGGCTGTTCAACTTCAGCCAGTACCAGCTCATACAGGTCATTCACATCCTGACCGTTCAGTTGAGCAAAATAGTTCTTCAGTGCCTGTTTAACCGAGTCACGCAGGGGCTTTTGAGTTACCTGATCCTGAGAGTTAACGGTAGAAACGGTCAGTACGTCAGAATTTACGCGTTGTTCGAACATAGTTCTGTCAGCTCTTTATTTCTATTACGCAAAATTTTCGAAGTATGCCTCCAACGCCTCCAGCTGTTCGCTGGCATCCTCAATGGCGTTGAATGTGCGCCGAAACTGGTCATCTGGAGCATGTTCCTGAAGATACCAGGAGACGTGTTTACGCGCGATTCGGTACCCTTTTGCCTGACCATAAAAGTCATGCAACTCCCGAACGTGCGCACAAAGCAAGCGCTTCACCTCTGCCAGCGGCAGTGGGGGCAGCAGCTCTCCAGTGTCCAGATAATGCTGGATTTCCCGAAAGATCCAGGGTCTTCCCTGAGCTGCACGGCCTATCATCAGGGCATCAGCCCCTGTATAGTCGAGCACAGCTCTGGCTTTAAGCGGGTCAGTAATGTCGCCATTCGCGATAATCGGAATGGAAACTTTCTGCTTAACTGCCCGAATACTGTCGTACTCAGCGTCTCCGTTAAACAAGCAGGCGCGGGTGCGTCCGTGAATAGTCAGAGCCTGAATGCCACACTCTTCGGCCAGTTGGGCAATCTCTACGCAGTTACGGTGTTCCGGTTCCCAACCGGTGCGAATCTTGAGAGTCACAGGAACGTCCACCGCGTTAACGACCGCCGTCAGGATCGACTTCACCTGGTCGGGGTACTGCAAGAGGGCTGAACCTGCAAGCTTGCGATTCACCTTTTTCGCCGGGCATCCCATATTGATATCAATAATCTGGGCGCCGCTTTCCACGTTAATCCGCGCGGCGGCAGCCATCTCTTCCGGCACGCTACCGGCGATTTGCACGGTACGAATACCGGGCTCATCGATATGCACCATCCGTAAACGGGACTTGTCGCTCTCCCACACCTGTGGGTTAGAAGACATCATCTCGGAAACGGTTAAACCCGCTCCCATCTCGTAGCACAGCGTCCGGAATGGTCTGTCAGTAATGCCAGCCATGGGCGCTGCGATCAGGCGATTTCTGAGCTGGTGGTGTCCGATGCGCATGAGTTAAGAAATGACCATACTGTGACTGCAAGGCGGCGTATATTACGCATTTTTTGCACGAGATGAAAGGCCAAACTTTGAGCAATCCTCTGTTGCAGATCAATGAATCCGGGACTAGCGTAAAAGGGATGAATAAATACTTATATTAATCATTGATTTAATGGATGGTGGATAATTTGTGTCCATTTATAAAATCATAAAACTTCTCGATTTTTCTTGGATAAACTGGCCGTATGGCGATATAAAACGCTGTTTTTGTAGCCAAAAAAGTGCTCTGTAGTGCGATCTGCCTCTCATTTCCTGGCATTATTTGGTGGCTACTGGAAACAAAAATGCGGCCCGTAGGCCGCATCGCGCTTAGTTTTTCCGGCCGGTAATCCGGCACCACTCTTCCTTCTCGACCACCGGGTCAAGGGCGAAGAGATCGGCATAGGCTTCACAGACGCTCTCCGCCTGGCTGGCAAGGATGCCGGAAAGCCCCAGCAAACCGCCTGAAACGGGCAGGACGCTGATTAATGGCGCCAGCTCACGCAGCGGGCCTGCCAGGATATTCGCGACCACCACGTCGGCTTTCATCGACTCCGGTTGGTCCTGAGGAAGATAGAGCTCCAGGCGTTCAGAAACGCCGTTACGCTGCGCGTTATCACGACTGGCCTGAATAGCCTGCGGGTCGATATCAATCCCGATTGCTTTTGCCGCCCCCAGCTTCAGTGCGGCAATCGCCAGGATGCCGGAGCCGCAGCCGAAATCAATCACCGTTTTTCCGTTGAGGTCGAGTCCATCCAGCCACTGCAGACACAGGGATGTCGTCGGATGCGTACCGGTGCCAAAGGCCAGACCCGGATCGAGCATCACGTTGACGGCATTTTCATCCGGAACATCGCGCCAGCTTGGGCAGATCCATAGCCGCTCCCCGAAGCGCATGGGGTGGAAGTTATCCATCCATTCCCGTTCCCAGTCTTTATCTTCCAGCTGCTCGATCTTATGCGCGAACCCGGCGCCCAGCAGCGGATGCTGCTCCAGTTGGGCAACGACCGCTTTCATATCGGTTTCAGCATCGAACAGGCCGATTACGTCGGTATCCCCCCACAGGCGGGTTTCCCCGGGCAATGGCTCAAATACCGGCGTATCGTGCGTATCCTGGAAGGTGATCGAGACCGATCCGGCCTCCATCAGCGCATCGCTAAGATCTTCAGCGTTCGCGCCGGTGGTATTTAGTTTCAGTTGGATCCATGGCATAGCAAAACTCTTTATTTATCAGTAGTCAAAATGGGGGACTGTGGGGCGGGACGACCGAAACGGTTCCCCGCCACAAACGCCAGCAAACTCAGCAGCAGCGCGGGAACGATCGGGTGAAAGCCCAGAAACTGCACTTTCAGCGTGGCCAGTACGGCATACAGGACGCCGCCTACGATCATCGCGCTCAGCGCGCCAGCCGCGTTGGCGCGTTCCCAGTAAAGGCCCAGCACCAGCGGCCACAGGAAGACGGCTTCCAGGCCGCCGAAGGCCAGCAGGTTCAGCCAGATTATCATCTCCGGCGGCCGCCAGGCCGCGAGCAGCAACAAGACCCCCAGCAGGAGCGTGATGCCGGCGGACATGCGTTTAAGCCGCTTTTCGTTAGTCGCCTGATCCGGCCGCCAGTTCAGGTACAGATCTTTGATGATCGTAGCGGAACTTTGCAGAAGTTGGGCATTGATCGTCGACATAATCGCCGCCATCGGCGCGGCAAGGAAGATCCCGGCGGCAAAGGGCGGAAGCACTTTAACCATCAGCGTCGGGATCACCAGATCCGGCACGGTTAAATCGGGGATCACCGCCCGGCCTAATGCCCCAGCCAGATGCATGCCAAACATCAGGATCGCCACCACGATGGTGCCGATAATGATGCCGCGATGCACGGCTTTGCTGTCTTTGTAGGAGATACAGCGCACTGCGGTATGTGGCAGACCAATAACGCCGAAGCAGACCAGCACCCAAAACGAGGCCATAAAGGTTGGCGAGAGGATATCCTCCGCGCCCTGCGGGGACACCAGCTTGACGTCGATCGACTGCAGCGTCTCTACCGCATGGCCAACCCCCCCGGCGGCGTGGATCACGCCCACCAGCAGCACGATCGTGCCGATCAGCATTACCATGCCCTGCATCGTGTCGTTGAGCACGCTGGCGCGAAAGCCGCCATAGGCGGTATACAGCGCGATGCTGACCCCGAAGATCAGCAGGCCGGTATCGTAAGGAATACCGGCAGCCGTCTCCAGCAGGCGGGCGCCGCCGATAAACTGGACGGTCATGGCGCCGACAAAGGCCACCAGCAGACTCAGGCTGGCCAGCCAGACCAGCAGGCGACTCTGATAGCGAGCAAACAGCATGTCATTGAGGGTGACAGCATTATAGCGACGCGCAAGGATGGCGAATTTTTTCCCCAGCACGCCCAGCGACAGCCAGATGGCGGGGAGCTGGATCATCGCCAGCAGCACCCAGCCCAGGCCGTATTTATAGGCGGCGCCGGGTCCGCCGATAAATGAGCTGGCGCTGATATAGGTGGCGGTTAGCGTCATGGCCAGCACGAAGCCGCCCATCGAGCGGCTGCCGAGAAAGTACTCATTAAGAAAGCTACCTGAGGCGCGTTTTCTCATGGCGTAGAGGGATAAACCGAACACCACCACCAGGTAGGCGATCAGGGGAATAATGACCTCAAACTGCATCATCGTCCTCCAGAGAAATATCGCGGAAAATCAGTTTGACCATCGCCCAGCACAGCAGAATGAACAGCAGCGGTACCAGCAGGCAGGCCATTTCAAACCAGTGTGGCAGGCCGGTAAAGCCAATAGCCACCCCCGGCAAATAGGCGGCGGCCAGCCAGGCGGCAAGGTAGAGAAGGGTCAGCCACAGCGCCCAGCGCGCTTCTTTGTGGGCCTGAACAAAGCGTTTGTCCATTTTTTGTCCCTTGAGGATGAAGAAAGCGGGGATTGTACCGCATGGTATAGATGAGGAGAGAGAAAAAGAAAAAAGGCCGGTTTACCCGGCCTTTTGCTGAGAGAGCAGAATTATTTTTCCTGCAAGCCGAGTTTTTTCTCCAGATAGTGGATATTGGTGCCACCATGCTGGAAATTCTCGTCGCTCATAATGCGCATCTGCAGATCGACGTTGGTTTTGATGCCATCGATGATCAGCTCCTGCAGCGCATTCTTCATGCGGGCAATCGCCACGTCACGGCTTTCGCCGTAGCAGATCAGTTTACCGATCATGGAGTCATAGTACGGCGGTACGGTGTAACCGGCGTAAATATGTGACTCCCAGCGCACGCCAAAGCCACCCGGCGCGTGGAAACGGGTGATTTTGCCCGGGCTCGGCAGGAAGGTGTTCGGGTCTTCGGCGTTGATACGGCATTCCACCGCATGGCCGCGAACCACCACTTCATCCTGCTTGATGGACAGCGGCTGGCCGGCTGCGATACGCAGCTGCTCTTTGATCAGGTCAACGCCGGTGATCATTTCAGTTACCGGATGCTCTACCTGGATACGGGTGTTCATTTCAATGAAGTAGAACTCGCCGTTTTCGAACAGGAACTCAAAGGTACCCGCCCCGCGGTAGCCGATATCCACACAGGCTTTAGCGCAACGCTCGCCGATGTAGCGACGCAGTTCCGGGGTGATGCCCGGCGCCGGCGCTTCTTCGACCACTTTCTGATGACGGCGCTGCATGGAGCAGTCGCGTTCAGCCAGATAGATAGCGTTACCCTGACCATCCGCCAGCACCTGAATTTCAATGTGGCGTGGGTTTTCCAGGTATTTCTCCATGTAGACCATGTCGTTGTTGAAAGCCGCTTTGGCTTCCGCTTTGGTCATGGAGATGGATTGCGCCAGTTCAGCGTCGCTACGTACAACGCGCATACCGCGACCGCCGCCGCCGCCGGAGGCTTTGATGATCACCGGGTAGCCGATGCGTTTGGCATGGGCGCGGTTAGCGTCCATGTCGTCGGTCAGCGGGCCGTCAGAACCTGGAACGGTCGGAACGCCAGCTTTCTTCATGGCGGTGATGGCGGACACTTTGTCGCCCATCAGGCGGATAGTGTCGGCTTTCGGGCCGATGAAGATGAAACCGGAGCGCTCAACCTGCTCAGCAAAATTAGCGTTCTCAGAGAGGAAGCCATAACCCGGGTGAATCGCTACCGCGCCAGTGATCTCAGCGGCGCTGATAATGGCCGGAATGTTCAGATAGCTTTTTACGGACGGAGCCGGACCGATGCAGACCGTCTCATCCGCTAACAATACGTGTTTTAGATCGCGATCCGCAGTGGAGTGCACAGCGACAGTCTTGATGCCCAATTCTTTACAGGCACGCAGGATGCGCAGTGCGATCTCGCCACGGTTAGCGATGACAATTTTATCCAGCATGTTCGCCTCGTTACTCGATAACTACCAGCGGCTCGTCGAATTCTACCGGTTGGCCGCTTTCGATCAGAATGGCTTTCACCACGCCGGCTTTGTCGGCTTCGATCTGGTTCATCATTTTCATCGCTTCGACGATGCACAGGGTGTCGCCCACGTTAACTTTCTGGCCAACTTCCACAAACGCTTTCGCGTCCGGGCTCGGCGTACGATAGAAAGTACCAACCATCGGGGAACGTACGATGTGACCACTGATTTCCGCTTTCGCCGGCGCTTCAGCCGCAGCAGCTGGTGCGGCAGTCGCGGCGGCAGGCGCCTGAGGCTGCATCATCGGCGCAGCATAAGCCTGCTGCATAACCGGATAGCTTGCGGCCGGTGCAGAGCGGCTGATGCGAACAGACTCTTCGCCTTCAGAAATTTCCAGTTCGGAGATACCTGATTCTTCAACCAGCTCGATCAGTTTTTTAATCTTACGAATATCCATGAGTGGGTTCCGTACTCTTTGTTTAGTGTGATTGTGACAGGCGTTTTACCGCCGTCTGTAAAGCGTATGAATAACCATCCGCCCCCAGCCCGCAAATGACGCCAGCGGCGACATCTGACAGATACGAGTGCTGGCGGAAGGGTTCGCGTGCATGCACATTGCTCAGGTGAATCTCGATAAACGGGATGTTCACGGCGAGCAAAGCGTCACGGATTGCTACGCTGGTATGCGTGAACGCGGCCGGATTAATCAGGATATAGTCCACGTTGTCTTTAGCCTGATGAATTCGGTCGATTAACGCATGCTCCGCGTTGGACTGCAGGTGATCCAGACTCACATTCAGCGCCGCCGCTTCAGATGTTAAACGGTTAACAATTTCAGCCAGCGTGAGAGGGCCATACTTCTCAGGCTCGCGGGTACCGAGCATGTTAATGTTTGGACCATTCAAAAGCAAAATGTGAAACTTCACTGCCATTGTGTGGCGATCTCCTGCCATTTTCGGGTAAAAAACAACATATACCTTCAATGCGCCCTTGTCACCTTTTCAGGGTCAGAAAACCCCGTCAGGAAAACCAAAGTCGCACATTATAACGATTTCGTAGCAATTGGCAGCTAAATACTGGTCTTATCAGGGAAGATTATCAACCGCTATCTGAAAAAGAGTCGCGGTTGATAAAGGATCTGCGGGAAACTGCACATTACCGGATTGCGCGCCACCACTGGCGGAACTTCTTGTAACGCCATGTCAATAGCCCCGCTGCCAGCAGGGCATATATAACGGGCTGCGGCGAGACGATCTTCACTGACCACAGGTAGTGTATCGGCGCGAGGATCGCCACCAGATAGACGAAGTTGTGTAAAAGTTGCCAGCGACGCCCCAGTTTTCGCTGCATCGCTTGCGTGGAGGTCACCGCCAGCGCCAGCAGAATCGCCCAGCTGATCATGCCCAATGTCAGATAGGGGCGGGTGATAATCTCCGAGCCCAGCAGAGCCAGATTGTTAATGCCCAGCTCCAGTAGGGTATAGCTGGTCAGGTGTAGCGTCGCCCAGGCAAAACACCATAAACCTAACAGCCGACGAACGCGAATCAATAATGGCTGCTTCGCATAGCGCGCCAGCGGAGAGACCAGCAGCGTCGCCAGCAGAAACTTAAGCGCCATTCTGCCGGTAAAGTGCTGGATATCCTTGGCTGGATCGGCGCTAAAGTAGCCCTGGTGCCCGGCCCAGAATAACCAGACCAGCGGCAAAAACCCCGCAAGGTGAAGTGAAACCTTCAGCCAGACGATCTGTTTGACGGTGAAACGCACTAGAAGTTCTCCCGCAGATTCATGCCGCGATACAGCGACGCCACTTCGTCGGCATAGCCATTAAACAGCAACGTCGGTTGACGCTTCACATCGAGCACGCCGCCGGCGCCGATAAACCGCTCGCTAGCCTGCGACCAGCGGGGGTGATCGACGTGCGGATTGACGTTGGCGAAGAAGCCGTATTCGTCCGGCGCCGCCAGGTTCCAGGTGGTTGGCGGCCGCTCGCGGGTCAGCTCGATACTAACAATGGATTTTATGCCTTTAAAACCGTACTTCCACGGCACGGTCAGGCGGACCGGCGCGCCGTTTTGCGGCGGCAGCGCTTTGCCATACACCCCGACGGTGAGTAGCGTCAGCGGGTGCATCGCTTCATCCAGCCGTAGCCCCTCCACGTAAGGGTAAGCGAGCCCCCCGCCGATAAACCGGTCTTTCTGGCCGGGCATTTGATCCGGAGCATAGAGGGTTTTGAAGGCCACATAGCGCGCGCTGCTGGTGGGCTCCACCAGCGCCAGCAGTTTATGCAGCGGGAAGCCGACCCAGGGGACCACCATCGACCAGGCTTCCACACAGCGCATACGATAAATGCGCTCTTCCAGCGGGAAGCGTTTGGTCAGATCGTCATGGTCAAGGGTCAGAGGTTTCGCCACTTCGCCACCGATGGTGAGCGTCCAGGGATCGGTGCGCAGGCTACCCGCGTTCGCCGCCGGATCGGCTTTATCGAGGCCGAATTCATAAAAATTATTGTAACCGGCGACCTTATCTTCTGGGGTAAGCGTCAGATTAGCCTGCCACTCGGCGGGTTTAGCAAACTCCAGGGCCTTGCCCGCTGGCGCTGGTGGGCGGTCGTGGCCTTTAAACCAGTCCAGCAGGTCGGCCTGCGCGGCGGCGGGAAGGGAAAGCGCGGTCGCGCTGATACCCAGCATTTTCAGCACCTGGCGCCGCTTGAGCATAAAAACGGATTCGGCCGTGACGTCGGCTTCCGTCAGTTTTTTTCTTTTCATGGTGTCCTCCGTCATGCGTTTTCCTAAGCATGACGGAGACGGCGATGAATGGCGAATATGTCACGAAAAATTGCACATTAGGATGAGGAGCCGCCGCCGAAGCTGAGGCGCGGTCGTCCAGGAATCATCGGAAAGTGGCGCAAGACGTTTCCTTTGCCGCGCATGACCCGGCATCTTTAGCAGGGAAAAGGGGGCGGCAAGCAGGCCAAACGGTAAACCGGTAATAATTTGCGTCGCTGGCGCGGGTTTGCCATCCTGCGTCTAAAATTAAAGCGCTTCTGGCGCAGGCCGCAGGCGGGCGACGATTGGCAAATTTTTTCTGCAAACTATACTCGCTATCGGCATACTTTTACCGATAATACGCATTCCATTGCCAGACTCGCCATCTTTGATAGTATGCGTCGCGCTTTAAAAGGTTAATGCTTGCGGCAAGGCGCGCGCCGGCACGGGAGCCTGATGGTTCATCGGGTAGTCATTCACTCGCGGAGTTAACACAGGGATGCGATTAACGACGAAGTTCTCAGCCTTTATTACGCTGCTAACTAGCCTGACCATCTTTGTCACGCTGATTGGCGCTTCGCTGAGTTTTTATAACGGCATTGAGAACAAGGTCGAAAACCGCGTTCAGGCGGTGGCGACCATGCTGGATAACCGGCTCATCACCACCTCTTTCGATAAGCTTGAACCGCAGTTGGATGAGCTGATGACGCCGATCGAGATCGTGCATATCGATTTCATGCTCAACGGCAAACCGCTCTACAGCCATTCCCGACCCGATAGCTATCGCCCGCTCGGCAGCCATGAGCAATTCCGTGAGATCACGGTTCAGTCGCTTAAACATCCTGGTATTACGCTGCATCTGGTCTACGTTGACCCGATGGTGAACTATTTCCGTTCGCTGTCGATCACTGCCCCGCTGTCGATCTCCATTGGCTTCATGGTGGTAATTATTTTCTTCGCCGTCCGCTGGATCCGCCGCCAGCTGGCCGGCCAGGAGCTGCTGGAGCTGCGTTCCACGCGTATCCTGAGCGGCGAGCGCGGGCCGCAGGTGCGCGGGTCGGTCTATGAATGGCCGGCCAGCACCAGTAGCGCGCTGGATATGCTGCTGTCGGAGCTGCAGTTCGCCAGCGATCAGCGCAGCCGGATGGATACGCTTATTCGCTCCTACGCGGCGCAGGATTCGAAAACCGGACTGAATAACCGCCTGTTTTTTGACAATCAGCTGGCCACGCTGCTGGAAGACCAGGAGAAGGTGGGAGCCTACGGCATCGTGATGATGATCCGTCTGCCGGAGTTTGATCTGCTACGGGACAACTGGGGACGGGCGGCGGCCGAAGAACATTACTTTACGCTTATCAACCTGCTCTCTACCTTTATTATGCGTTACCCCGGCGCGCTGTTGGCGCGCTATCACCGTAGCGACTTCGCCGTGCTGCTGCCGCACCGTACGTTGAAAGAGGCGGATAGTATCGCCGGCCTGTTGCTGAAGGCGATGGATGCGCTGCCTCCAACGCGTATCCTCGATCGCGACGATATGATGCATATCGGCATCTGTTCTTTCCGCAGCGGGCAATCGGCGGCGCAGGTGATGGAACATGCGGAAGCGGCGACGCGCAACGCGGTGCTGCAGGGCAGCAACAGCTGGTCGGTCTATGATGACACCCTTCCGGAGAAAGGTCGTGGCAACGTTCGCTGGCGAACGCTGATCGAACAGATGCTGAGCCGCGGCGGGCCGCGGTTGTACCAAAAACCTGCTGTCACCCGCGACGGGCGGGTACATCATCGTGAACTGATGTCGCGGATGTACGACGGTAAAGAAGAGGTGATTGCAGCGGAATACATGCCGATGGTGCTGCAGTTTGGCCTGGCGGAGGAGTATGACCGCCTGCAGGTAACGCGCCTGCTGCCGTTTTTAGGCTTCTGGCCCGAGGAGAATCTGGCGCTCCAGCTGTCGGTGGAGTCGCTGATCCGTCCGCGTTTCCAGCGCTGGCTGCGCGATGCCTTGATGCAGTGTGAAAAATCGCAGCGTCAGCGGATTATTTTTGAACTTGCAGAGGCAGATGTTTGTCAATATATCGGCCGTCTGCAGCCGGTTATGCGATTGGTTAACGCTCTGGGCGTTCGGGTGGCAGTGGTTCAGGCGGGGTTAACCCTGGTTGGAACCAGCTGGATCAAGCAGCTGGATGCGGAGCTGATCAAACTGCATCCGGGTCTGGCGCGCAACATCGAAAAGCGCAGCGAGAACCAACTGCTGGTGCAAAGCCTGGTGGAAGCCTGTAAAGGCATGCCTATGCAAGTTTTTGCGACGGGCGTACGTAGCCGCAGCGAGTGGTTGGTACTGTCCCAATGCGGTGTCACGGGCGGGCAGGGGGAATTTTTTGCCGCCTCACAGCCACTTGACACAAATGTGAAAAAATATTCGCAAAGATACTCGGTTTGATCTGCCGTTTAGCGTGATTTCACGTAGAATAACGCGCGCCATCGTGAAGGGGGTGTGCTTGTCTACCTGCCGGATCATCGCAATGTAAATGCCAGTGACCCTCCTTTGACAGGTTACAAATTCAGGCGTGGAGCGCTGCTGAAGATTTCAGCAATGAACGGAGTCGGGAAAATTTGTAACAAAGGAAATGAACTGCACTAATTTTCACCGCAGCAGGTGATTTTTGCGCCTTGTCGCTGCTGCGTGTGGTTGGTAAAGTAAGCGGATTTTGTTTTCCGCCCCAGCTTTCAGGATTATCCCTTAGTATGTTAAAAAAATTTCGTGGCATGTTTTCCAATGACCTGTCCATTGACCTGGGTACCGCGAATACCCTTATTTACGTAAAAGGACAAGGCATCGTATTGAATGAGCCTTCCGTGGTGGCCATTCGTCAGGATCGTGCCGGATCGCCGAAAAGCGTCGCCGCCGTGGGTCATGAAGCGAAGCAGATGCTCGGCCGTACCCCGGGTAATATCGCGGCGATTCGCCCGATGAAGGACGGCGTTATCGCTGACTTCTTCGTGACGGAAAAGATGCTGCAGCACTTTATCAAACAAGTGCACAGCAACAGCTTTATGCGCCCGAGCCCGCGCGTGCTGGTGTGTGTACCGGTTGGCGCAACCCAGGTCGAACGTCGCGCTATTCGTGAATCCGCGCAGGGCGCAGGCGCCCGTGAAGTCTTCCTGATCGAAGAGCCGATGGCGGCAGCGATTGGCGCAGGCTTACCGGTTTCTGAAGCGACCGGCTCCATGGTGGTGGATATCGGTGGCGGTACCACTGAGGTGGCGGTTATCTCCCTGAACGGCGTGGTCTATTCCTCTTCTGTACGTATCGGCGGTGACCGCTTCGACGAAGCCGTTATCAATTACGTGCGTCGTAACTACGGCTCCCTGATCGGTGAAGCGACCGCTGAACGTATCAAGCATGAAATCGGTTCGGCTTACCCGGGCGATGAAGTGCGCGAAATTGAAGTGCGCGGTCGTAACCTGGCGGAAGGCGTGCCACGCGGCTTCACCCTGAACTCAAACGAAATTCTTGAAGCGCTGCAGGAGCCTCTGACCGGCATCGTGAGCGCGGTCATGGTTGCCCTTGAGCAGTGCCCGCCGGAACTGGCGTCTGATATCTCTGAACGCGGGATGGTTCTCACCGGCGGTGGTGCGCTGCTGCGCAACCTGGACCGTCTGTTAATGGAAGAAACCGGTATTCCAGTCGTGGTTGCTGAAGATCCGCTGACCTGCGTAGCGCGTGGCGGCGGCAAGGCGCTGGAGATGATCGACATGCACGGCGGCGACCTGTTTAGCGAAGAGTAGTCAGCCTGAAGGTCTGGGGCGGCATACGAGCTGCCCCTGGTCTTTACTGACACGAGAATACGCATAGCCTATGAAGCCAATTTTTAGCCGTGGCCCCTCGCTACAGATTCGCCTTATTCTGGCGGTGCTGGTGGCGCTTGGCGTGATTATCGCCGACAGCCGCCTGGGTACGTTCAGTCAAATCAGAACGTACATGGATACAGCCGTCAGCCCTTTCTACTTTGTCTCTAATGGTCCCCGGGAACTGCTCGACAGCGTATCGCAGACGCTAGCTACCCGCGACCAGCTCGAACTGGAAAACCGCGCGCTGCGCCAGGAGCTGTTGCTGAAAAACAGCGATCTGCTGATGCTGGGCCAGTACAAGCAGGAGAACGCGCGCCTGCGTGAACTGCTTGGCTCGCCGCTGCGCCAGGACGAGCAAAAAATGGTGACGCAGGTCATCTCAACGGTCAACGACCCTTACAGCGATCAGGTGGTTATTGACAAAGGCAGCGTGAACGGCGTCTATGAAGGCCAGCCGGTTATCAGCGATAAAGGCGTCGTGGGGCAGGTCGTGGCCGTGGCGAAAATGACCAGCCGGGTGCTGCTGATCTGCGATGCCACTCATGCGCTGCCGATCCAGGTTCTGCGTAACGACATTCGCGTCATTGCCGCCGGTAACGGCTGCACGGACGATCTCCAGCTTGAGCATCTGCCGGCAAATACCGATATTCGCGTCGGCGACGTGCTGGTGACCTCCGGTCTCGGCGGTCGTTTCCCTGAAGGGTATCCGGTTGGGGTAGTCTCCTCGGTGAAACTGGACACCCAGCGCGCCTATACCGTGATTCAGGCGCGTCCGACGGCCGGGCTGCAGCGCTTGCGCTATCTGTTGCTGCTGTGGGGCGCCGATCGTAATGGCGCTAACCCGATGACCCCGGAAGAGGTTCATCGGGTGGCTAACGAACGTCTGATGCAGATGATGCCGCAGGTACTGCCTGCGCCGGATGCGATGGGGCCGCAGATGCCGGCGCCCGCCACCGGGTTGACGCCGCCTCAGCCGTCGCAGCCTGCAGGGGGGCAATAGTGGCAAGTTACCGTAGCCAGGGACGCTGGGTTATCTGGCTCTCGTTTCTTATCGCGCTATTGCTGCAAATTATGCCCTGGCCGGCGGACATCAGCGTTTTCCGGCCCAACTGGGTATTATTGATCCTGCTGTACTGGATCCTCGCGTTGCCGCACCGGGTAAACGTGGGGACGGGTTTCGTGATGGGGGCTATTCTTGATCTCATCAGCGGTTCAACGCTCGGCGTTCGCGCGCTGTCTTTAAGCATCGTCGCCTATCTGGTCGCGCTGAAGTATCAGCTGTTCCGTAACCTGGCGCTGTGGCAACAGGCGCTGGTGGTAATGCTGTTATCCCTGGCCGTGGATATCATTGTTTTCTGGGCAGAGTTTTTAGTGATCAACGTCTCTTTCCGTCCGGAAGTATTCTGGAGTAGTGTAGTAAACGGTATCCTCTGGCCATGGCTCTTCCTGCTGATGCGTAAAGTGCGTCAGCAATTTGCAGTGCAATAAGGTTGATATGACAACTCTGTATCTCGCTTCTGGTTCCCCGCGTCGGCAGGAACTGCTGACTCAGCTTGGTCTCGCTTTCGAGCGTCTGGTTCCTGGTATCGAGGAGCAGCGCCAGCCGCAGGAGAGCGCCCAGCACTATGTCGTCCGCCTGGCGCGCGAAAAAGCGCAGGCCGGGGTGGCGATGGCCACCCGCGATTTGCCGGTGCTGGGAGCGGATACGATTGTCATTTTGAACGGCGAAGTGCTGGAAAAACCGCGCGACGCCGAACACGCTGCAGCGATGCTGCGTTTGCTTTCCGGCCACACCCATCAGGTCATGACCGCGGTGGCGCTGGCGGATAAGCAGCAAACGCTGGACTGTCTGGTGGTCACGGAAGTGACCTTCCGGCGGCTCAGCGAGCAGGATATCGCCGATTATGTGGCCAGCGGCGAGCCTTTAGATAAAGCAGGTGCATACGGTATTCAAGGGTTGGGTGGTTGCTTCGTCAGGAAGATTAATGGCAGCTATCACGCCGTAGTCGGCTTACCGCTGGTGGAAACGTATGAGTTGCTCAGTAACTTTAACTCACTGCGTAAAGGAAAGGGATAAAGATGACGGCTGAATTATTAGTTAACGTAACGCCATCCGAAACGCGCGTTGCGTATATTGATGGCGGTATTCTGCAGGAAATCCATATTGAGCGTGAAGCGCGACGCGGAATAGTAGGCAATATCTACAAAGGTCGTGTTAGCCGAGTGCTGCCGGGAATGCAGGCGGCTTTTGTAGATATTGGTCTGGATAAGGCGGCGTTCCTTCACGCCTCCGATATCATGCCGCATACCGAGTGCGTCGCCGGTGAGGAGCAAAAGCAGTTTACCGTGCGCGATATTTCGGAGCTGGTGCGCCAGGGCCAGGACCTGATGGTCCAGGTGGTTAAAGATCCGCTGGGTACCAAAGGCGCGCGTCTGACCACCGATATTACCCTGCCTTCCCGCTATCTGGTCTTTATGCCAGGCGCCTCCCACGTGGGGGTCTCTCAGCGGATTGAAAGCGAAGCCGAGCGCGAGCGCCTAAAAAAGGTCGTCGCAGAATATTGCGATGAGCAGGGCGGGTTTATCATTCGCACCGCTGCGGAAGGCGTTCACGAGCAGGAGATGGCCGCCGATGCCGCTTATCTTAAGCGCGTATGGACCAAGGTGATGGAGCGCAAAAAGCGCAACCAGACCCGCTATCAGCTGTATGGCGAGCTGGCTCTGGCCCAGCGCGTGCTGCGTGATTTTGCCGATGCGCAACTGGATCGCATTCGCGTCGACTCGCGCCTGACCTATGAGGCGTTGCTCGAATTCACCGCCGAATATATCCCGGAAATGACCAGCAAGCTGGAACACTACAGCGGCCGTCAGCCGATATTCGATCTCTTTGACGTTGAGAACGAAATTCAGCGCGCGCTGGAGCGTAAAGTCGAGCTCAAATCGGGGGGCTATCTGATCATCGACCAGACCGAGGCGATGACCACCATCGATATCAACACCGGGGCCTTTGTCGGGCACCGCAATCTTGACGATACGATCTTCAATACCAACATCGAAGCCACCCAGGCGATAGCCCGCCAGCTACGTTTGCGTAATCTCGGCGGCATTATCATCATTGATTTCATAGACATGAACAATGAAGATCACCGTCGACGGGTGTTGCACTCTTTAGAGCAGGCGCTGAGTAAAGATCGGGTGAAGACCAGCATTAACGGCTTCTCCCAGCTGGGCCTGGTGGAGATGACCCGTAAACGCACCCGTGAAAGCGTGGAGCATGTGCTGTGCAACGAGTGCCCAACCTGCCACGGACGTGGAACGGTAAAGTCGGTGGAAACGGTGTGCTATGAGATTATGCGTGAGATCGTCCGCGTACATCATGCTTATGATTCCGATCGCTTCCTGGTCTATGCTTCCCCTGCGGTGGCGGAAACCCTGAAAGGGGAAGAGTCGCATGCGCTGGCGGAAGTGGAAATCTTTGTCGGCAAACAGGTGAAGGTACAAATTGAGCCGCTCTATAATCAAGAGCAGTTCGATGTTGTTATGATGTAAGACACTGCGTCATTGTGCGGCTGACAAGGAGAGAGGCGTGAGGCGACTGCCCGGGATTTTATTGCTCACCGTGGCAACATTGATTGTTATCGTCGCGCTGCTGGTGAGTGGCTTGCGTCTCGTGTTGCCACAGCTCGACGCCTGGCGTCCGCAGCTGCTGGAGAAGATCTCCACCCTCACCGGTACGCCGGTGGACGCCTCGCAGATCACCGCCAGCTGGCAGACTTTTGGTCCGACGTTAGACGCCCGCGATATCCATGTCGGGCTGAAAGATGGCGGCACAATGGCGGTCAAGCGCGTAACCCTGGCGCTGGATGTCTGGCAGAGCCTGCTGCATATGCGCTGGCAGTTCCGCGACCTCACCTTCTGGCAGCTGCAGGTCCATACCAATACCCCTATTCAGACCAATGACGGTGGCGAAAGCCTGAAAACCGACCGCATCAGCGATCTCTTTTTACGTCAGTTCGATCACTTTACTCTGCGCGACAGCCATCTGAGCTTCCTGACCCTTTCCGGTCAGCGGGCGGAGCTGGCGGTTCCGCAACTGACATGGCTTAACGGCAGGAACCGTCATCGCGCCGAGGGGCAGCTCAGCCTCTCCAGCCTCACCGGCCAGCATGGCGTCATGCAGGTGCGGATGGATCTTCGCGATGAGGATGGCCTGCTGAATAAAGGCCGGGTCTGGCTGCAGGCGGATGATATCGACGTCAAACCGTGGCTGGGACGCTGGATGCAGGACAATATCGCCCTGAAAAGCGCCCGCTTCAGCCTCGAAGGCTGGATGACCATTGAAAAAGGCGATGTGGCCAGCGGCGACGTATGGCTGAAAAAAGGGGGCGCCAGCTGGCAGGGCGATAACGAAGTCCATCATTTGTCGGTGGATAACCTGACGGCGCATCTCTCCCATGATAAGCAAAGCTGGGCCTTTTATATTCCCGATACGCGGATCGCTATCGATGATAAACCCTGGCCAAGCGGAGCCCTGGCGATGGCGTGGATCCCGGCGCAGGACGTTGGTGGCGACGATCGTCAGCGTAGCGATGAGTTACGTATTCGCGCCAGCAATTTGGCCCTCAGCGGCCTGAGCGGGTTACAGCCGTTTGCTGATAAGCTGGCGCCTTCTCTGGGCGAACTCTGGCGTACCACGCAGCCTGGCGGCAAAATCAATTTGCTGGCTCTCGATATCCCCCTGCAGGCGACGGAGAAAACGCGTTTTCAGGCGCAGTGGAGCGATCTGGCGTGGAAGCAGTGGAAACTCCTGCCTGGGGCAGAGCACTTCTCCGGCAGTCTGAATGGCAGCGTTGAGCACGGGGAATTACGCGCCCATATGGCGAAGGCGCTGATGCCGTATGCCGGCGTCTTCCGCGCGCCGCTGGAGATAGCCGCTGGCGAAGCCACGCTCAGTTGGGTGAAAAACGACAAAGGGTTTATGCTTGATGGCCGCGATATAGACGTGCAGGCGACAGGCGTACGCGCCCGCGGCGGCTTCCGCTATCTGCAACCGCAGGGGGACGATCCCTGGCTGGGCATTCTGGCGGGCATCAGCACCAATGACGGTGGCCAGGCATGGCGTTATTTCCCGGAAAATCTGATGGGCAAAGCGCTGGTGGACTATCTGAGCGGCGCGATTAAAGCGGGGCAAGCCAGCGATGCGACGCTGGTGTATGGCGGCAATCCGCATTTATTCCCTTATCCGCATAATGAAGGCCAATTCCAGGTTTATGTTCCGCTGAAGAACGCCACTTTTGCCTTCCAACCGGACTGGCCGGCGCTAACCGGGCTGAACATCGATCTCAATTTTATCAACAACGGCCTGTGGATGCGGGCGGATAAAGCGATGCTTGGCAACGTGACCGCCAGCAATCTCGATGCCGCGATCCCGGACTATGCGCAGGAAAAACTGCTGATTGATGCCGATATCAAAGGCCCGGGAAAAGAGGTTGGACCTTACTTTAATACTACGCCGCTGAAAGAGTCGCTCGGGGCGGCGCTGGATTCCCTGCAGCTGGATGGGGATGTGAGCGCTCGCTTACATCTTAATATCCCCCTCGACGGCGAGATGACCACCGCGAAAGGCGATGTGCGCCTGCAGAATAATAGCCTGTTTATCAAACCGTTAGATACTACGCTGCAGAACCTGAGCGGTAATTTCAGCTTTGTGAATGGCGATCTCAATAGTCAAACGTTGAGCGCGACCTGGTTTAATCAGCCGCTGAACCTCAATTTTTCCACCCGCGAAGGTGAAAAAGCGTTTCTGGTGGATGTCGGGATGAATGCCAACTGGCAGCCGTCGCGCACCGGGCTGCTGCCGAAAGCCGTGAGTGAGGCGTTGAGCGGTAGCGTCCCGTGGGATGGCAAGGTCGCCATCGAACTGCCGTACCATGGCAATGCCAGCTATAAGGTCGATATCAACGGCGATCTGAAGAATGTGAGCAGTCGCTTACCTTCGCCAGTCAGTAAGCCCGCCGGCGAACCCCTTCCGGTCAAAATTAACGTCGCCGGCGGCCTGAGCAGCTTCGACCTGACCGGCTCCATCGGGGCGAAGAATCATATTAACAGCCGCTGGTTGCTCAATCATAAGCTGACGCTGGATAGAGCGATCCTTACCACTGACAGCAAAGGGCACTCTCCGCTGCCCGATCAGCCCGGTATCGAGCTCAACCTGCCGCCGATGGATGGCGCGCAGTGGCTGGCGCTCTTCGAGAACGGCGCGGCAAATGAAGTGAGCAGCAGCGTGCTCTTTCCACCGCGCATTGTGCTGCGTACGCCGTCGCTGGCCCTCGCGGGGCAACAGTGGAACAACGTCAGTCTGATGTCCCAGCCGGTCGCCGGCGGCTCGCAGGTTGAGGCGCAGGGGCGTGAGATCAATGCCATATTGACGATGCGCGACAATGCTCCGTGGCTGGCAAATGTGCGTTATCTCTATTTCAATCCGGCCAGCGCCAGCGGCCAGAACGCAACAGAGAATGTGGCCCCCCAGACGGCGACGCGGCTGGATTTCCATGGCTGGCCCGATCTGCAGCTACGCTGCGCGGAATGCTGGCTGTGGGGACAAAAATATGGCCGCATCGATGGGGATGTGGCGATCAAAGGGGATACCTTAACGCTCTCCAACGGCCTGGTGGATACCGGGTTTGGCCGGCTGACGACCAACGGCGTGTGGGTGAACGCCCCTTCAGGGGTTCGAACCTCGCTGAAAGGCAGACTGCACGGCAATAAGACGGATGCATTTGCGGATTTCTTTGGCGTCTCCACGCCGGTGAAGGATTCGCCGTTTGATATCGACTACGATCTGCACTGGCGCGCGCCGCCCTGGTCACCCGATGTTGCGTCGCTCAATGGCATCATTAAAAGCCACCTGGGCAAGGGGCAGTTTACCGACCTGAGTACCGGGCACGCTGGCCAGCTGCTGCGTCTGCTGAGTGTGGATGCCCTGCTGCGTAAACTGCGTTTCGATTTCAGCGATACCTTCAGCGAAGGCTTTTACTTTGATTCGATTAACAGTACGGCATGGATTAAGGATGGCGTACTGCATACCGATGATACGCTGGTGGATGGCCTTGAAGCGGATATTGCTATGAAAGGGTCGGTCGATCTGGTGCGTCGCCAGCTGGATCTGCAGGCGGTGGTGGCGCCGGAGATCTCCGCGACCGTCGGCGTGGCGGCGGCCTTTGCCGTCAACCCCATCGTCGGCGCGGCGGTATTTGCCGCCAGCAAAGTGCTGGGTCCGCTGTGGAATAAAGTTTCGATTCTGCGCTATCGCATCACTGGCCCGATTGACCAGCCGCAGATCAATGAAGTGCTGCGCCAGGCGCGCAGCAATAAAAAGCAATGATTTGACGATTGCCGGGAATTGCCGCAATCTCAATAGATAGCCTTCTGTATTTCCGCCTGTCAGGCGGCAACAAACGAGTAGCATAACGATGAGTCTGAACCTGGTAAGTGAACAATTACTGTCGGCAAATGGCCTGAATCATCAGGACCTGTTTGCCATTCTTGGTCAACTGACCGAGCGCCGCCTCGATTACGGCGATCTCTATTTTCAGTCGAGCTATCACGAATCCTGGGTTCTGGAAGACAGCATCATTAAAGATGGGTCGTACAATATCGACCAGGGCGTAGGCGTGCGCGCCGTCAGCGGCGAAAAAACGGGCTTTGCCTACGCCGATCAGATCAGCAAACTGGCGCTGGAGCAGAGCGCCCAGGCGGCGCGGACCATTGTGCGCGACACCGGCAATGGCAAAGTGCAGACCCTCGGCGCCGTAGAGCATCGTGCCCTGTACACCAGCATCGACCCGCTGCAGAGTATGACCCGGGAAGAGAAGCTGGATATTCTGCGCCGGGTAGACAAAGTCGCCCGGGCGGCGGACCAGCGGGTGCAGGAGGTTTCAGCCAGCCTGAGCGGGGTGTATGAGCTGATCCTGGTCGCCGCCACCGATGGCACTCTGGCCGCCGACGTTCGTCCGCTGGTTCGTCTTTCCGTCAGCGTGCTGGTGGAAGAGGATGGCAAGCGTGAGCGCGGCAGTAGCGGCGGTGGCGGGCGTTTTGGTTATGACTATTTCCTCGCCTCCCAGGAGGGCGACGTGCGGGCCGATGCCTGGGCGAAAGAAGCGGTGCGCATGGCGCTGGTCAACCTCTCGGCGGTCGCCGCCCCTGCGGGGATGCTGCCGGTGGTGCTCGGCGCCGGCTGGCCTGGCGTCCTGCTGCATGAAGCGGTCGGCCATGGGCTGGAAGGCGATTTCAACCGGCGTGGCACCTCGGTCTTTAGCGGCCATATGGGGGAATTAGTCGCCTCTGAGCTGTGCACCGTAGTGGATGACGGCACCATCGCCGATCGCCGTGGCTCGGTGGCCATTGATGACGAAGGGACGCCGGGGCAATACAACGTGCTAATCGAAAACGGCATTCTGAAAGGCTATATGCAGGATAAACTCAACGCGCGCCTGATGGGCGTCGCACCGACCGGCAATGGCCGACGTGAGTCGTATGCCCATCTGCCGATGCCGCGTATGACCAACACCTATATGCTGGCGGGCCAGTCGACGCCACAGGAGATTATCGAATCGGTCGACTACGGTATCTTTGCGCCTAACTTCGGCGGCGGGCAGGTGGATATCACCTCCGGTAAATTCGTCTTTTCCACTTCCGAGGCCTATCTGATCGAAAAAGGGAAGGTCACGAAGGCGGTGAAAGGGGCCACGCTGATTGGCTCCGGCATTGAGACCATGCAGCAGATTTCGATGGTGGGCAACGACCTGCGCCTGGATAACGGCGTCGGCGTCTGTGGCAAAGAGGGCCAGAGCGTGCCGGTGGGCGTCGGCCAGCCGACCCTGAAGGTCGATAACCTTACCGTCGGCGGCACCGCCTGATCCTGACCTGGTTCCCGGCGCTGCCGGGAACCGCTTCACCGGGCGATCCCGCGCCCGTGCATGCCCTGATAGATCTTCGCCACGTCGACAAAATACTCCGTCAGATAGTTGATACAGACCTGCACTTTCAGCGGCAGTTTATCCTTTTCCGTATACAGGGCGTAGACCGGTCGCGGATCGGACTGATAGCTGGGCAGCAGGATCTCAAGCTCACCGCGGTTGATCTCTTCGATCGCCCACATTAAGGGTACATAGGCGATACCCACCCCGGCGGTCAGCCAGCGCACCAGCGTCATAGGGTCGTTGGTCACGAAGCGCCCCTGCGGGGTCAGGCGGGTCGAGATCCCTTCCGGCGCGATAATGACAAACTCATTGTCCGGCCGCACGCTATATTCCAGCCAGGCATGTCCGGCAAGGTCGGCCGGTTTCTCTGGATTGCCAGCCTGCGCCAGATAGCTTTTAGCGGCGCATAATACCATCGGCATTGAGCCCAGGCGGCGGGAAAAAAGGCTGGAATCCTGCAGGGCGCCCACGCGGATCACCACGTCAAGGCCGTCGGCGATCAGGTCTGGCGCAGGTATGCCGGTGACCAGATTAACAGAGAGCCCGGGGTATTCTTTGAGCATTTTCGCCGTTATGCGCGCCAGAACATTCTGTGCCATAGTTGAAGAGCAGCCGATGCGCAGCGTCCCGATGGGGGTATTGTTAAATGCGTATAATTGCTCATGGACATCCTGCGCTTCAAACAGCATCCTACGGCAGCCCTGGTAATAGATTTTACCTGCTTCAGTTAAGCCAAGGCTGCGGGTGCTGCGGTTGAGCAGCTTTACCTGCAGTTCATCTTCCAGTTTGGCGACGGTCTGACTGATCGAGGAAACGCTCATCTGAAGCTGGCGGGCCGCTGCGGTGAATGAACCTAATTCGACCACTTTGGCGAAAACGGACATGCGTTTTAATCGTTCCATTATTCACTCTGGCTTAAAAGTGATTTAGATCACACATTGTAGATAATGCGGCAATCGTTACGTTAATATATTGTTAGCTACATAATAAACGCATCTGCTCACTACCTGTACGCTTCTTATTCAAGGTCATCATGAGTCTGTTTCCTGTCATCGTGATTTTCGGCTTATCGTTTCCGCCGATCTTCTTCGAGTTGCTTTTGTCGCTGGCTATCTTTTGGCTGGTGCACCGACTGCTGGTTCCGACCGGCATTTACGATTTTGTCTGGCACCCAGCACTGTTTAATACGGCGCTCTATTGCTGCCTTTTTTATTTGATATCGCGCTTGTTCGTTTGAGGTTGATGTGAAAACACTAACAAGAAATATCCTCCGTACTGCCATTACCGTGATACTGGTCATTC
This sequence comes from Klebsiella sp. 10, assembly GCF_018223925.1. Classification (NCBI taxonomy): domain Bacteria; kingdom Pseudomonadati; phylum Pseudomonadota; class Gammaproteobacteria; order Enterobacterales; family Enterobacteriaceae; genus Klebsiella; species Klebsiella sp. 10. Next base: position 29,470 of record NZ_JAGRRB010000012.1, read on the forward strand.
TGGCCTTCGTGGCGATTTTCCGCGCCTGGGTTTATTACACCGCCTCGCCGTGGACGCGTGATGCGCGCTTTAGCGCCGACATTGTGGCGATTGCCCCCGACGTCTCCGGGCTGATTTCTCAGGTAAACGTCAAGGATAACCAACTGGTTAAGAAAGACCAGGTATTGTTCGTTATTGACCAACCTCGTTACCAAAAAGCGCTGGCGCAGGCGGAAGCTGATGTCGCCTATTATCAGACGTTAGCTCAGGAAAAACGCGTCGAAGCCGGTCGGCGTAATAAGCTTGGCGTACAGGCGATGTCGCGGGAAGAGATTGATCAGGCGAACAACGTACTGCAAACCGTTGAACATCAGCTGGCGAAAGCGGTGGCTAGTCGCGACCTGGCCAGGCTAGATCTGGAGCGGACGGTCATTCGCGCCCCTGCGGATGGCTGGGTGACTAACCTTAACGTCTACACTGGGGAATTTATCACCCGTGGCTCCACGGCGGTGGCGCTGGTGAAAGAGAATACGTTTTACGTCATGGCCTATCTGGAAGAGACCAAACTGGAGGGCGTCCGTCCAGGCTATCGTGCGGAGATTACCCCGCTGGGCAGCAGCAAAACCATTAAAGGGACGGTGGACAGTATCGCTGCGGGGGTGACCAACGCCAGCAGCAGCAGCGACTCGAAAGGGATGGCCTCGGTCGACTCCAACCTTGAGTGGGTGCGTCTGGCGCAGCGTGTGCCGGTGCGTATTCGCCTCGATCACCAGCAGGGGAATCTGTGGCCATCGGGCACCACGGCGACGGTAGTGATCACCGGTCAAGAAGATCGTGATACCAGCCAGGCCAACTTCTTCCAGAAACTGGCTATGCGCCTGCGCGAATTTGGTTAATCGCTATGGGGACATATACCATTGCTCCCCGGCATCTCCGCTTTGCCATTAAGCTTGCATGCGCGGTGGTGCTGGCGCTGTTTGTCGGTTTCCATTTTCAGCTCGAAACGCCGCGCTGGGCGGTACTGACGGCAGCGATCGTCGCCGCCGGGCCGGCCTTTGCTGCTGGCGGCGAACCGTACTCCGGCGCGATCCGCTATCGCGGTATGTTGCGTATTGCCGGGACCTTTATTGGCTGTATTGCGGCGCTGGTTATCATCATCCTGATGATCCGTGCGCCTCTGTTGATGATGCTGGTCTGCTGTCTGTGGGCCGGGTTTTGTACCTGGGTTTCGTCGCTGGTCAAGGTCGAAAACTCCTATGCCTGGGGGCTGGCCGGGTACACCGCGCTGATTATCATTATTACCATCCATACCAATCCGATGCTGGCGCCGCAGTTTGCTGTCGAACGCTGCAGCGAAATTGTCATCGGTATTGTCAGCGCCATCGTCGCCGATCTCCTGTTTTCGCCGCGTTCGATTAAAAAAGAGATCGACCTCGAGCTCGATAATCTGCTGATTGCACAGTATAAGCTGATGCAGTTATGCGTCGCGCACGGTGAAAAAGAGGAAGTGGATCAAGCCTGGGGAGCGCTGGTACGCCGCACTACGGCGCTGGAAGGTATGCGTAGCAACCTGATTATGGAATCCTCACGCTGGGCAAAGGCGAATCAGCGCCTGAAGGCGATCAACACCCTTTCGCTAACCCTTATCACCCAGGCTTGCGAAACCTATCTGATTCAGAACTCACGCCCGGAAATGGTCACGGACGACTATCGCGAGCTGTTCGCCGAGCCGGTTGAGACGGTGCAGGATGTTCACCAGCAGCTGAAGCGCATGCGCCGCTTCCTGACCTGGAAAGGCGAGCATAATACCCCGGTCACGATTTATAGCTGGGTGGGCGCCGCCACGCGTTACCTGCTGCTTAAGCGCGGCGTGGTGGGGAATACTAAAATCAGCCGTATCGAGGATGGCGTGTTGCGCGGCGAAACGGTGGTTAAAGTGGAGTCCGCCGAACGTCATCACGCGATGGTGAACTTCTGGCGCACCTCTGTCTCCTGTATTCTCGGAACGCTATTCTGGCTGTGGACGGGCTGGACCTCAGGCAGCGGCGCGATGGTAATGATCGCCGTGGTTACCGCGCTGGCGATGCGCCTGCCAAACCCGCGTATGGTGGCGATAGACTTCCTCTATGGCACCCTGGCGGCGTTACCGTTGGGCACCTTGTACTTCCTGGTGATCATGCCGGCGACGCAGCAGAGCATGCTGTTGCTTTGCATCAGCCTGGCGGCGATGGCGTTCTTTATCGGGATCGAAGTGCAGAAAAGGCGTCTCGGATCGCTGGGGGCGCTGGCGAGCACCATCAACATTCTGGTGCTGGATAACCCGATGCAGTTCCAGTTCAGCCAGTTCCTCGATAGCGCGCTGGGGCAGATCGTCGGCTGTTTCCTCGCTCTGATGGTTATTCTCATTGTCAGGGATAACTCCCGGGCCAGAACCGGTCGGGTGCTGCTGAACCAGTTTGTCTCCGCGGCGGTCTCTTCGCTGACCACCAACTCGGCGCGTCGCAAAGAGAATCATCTGCCCGCGCTCTATCAGCAGCTGTTTTTATTACTCAATAAATTCCCAGGTGACGTCGCCCGTTTCCGTCTGGCCTTGACGTTAATCATCGCCCATCAGCGCTTGCGCGATGCGCCCGTGCCGGTGAACGACGATCTCTCCGCCTTCCATCGTCAGCTGCGACGTACCGCGGACCATGTGATCTCCGCCGGCAGCGATGATAAGCGTCGGCGCTATTTTACCCAGCTGCTGGCGGAGCTTGATGTCTATCAGGAGAAGCTGCGGGTCTGGGAGGCCTCGCCGCAGGTTACCGAGCCGGTACGGCGACTGGTTGAGATGCTGCATAAGTACCAGCATGTGCTGACCAGCAGCTAACCCATAAACCGACGCCCAGGCGTCGGTTTTTTTATCGCTATACTTAACGGCGACAGAAAGAGAAGCGGGAGGGGCTGTCATGACCACCTATACGTTTGATTTTGACGAAATCGCCGAACAACAGGATTTCTACCGGGAGTTTTCCCGAACCTTCGAGCTGGCTCAGGATAAGGTCAACAACCTGGATTCGCTATGGGACGCAGTGACCGGTGGCCTGCTACCGCTGCCGCTGGATATTGAGTTCATCCATTTAAATGACAAGCAGCGCCGGCGCTTTGGCGCATTGATTTTATTGTTTGATGAAGCAGAGGAAGAGCTGGAGGGGGAGTTGCGTTTTAATGCCCGACAAGCATAAAAAAGCCCCCGGCAGGCGGGGGCAAGTCGTCGAAATAAGACGACGAGGGTTTATTTGTACAGCTCAGCGGTGGCGTGCCAGCTATCGCCGGTACGTGCTTCAATAATACGGTAGCTGCTGGCGCCTTCTTTCTCGGCTTTAGCCGCCAGTTCCTGACGCATGTCCATTGGCGCACTACCTACCTGGGATACGGAGATGGTGCCCATGGATTGCAGATTTTGGGCTTGCTCTGCGTTCACTTGCTGGACAGCCGCGCTGGCACCGAAAGAGAGAAGGGAAGCCAGGCCAAGGGATGCGATGATCATTGCGCGTTTCATAATCTTTACTCCAGTCTTTGTTTTGCCGCGGCGGGGCGATGTATGTCGCCGGGCCGCGGTAGAGAATTTTTGTCAGGTTAATCGTTGACGTCTAAAACTTATTTATACAGCTCAGCAGTGGCATGCCAGTGGTCGCCAGTGCGGGCTTCAATAATGCGGTAAGAAGAAGCCCCTTCTTCCTGCGCTTTTTTGTTCAGCATTTCATGCATATCCATCGGGGAAGATGCTACCGCGCCGACGGAAACCGTGCCGATGGCCTCGCGGCCCTGGGCCTGCTCGCTGTTGATAATATCAGCGGCGAAAGCGCCAAACGACACGACGGACAGGATGCTGATAGCAGCTACAGTGGTTTTGATTTTCATGATGTTCACCTCGTCGAATCTTTTTGTTGGGGGTCTTTGTTTCGTGACCCTCATCACAAAACCAAGTATACACTAATCACCAAAAATATTAATACCATGCTAATTGTTTTGTGCGTTAATAGTTACAATGGATTGCGCTTTTTATAACGGATAAGAATTAAAAATGACACGTTAGCGACAGTGATAAGATTTATTTCTAATAAATTCATAAAGGTATACGAATTTGATCTTTTGTGCGTTTTACGATTTTCGCGTTAGTAAAAGAACGTATAGACGGCGTAAATGACACTAAGTGTTAAATAGTTGTTGTGCCAGAAGGCGGGAGAGGCAAAAGAAAGGGGAGTCGCCCTCTGACGGTAGCCAGAGGGGAATTACTCAGAGTTCCTGCTCAAACAGGACCAGAATGGCGTCGTGCAGATCTTTCACCGTAAAACCGCGCGCAGGCGTGGTAAAGATGGTGTCATCCCCGGCGATACTGCCAAGAATGCCTTCCGCTTTGCCCAGCGAGTCGAGAAGACGGGCGATCAGCTGTGCGGCGCCGGGGCTGGTATGAATCACCACTACGGCATCGTTATAGTCGATATCCAGCACCAAATTCTTCAGCGGGCTGGAGGTGGTCGGTACCCCAAGCTCGGCAGGCAAGCAATAGACCATTTCCATTTTGGCGTTACGGGTACGCACCGCGCCAAATTTGGTGAGCATGCGGGAAACCTTCGATTGGTTGATATTCTCGAAGCCCTCTTCCTGCAGCGCCTGGACGATCTCTCCCTGCGAGCTGAATTTCTCTTCTTTAAGCAGCGCTTTAAACGCTTTAACCAGTTCTTCTTGTTTTGCCGAACTTCGCATAAGTCACCCAGATTATGGTGGTAAAATCAACATCATTATGCATAACCATGAATTTTTATGCAAATAATCCGCGAAAGGATAGGTCAATAATGTTATGAAGGGGGCATATTTTAGCAAAAAAACCGTATAAGGAACATGTTCTCATCACAACGCTTAAAGCCATGTAAAAGTAAATGAAATGTTATTGAGTTGGTGTTGTTTTGCGCAACTGGCTGGGTGTATTGTAACCAATAGTCGATCCGGTACTTCGCTTTGCTGGATGGTCAGTCAGGAAGCATAAAGTGCGCCGCTGTTCTATTGCTACGCACAATAATGCATTCTTCAGCCATAATCATTGTAATTGTTCATCTTGTGAATTAAGGTCCAGGCGACGGAATAACGAAAGACTAAATTAACCATAATAAGGAGTTTAGGATGAAAGTTGCAGTCCTTGGCGCTGCCGGTGGTATCGGCCAGGCGCTTGCCCTACTACTTAAGACCCAACTGCCTTCAGGTTCAGAGCTCTCGTTGTACGACATCGCTCCGGTTACGCCGGGCGTGGCGGTAGATCTAAGTCATATCCCCACAGATGTAAAAATTAAAGGATTTTCCGGTGAAGACGCTACTCCGGCGCTGGAAGGCGCGGATGTAGTGCTGATCTCCGCGGGCGTGGCGCGTAAGCCCGGCATGGATCGTTCCGACCTGTTTAATGTGAATGCGGGTATCGTGAAGAACCTCGTGCAGCAGATTGCCAAAACCTGCCCGCAGGCCTGCATCGGCATTATCACCAACCCGGTGAATACCACCGTGGCTATCGCCGCCGAAGTACTGAAAAAAGCCGGCGTGTACGATAAAAACAAACTGTTCGGCGTTACCACGCTGGACATCATCCGTTCCAATACCTTTGTGGCGGAGCTGAAAGGTAAATCGGCAACCGAGGTGGAAGTCCCGGTCATTGGTGGTCACTCCGGGGTCACCATTCTGCCTTTACTGTCGCAGATCCCCGGCGTCAGCTTTAGCGATCAGGAAATTGCCGACCTGACTAAACGTATTCAGAACGCCGGTACTGAAGTCGTGGAAGCGAAAGCGGGCGGCGGGTCGGCGACCTTGTCGATGGGCCAGGCGGCTGCCCGTTTTGGTCTCTCTCTGGTTCGCGCCATGCAGGGGGAAAAAGGCGTGGTGGAGTGCGCCTACGTGGAAGGCGACGGCCACTATGCGCGTTTCTTCTCCCAGCCGCTGCTGCTGGGGAAAAACGGCGTGGAAGAGCGACAGTCTATCGGCAAACTCAGCGCCTTTGAACAGCAGGCGCTGGGGGGCATGCTGGACACCCTGAAGAAAGATATCGCGCTCGGCGAAGACTTCGTCAACAAGTAATCTCGCCCTAACAGAAGAGCCGGAACCGCTGTTCCGGCTTTTTATTGTCTAGCATTCATGGAAACCGGGTTTCTGGTCAGATTCCCGGCCGGTCCGGTATTTAGCGATTAACGTGGCTCCCCAAACGGGGAGCCGTTTAGTTGGTGGCCGGGTATTCCTGGACGGCGATATGGAGCGTGATTTTCTTATCATCACGCATGATGACCACCGGAATTTCCGATCCCGGGCGGATCTCGGCCACCTGATCCATCGTCTCCAGCGCCGAGACGGCGGGTTTGTCATTCACGGAGATGATTACGTCGTTGGCGCGGATCCCGGCTTGAGCCGCTGGACCGTCCGGGGCCACATCGTTAACGACGATCCCCTGAATCTGATCGATCCCTCCGCCCTGCGCATGCAGCGGGGCGATCTCCCGGCCGCTAATGCCGATATAGCCGCGGATCACCCGGCCATCGCGGATCAATTTATCCATAATTTTGGTCGCTAACTGGAACGGGATCGCAAAGCCAATGCCTTCCGGCGTTTCGCCGTCATTGCTCTTGTCAAAGGAGAGGGTGTTAATCCCCATCAGCTCGCCGAGGGAGTTCACCAGCGCCCCGCCGGAGTTACCGTGGTTGATCGAGGCGTCAGTCTGCAGGAAGTTCTGGCGGCCGGTCGGATTGAGGCCAATGCGCCCTGTGGCGCTGATAATCCCCTGGGTGATGGTCTGCCCCAGGTTATAAGGGTTGCCAATCGCCAGCACCACGTCGCCGATGTGCGGCGTGCGTTTCGGATTGATCGGGATCACCGGCAGCCCGCCGGTAGCATTGATCTTGAGCACGGCGAGATCGGTGAGGGAATCGGATCCTACCAGCAGCGCTTCGAAGACGCGGCCGTCCTGCAGGGCGACGATAATCTGATCGGCATCGTTGATAACATGCTTGTTGGTCAGGATATAGCCGCGCTGATCCATGATCACTCCGGAACCCAGCGTCAGCTGATTATGGCTGGTGCTGTTCAGGGCGCGGTTATAGACGTTCACCACGGCGGGCGCCGCGCGGCGCACCGCGGCGTTATAGCTCGCCGGGGAGTCGTCTGCCGTATCGTTCTGGGTAGTCGGCGCCAACTGCCACTGGCGCAGCGAGGGCATCAGGGCCAGCAGCAGACCCCCGACAAGCAAACCGATGAGTACTGAACGTAATAACTTTCCAGGCATGATGCAGATATCGTTAATGAATGGTCAGGCGCAGCATAGCATGAGTTGTCCGGACATCGCACATGGCGGCGATGCCCGGAGAGACAATCAGCGCAGCAGCAGATAGATGCTTTCGTTGCCGCGGATCACGTTCAGGGCGATGACCGGCGGTTTGCCTTCGAGCGCTTTGCGCAGTTCGGCAATTGAGTGAATACGCTGCCGGTTAAGGCCAATGATAATGTCATCCTTATGCAGACCGACCTGGGCGGCGGCGCTGCCTTTATCCACATTATCGATCACCACTCCTTTGGTGCCATCTTTCATCTGGCCGTCGCTGAACGAGGCCCCCTGCAGCGCCGGGATAATCAGTTCCGCGCTGGCGGTTGAGGAGGTGCTCTTATCCAGGGTCACTTCGACATCGACCGGCTTTCCGTCGCGCAGCAGGCCCAGTTTGACCTTGGTACCCGGTTCGGTGGTGGCGATCCGCGAACGCAGTTCGGCGAAACTGTTCAGCGGTTTGCCGTTCAGACTCACGATGACGTCCCCGGATTTAATCCCCGCTTTGGCGGAGCCGGAGTTTGGCAGGACTTCACTGACGAAGGCGCCGCGCTGAACGTTGAGATTCATCGCTTTGGCGATGTCGGCGCTCATTTCCATGCCTTTAATGCCCAACAGGCCGCGCTTGATTTCGCCAAACTGAATAAGCTGGTCGGCGAGGGTTTTCGCCATATTGCTTGGAATGGCAAAGCCGATGCCGATGCTGCCGCCGCCCGGCGCGAGGATCGCGGTGTTGATCCCGATAAGCTCGCCGTTGAGGTTCAGCAGCGCGCCGCCGGAATTGCCGCGGTTAATCGAGGCGTCGGTCTGAATGAAATTCTCCAGCCCTTCAAGGTTCAAGCCGCTGCGGCCAAGGGCAGAGATAATGCCGGATGTGGCGGTCTGGCCAAGGCCGAACGGGTTGCCGACGGCGACGGCGAAGTCGCCGACGCGAAGTTTATCAGAGTCAGCAATGGCGATTTGCGTCAGGTGGTCTGGCTTAATCAGCTGCAGCAGAGCGATATCGCTCTGTTCATCGCTCCCGACCAGTTTGGCATCGAACTCACGGCCATCGTTCAGCTGGACGCTGATCTTCTGCGCCTGATTGATGACGTGGTTATTGGTCAGCACATAGCCTTTCGCCGCGTCGATGATAACGCCGGAGCCGAGCCCTTCAAACGGCTGCGCCTGCTCCTGCGGGGCGTTATCGCCAAAATATTTTTTCAGCTCTTCCGGCATATTGAGCGTCGGCGAGGCGGTGCCTTCCACCTGTACGCTAACCACCGCCGGCAGAACCTTTTCCAGCATCGGCGCCAGGCTTGGTAACGCGCCCTGGCCGGGCACCTGAGTCGGTAAGGATGCCGCTGCCGGAGGCAGGACCGACAACGATAACCCAATGCTTAACGCTAACGCACTCAACAGCAAAGTCTGTTTCTTCATTAGATGCTGGCTCTCGTAACCTGAGGTGTATGGAAAAATGTCCTGAATAACCTGATGTTATTGAATTTTTGCACAGGTAACAACGTGGGGACTGGTTTAAATTGTAGCCGGGAAGTGGGGGAAGGAGCGGGCGCGACGGGCGCGCCCGGAGAATATTTTAATCGCAGCGAGGCTTAATCGCGTTTTGCGCCTCCGCGCAGTAAACCGGATGCGCCCTCGGAGTAGTCGCGCGGCATCTGGACCGGCGCCTGATCGTTGCTGGCTTCAGACTCTTCCAGACGGTTGCGGAACGGGTTGGCGTCTGCCATCGAGTCCGGCAGCAGGTTGTTAGAGCTTTTCGCCATATGCTGATATAGCTGACGATAGTCGTGCGCCATGTTATCCAGCAGTTCGGCGCTACGCGCAAAGTGGCTCACCAGCTCTTCACGGTACTCTTCAAGCTCGGCTTTATTCTTTTCCAGTTCGTACTGCAGCGCCTGCTGTTGGCGCAGTTTGCGGTTGCCGAAACGCATGGCGACGGCACCAATGATGATACCGACGACTAACCCAATTAGCGCGTATTCCCAGGTCATGAACATCTCCCGTTGTATTGTGGTTCCGTAGGGTGGCTCTTAGGCTCTCCGCCTGCGCCCGATAGTGCCACTATAACCGCTAATTCCACAGAAGTGGAATCCTGGCGTATCATCGCGTAGTGTAGAACGGCCTTTTTTTCGTCAATCGTGAGCTTCGGCATTACGGTTTTCAAGGAATAACAATTAGATCATGCAAAGCCTGTCTCCAACATCGCGTTACCTTTTAGCCCTGAAAGAGGGCAGCCATCAACCCGACGACGTCCAGCAAGAAGCGGTGAGCCGCCTTGATACCATTTACCAGGAACTGCAGACGCAGCCCGCGCCGGTCGCGTCAGGCGGCGGTTTGCGCGCGAAATTCGGCAAACTGCTGGGTAAGCGCGAGCCGGCTGCCGGGACGGCACCTGTCCGCGGCCTGTATATGTGGGGCGGCGTGGGGCGAGGCAAAACCTGGCTGATGGACCTGTTTTACCAGAGCCTGCCGGGCGAGCGTAAACAGCGCCTGCATTTCCATCGTTTCATGCTGCGCGTACACGAAGAGCTGACCACCCTGCAGGGACATAGCGACCCGCTGGAGATCGTCGCCGACCGCTTTAAAGCGGAAACCGACGTGCTCTGTTTCGACGAGTTTTTTGTCTCCGATATTACCGACGCCATGCTGTTGGGCGGGCTGATGAAAGCCCTGTTCGCCCGCGGCATCACTCTGGTGGCGACCTCCAATATTCCGCCGGATGAACTCTATCGCAATGGCCTGCAGCGGGCCCGTTTTCTACCGGCGATCGACGCCATCAAGCAGCATTGCGATATTATGAACGTCGATGCCGGCATCGATTATCGGCTGCGTACCCTGACGCAGGCGCACCTGTGGCTGTCGCCGCTGAATAACGACACCCGCGAACAGATGGATAAATTGTGGCTCGCGCTGGCGGGCGCGCCGCGCGCTGCCGGGCCGACGCTGGAGATTAACCATCGCGAGCTGCCTACCCTCGGCGTAGAAAACCAGACGCTGGCGGCGTCATTCGCCACGCTATGCGTGGATGCGCGCAGCCAGCATGACTATATCGCGCTCTCCCGACTGTTCCATACGGTGATGCTGTTCGACGTGCCGGTGATGACCGCGCAGCTGGAGAGCGAGGCCCGCCGCTTTATCGCTCTGGTGGATGAGTTCTACGAGCGCCATGTAAAGCTGGTGGTCAGCGCGGCAGTGCCGCTGTACGACATTTACCAGGGCGAGCGGCTGAAGTTTGAGTTCCAGCGCTGTCTCTCGCGTCTGCAGGAGATGCAGAGCGAAGAGTACCTCAAATGTCCGCATATGCCCTGACAGGGGACTTTTTCAGGCGGATTCAGGGCCGCAAGGCCGCCCCGGGCGCGGCCTGAAAAATCTCATAAAGGGGTCGATCTTTGACCCCGACTTCTCTATAATCTTGCGACCCCACGTTACGAGAAGGTTTTTTTCCCGAAACTTTCTATGCGCCGGCATAGGCTATTCGAAGGGGTAGGTTTGCTGGACAATGTCGTGTGAACCTCAACTGACTAAACGTTTGGGTGTTCACCAACGTGTAACTTATTATTTGGGTAAGCTTTTAATGAAAACTTTTACAGCTAAACCAGAAACCGTAAAACGCGACTGGTATGTTGTTGACGCGACCGGTAAAACTCTGGGCCGTCTGGCTACTGAACTGGCTCGTCGCCTGCGCGGTAAGCACAAAGCGGAATACACTCCGCACGTTGATACCGGTGATTACATCATCGTTCTGAACGCAGAAAAAGTTGCTGTTACCGGCAACAAGCGCGAAGACAAAATGTACTACCACCACACCGGCCACATCGGTGGTATCAAAGAAGCGACCTTTGAAGAGATGATTGCCCGCCGTCCTGAGCGTGTGATTGAAATCGCGGTTAAAGGCATGCTGCCAAAAGGCCCGCTGGGTCGTGCTATGTACCGTAAACTGAAAGTTTACGCGGGTAACGAGCACAACCACGCGGCACAGCAACCGCAAGTTCTTGACATCTAATCGGGATTATAGGCAATGGCTGAAAATCAATACTACGGCACTGGTCGCCGCAAAAGTTCCGCAGCTCGCGTTTTCATCAAACCGGGCAACGGTAAAATCGTTATCAACCAGCGTTCTCTGGAACAGTACTTCGGTCGTGAAACTGCCCGCATGGTAGTTCGTCAGCCGCTGGAACTGGTCGACATGGTTGAGAAACTGGATCTGTACATCACTGTTAAAGGTGGTGGTATCTCTGGTCAGGCTGGTGCGATCCGTCACGGTATCACCCGCGCTCTGATGGAGTACGACGAGTCCCTGCGTTCCGAACTGCGTAAAGCTGGCTTCGTTACTCGTGACGCTCGTCAGGTTGAACGTAAGAAAGTCGGTCTGCGTAAAGCACGTCGTCGTCCGCAGTTCTCCAAGCGTTAATTGTTTTCTGCTCACGCAGAACAATTTGCGAAAAAACCCGCTTCGGCGGGTTTTTTTATGGATAAAACGGCTGTTATCCACAAGCATAGCGCCGGTTCTCGCCACTTTTTCAGCATTTCCAGAATCCCCTCACCACAACGTCTTCAAAATCTGGTAAACTATCATCCAATTTTCTGCCCAAATGCTGGTGATTGTTCATTTTTTGTTTTATTCGTGAACGAAGGTGACATCGCGCTAATGGGGTTTTTACATCTGGCTGGTCATGAGTGGCCGGCAGCAGTACAAAATTCTGAATATACCTGGAGGTTTTCATGGCTGTCGCTGCCAACAAACGTTCGGTAATGACGCTGTTTTCTGGTCCTACTGACATCTATAGCCATCAGGTCCGCATTGTGCTGGCCGAGAAGGGTGTCAGTTTTGAGATAGAGCACGTGGAGAAGGATAACCCGCCTCAGGATCTGATTGACCTCAACCCGAATCAAAGCGTACCGACGCTGGTGGATCGTGAGCTCACTCTGTGGGAATCCCGCATCATTATGGAGTATCTGGATGAGCGTTTCCCGCACCCGCCGTTAATGCCGGTTTATCCGGTGGCGCGTGGTGAAAGCCGCCTGTATATGCAACGTATCGAGAAGGACTGGTATTCGCTGATGAACACCATCCAGAGCGGTACCGCAGCGCAAGCTGATGCTGCGCGTAAGCAGCTGCGTGAAGAATTGCTGGCCATCGCGCCGGTCTTCACCCAGAAACCTTACTTCCTGAGCGATGAGTTCAGCCTGGTGGACTGCTACCTGGCGCCGCTGCTGTGGCGTCTGCCGGTTCTTGGTGTGGAGCTGGTTGGCGCTGGCGCGAAAGAGCTCAAAGGCTATATGACTCGCGTATTTGAGCGTGATTCCTTCCTCGCTTCTTTAACTGAAGCCGAGCGTGAAATGCGCCTCGGTCGGGGCTAAATAATGGATGTATCACAGCTGACGCCGCGTCGCCCGTATCTGTTACGGGCGTTTTATGACTGGCTGCTGGATAACCAGCTGACGCCGCACCTGGTGGTGGATGTGACGCTGCCGGGCGTGCTCGTGCCGATGGAGTACGCGCGCGATGGGCAAATCGTTCTCAATATTGCCCCGCGAGCGGTAGGCAATCTCGAGCTGGCGAACGACGAAGTGCGCTTCAACGCGCGCTTTGGCGGCGTACCACGCAACGTGTCTGTCCCGCTGGCTGCGGTACTCGCCATCTACGCCCGTGAGAACGGCGCTGGTACGATGTTCGAACCGGAAGCGGCCTATGACGAAGACGTCAGCAGCCTCAACGATGATGACGTCGCGCCGGAGAGTGAAAGCGAAACGGTGATGTCGGTGATCGATGGCGATAAGCCGGATAATCACGACGACGATCCTGACGACACGCCGCCGCCGCGCGGTGGTCGCCCGGCGCTGCGCGTGGTGAAGTAAATCCCTTCTCTGACAGGCCCTGCGGGGCCTGTTTTTTTGTCTGTCCGCTTTGTTAACTCTGCCACAAACGAGGCGTCCCATGGCTGGTATCGTCATCGCCACAGGTAGTTTTTAGGGAGCAGACATGTCTTTACTCGCACAACTGGACCAGCGTATCCGTCATCATGGCGGATTAATTGTCTCCTGCCAGCCGGTGCCGGGCAGTCCGCTGGATAATCCCGCTATCGTCGCGGCAATGGCGCTGGCGGCTGAGCAGGCGGGAGCGGTAGCGCTGCGCATCGAAGGCCAGGCCAACCTGCAGGCCGTTCGTCCGTTAGTGACGGTGCCCGTTATTGGGTTGATCAAACGCGATTTGCCCGATAGCCCGGTGCGTATTACGCCGTGGCTGGAAGATATCGACGCGCTGGCGCAGGGCGGAGCGGATATTATTGCTATTGACGGCACCCAGCGTCAGCGTCCGGCGTCAGTGTCGGCGCTATTAGCAGAAATTCATCGGCTGGGAAAAGTGGCGATGGCCGATTGCTCATCTCTCGACGATGCTCTCGAGTGCTGGCAGTTGGGGGCTGAGATTGTCGGCACGACTCTCTCCGGCTATACCGCAGAAGAGACGCCGGATGAGCCGGATCTGGCGCTGGTGCAATGCCTGAGCGTGGCGGGCTGCAGAGTGATTGCCGAAGGGCGCTATAACACGCCTGCCCAGGCGGCGGAGGCGATGCGCTGCGGCGCGTGGGCGGTGACCGTCGGCTCGGCGATTACCCGCCTGGAGCATATCTGCGGCTGGTATAATACGGCGCTGAAAGCGGCGGTTTACCCGGCGAATGAGCAATAAAAAAGCCCGATGACGTTAACCATCGGGCTTTTATGCGTGAGGCTCCGGACCTAATCAGACTTCAAGGTAGTTGAGGATCCCGTCCGCCGCTTTACGACCTTCGGCAATCGCGGTGACCACCAGATCGGAACCGCGAACGATATCGCCACCGGCGAAGATTTTCGGGTTGCTGGTCTGGAAGGCGTTTTCGCTGCCTTCCGGGGCGATAATACGGCCCTGGGAGTCCAGTTCGACGCTGTGCTTCGCCAGCCACTCCATGCTGTGCGGACGGAAGCCAAATGCCATGACTACGGCGTCAGCCGGCACCACGTGCTCAGAGCCGGGGACGATCTCCGCGCGGCGGCGGCCCTTCGCATCCGGCTGGCCCATTTCGGTGCGCGCCATCTTCACGCCGCAAACCTTACCGTTGGCATTCACTTCCACGCCCAGCGGCTGGACGTTAAACTGGAACTCAACGCCTTCTTCGCGCGCGTTTTTCACTTCGCGTTTTGAGCCGGGCATGTTCTCTTCGTCACGGCGATAGGCGCAGATCACGTGCGCCGCATTCTGACGGACGGAGGTGCGTACGCAGTCCATCGCGGTGTCGCCACCGCCGAGCACCACCACGCGTTTGCCTTCCATGCTGACATAGGGCTCATCGGCGGTTTCACCAAAGCCCATGATCTGCTTAGTGTTAGCGATAAGGAACGGCAGCGCGTCGTAAACACCCGGGGCGTCTTCGTTGTCCAGTCCACCGCGCATCGACTGATAGGTCCCGACGCCGAGGAACACCGCATCGTACTCCTTCAGCAGGTCGTCGAGCTGCACGTCGCGGCCCACTTCGGTATTGAGTTTGAACTCAATGCCCATGCCGGTGAAGATCTCCCGGCGGCGGGTCATCACCTCTTTTTCCAGCTTGAACGCTGGGATACCGAAGGTCAGCAGGCCGCCGATTTCCGGATGGCGGTCAAATACCACCGCCTTGACGCCGTTACGGGTCAGCACGTCGGCGCAGGCGAGGCCCGCCGGGCCAGCGCCGATGATCGCGACGGTTTTACCGGTCGGCTTCACGTCGGAGAGATCCGGACGCCAGCCCATCTCGAATGCCTTATCGTTGATATAGCGTTCGATGTTGCCGATGGTCACCGCGCCGAACTCATCGTTCAGCGTACAGGAGCCTTCACACAGGCGGTCCTGCGGGCAGACGCGCCCGCAGACTTCCGGCAGAGTGTTGGTTTGATGCGACAGCTCGGCCGCTTCAAAAATACGCCCCTCGTTGGCCAGCTTCAGCCAGTTCGGGATGTAGTTATGCACCGGGCACTTCCATTCGCAGTACGGGTTGCCACAGGAGAGGCAGCGATCCGCCTGCGCCTTGGCCTGGCCTTCTGAAAACGGCTCGTAAATTTCCACAAACTCAATTTTACGGATCTTCAGCGGTTTCTTTGGCGGATCAACGCGCTGCAGGTCGATAAATTGATAAACGTTCTGACTCATCTTAACCCCTTACTGCGCCTGCACCCGCAGCTCAGCTGCGGAACGACTACGGTGACCCAACAGTGCTTTAACATCGCTGGACTTTGGTTTAACCAGCGCAAACTTCGCGGAGAAGGCCGGCCAGTTGGCGAGGATCTCTTCGCCGCGTTGCGAACCGGTAAGCTGTACGTGCTCGGTGATTAAACCGCGCAGGTGCTCTTCATGGATGGCCAGAGAATCAACGTCCAGTACTTCCACCAGCTCCGGGTTCACGCGTTTGCGGAAGTCGCCATCTTCATCCAGGACATAGGCAAAGCCGCCGGTCATCCCTGCGCCAAAGTTGACGCCGGTTTTTCCGAGCACGCAGACGATGCCGCCGGTCATATATTCGCAGCCGTTGTCGCCGATGCCTTCCACCACGGTGATGGCGCCGGAGTTACGCACGGCGAAACGCTCGCCCGCGCGGCCTGCGGCGTACAGACGACCACCGGTCGCGCCGTACAGGCAGGTGTTGCCGATAATACTGGCTTCATGGCTGCGGAACGCAGAGCCCACCGGCGGACGAATGGCCAGCAGACCGCCCGCCATGCCTTTCCCGACGTAGTCGTTGGCGTCGCCAGTCAGATGCAGTTCCACGCCGCCGGCGTTCCACACGCCGAAGCTCTGGCCCGCGGTGCCGCTAAAGTGAGCGACGATCGGGTCGCCCGCCAGTCCCTGGTCGCCATGGGTCTGGGCGATATACCCGGACAGCGAGGCCCCCACGGAGCGGTCGGTGTTACGGATATCAAACCAGAACGTCTTGCTCTGCTTTTCATCCACGTACGGTTTCGCCTGCTGCAGCAGCTGGGCGTTGAGCACGCCGTTATCGAACGGTGGGTTGTTCTCGGTGCAGTACAGCGCTTTGCCCGGATGCGGCTCTGCGGTCTCCAGCAGTTTACCCAGATCCAGTTTCTGCTGCTTGGCGGTGAACCCATCCAGCTCTTTGAGCAGATCGGTGCGGCCAATCAGATCCACCAGACGCTTGACGCCCAGCTGGGCCATCAGCTCGCGGGTCTCACGGGCGATAAATTCAAAGTAGTTGGTCACTTTGAACGGCAGACCGTGATAGTGATTCTTACGCAGTTTGTCATCCTGGGTCGCCACGCCGGTAGCGCAGTTGTTCAGGTGGCAAATACGCAGGTATTTACAGCCCAGCGCGACCATCGGGCCGGTACCGAAACCGAAGCTCTCCGCGCCGAGGATCGCCGCTTTGATGATATCGAGACCGGTTTTCAGGCCGCCATCCACCTGCAGACGGATCTTATGACGTAGACCGTTAGCGACCAGCGCCTGCTGGGTTTCCACCAGGCCGAGCTCCCACGGACAGCCGGCATATTTCACCGAAGAGAGCGGGCTCGCCCCGGTGCCGCCGTCGTAGCCGGCGATGGTGATCAGGTCGGCATAGGCTTTGGCCACGCCGGTGGCGATGGTGCCAACGCCCGGCTCAGAAACCAGTTTGACCGAAATCATCGCTTTCGGATTGACCTGCTTGAGGTCGAAAATCAGCTGCGCCAGATCCTCGATAGAGTAGATATCGTGGTGCGGCGGCGGGGAAATCAGCGTGACGCCCGGTACCGAATAGCGCAGTTTAGCGATGTACGGGGTGACTTTATCACCCGGCAGCTGGCCACCTTCACCCGGTTTCGCCCCCTGGGCGACTTTGATCTGGATGACGTCGGCATTGACCAGGTAGGCTGGCGTGACGCCGAAGCGGCCGGACGCGACCTGCTTGATGCGCGACACTTTATTAGTGCCGTAGCGCGCCGGGTCTTCACCGCCTTCACCGGAGTTGGAGAAGCCGCCGATGCTGTTCATCGCTTCCGCCAGCGACTCGTGCGCTTCCGGGCTCAGGGCGCCGATCGACATCGCCGCGGTATCGAAGCGTTTAAACAGCTCCTTCGCCGGCTCTACTTCGTCGATGCTGATAGCGTCTTCGCCTGGGTTGAGCGCCAGCAGGTCGCGCAGCGTGGCCGCTGGACGTTCGTTAACCAATTTCGCGTATTGTTGATAATCGCTGTATTCGCCGCTCTGCACGGCCTGCTGCAGGGTGCGCACCACGTCCGGGTTGTAGGCATGATATTCGCCGCCGTGCACATATTTCAGCAAACCGCCCTGGGCCAGCGGCTTACGCGCCAGCCAGGCGCGTTTCGACAGATTCAGCAGATCCTGCTGGAAGTCGTCGAAGCTGGCGCCGCCGATGCGGCTGACCACGCCCTGGAAGCAGAGATCGGAGACATCGCGATGCAGACCGACCGCTTCGAACAGCTTCGAGCAGCGGTAGGAGGCGATGGTCGAGATCCCCATCTTGGACATGATCTTATACAGACCTTTATTGATACCGTTGCGATAGTTCAGCATCACCGCACGGTACGGTTTATCGATGGCTTTGCTGTCGACCAGCTTCGCCAGCGTTTCGTAGGCGAGGTATGGATAGATAGCCGTCGCCCCAAAGCCGAGCAGCACGGCGAAGTGGTGCGGATCGCGGGCGCTGGCGGTTTCAACGATGATGTTGGCATCGCAGCGCAGGCTTTTATCGACCAGACGGGTCTGGATCGCGCCAACGGCCATCGGCGCCGGTACCGGCAGACGGTCTTTGGCGATGTTGCGGTCAGAGAGCACCAGCAGCACGGTGCCGTCGCGCACCATTTGCTCCGCTTTATCGCACAGCGCTTTCACCGTCTCGCTGAGGGAGGCCTCTGCCGGGTTGAACGTGATATCGAGGACGTCGGCGCGATAGTGCTCTTCTTCCATCGTCGTCAGCTGTTTAAAATCGGAGTACAGCAGGATCGGCGATTTGAAGCTCAGACGATGCGCCTGGCCTTCCGCTTCGCAGAAGACGTTCATTTCGCGGCCGATGCTGGTAGCCAGCGACATGACGTGCGCTTCGCGCAGCGGGTCGATCGGCGGGTTAGTCACCTGGGCGAACTGCTGACGGAAGTAATCGTAGATAATGCGCGGCTGGCTGGAGAGCACGGCGAAAGGCGTGTCATCGCCCATCGAACCGACTGCTTCCTGGCCATTTTCGCCGAGCACGCGCAGGACGGAGTCCAGCTCTTCCGCGCTGTAGTTAAACTGTTTCTGGTAGCTGGCGAGCGTGTCGTCATCCAGCTGGCGACTGCCAACCTCTTCGTCCGGCAGATCTTCGAACGGCACCAGGCGACGAACGTTTTTCTCCATCCACTCTTTATACGGGTGGCGGCTCTTCAGATCGTCATCGGTTTCCGCTGAGTGCAGAATGCGTCCGGCACGGGTATCGATAACCATCAGCTCGCCCGGGCCCACGCGGCCTTTCTCGACCACTTCGTCAGGCTGGTAATCCCAGATGCCGACTTCGGAGGCGCAGGTGATGAGCTTATCTTTGGTAATGACGTAGCGCGCCGGGCGCAGACCGTTACGGTCGAGGTTACAGGCCGCGTAGCGGCCATCGGACATGACGATGCCCGCCGGGCCGTCCCACGGCTCCATATGCATGGAGTTAAAGTCGAAGAACGAACGCAGCTCCGGATCCATATCCGGGTTGTTCTGCCAGGCTGGCGGCACCAGCAGACGCATGGCGCGCACGATGTCCATCCCGCCGGCCAGCAGCAGCTCCAGCATGTTGTCCATAGAACTGGAGTCGGAGCCGGTTTCGTTAACGAACGGCGCGGCGTCGTGCAGGTCAGGGATCAGCGGGGTCTGGAACTTATAGGTACGGGCGCGGGCCCACTGGCGGTTGCCGGTAATGGTGTTAATTTCACCGTTGTGCGCCAGGTAGCGGAACGGCTGCGCCAACGGCCAGCGTGGTACGGTGTTGGTGGAGAAGCGCTGGTGGAACAGGCAGATAGCCGACTCCAGGCGCAGGTCCGCGAGGTCCAGGTAGAAGCGCGGCAAATCCGCCGGCATACACAGACCTTTATAGATGTTGACCAGATTGGACAAGCTACAAACGTAGAAATCCTTGTCTTCCTGCAGGCGTTTTTCAATGCGACGACGCGCAATAAACAGACGGCGCTCCATATCGCGCGGGCGCCAGCCAGCCGGGGCGTTGACAAAGATTTGCTCAATACGGGGCAGCGAGGAGAGGGCGATTTCACCGAGCACGCCTTCGTTGGTCGGCACATCGCGCCAGCCGACAATCGACAGGGTCTCAAGCTGAAGTTCTTCTTCAACGATGCGGCGCGCCGCTTTAGCCAGCTCAGGATCTTTATTCAGGAACAGCATCCCAACGGCGTAGTTTTTGGCTAAACGCCAGCCGCGCTCTTCGGCAACGATGCGGAAGAAACGATCGGGTTTTTGCAGCAGCAGACCGCAACCGTCGCCGGTTTTACCATCGGCAAGGATTGCGCCACGGTGCTGCATGCGGGCCAGTGCGTGTATTGCGGTTCGCACTACCTTGTGGCTAGGTTCGCCTTCTATGTGGGCGATCAGGCCGAAACCACAGTTATCCCTCTCAAGGGATTTGTCGTACAACATATCAGTGAACCTCCCCAGGCTCTACGGACACCCTCCGATACCGATTGCGCACAGGCACAGAAAGAGCATGGCGACGGGGTTTACACCTCGCATTCGCCCTCTTTAAATCCTTTTCGCATCGGTACACAAGTTTGAGGACTTGCTGTTAAGAGGGAATCTCAATTACTGCATAAATATGATGAGCAGAGTGCTCATCCAGAAAGCTTCCAGCGGATTCCCAACTTATCGGGAATCCACACTTACGTCAAATGGCAATCTTATTAATACAAAAATGTGCTATACACAAGTTAACTAATTGTTATTAAAGAAAATAATGGCAATTTTTATGCTTTGAATACGCCTGCTGGTGGTGCGGCTAGTGTGATCTGTCTCACTGTGCACGCGGCTTTGCATTACCAATATGCGCTGAAATACATTTCATTATTAGCATATTTGACTGCAATATTTTTAACTACTGGACATTAATACCGTTTTTTACCAGAAAGCAGATTAGGGCAATGCTAAGATAAAATATAAGGAAAACTCATCACCTGGGGGTTGAATGAAATTGCAGTAATCTTGATTGTTTATGCAATAGGGTTGATCGCCGCGCTGACGATTGATCTATGTCATCGCCGTCGGTGACGAAAAGTGGCAGGCTTGGCCCCCTTTGTTGAGGGCGGTCTATCAGATTATGCAGTTACAGAAATTAGTCAATATGTTTGGTGGGGATCTTATGCGTCGCTATGGCGAAAAGGTCCATAAGCTAACGCTGCACGGCGGTTTTAGCTGCCCAAACCGCGACGGCACGCTGGGCCGCGGCGGTTGCACTTTCTGTAACGTGGCATCGTTTGCCGATGAGGCGCAGCAGCATCGCTCTATCGCCGAACAGCTCGCTCATCAGGCGCAGCTCGTCAACCGGGCGAAGCGCTATCTGGCCTATTTTCAGGCCTACACCAGCACCTTCGCTGAAGTGCAGGTGCTCCGTTCAATGTATCGTCAGGCCGTCAGTGCCGCAAATATCGTTGGCCTGTGCGTCGGCACCCGCCCGGACTGCGTTCCGCAGGCGGTCCTTGACCTGCTGAGTGAATACCATCAGCAAGGGTATGAGGTATGGCTGGAGCTGGGGCTGCAAACTGCTCATGATAAGACCCTGCATCGCATTAACCGTGGACACGATTTCGCCTGTTATCAGCGTACCGCGCGCCTGGCGCGAGAGCGGGGGCTGAAAGTCTGTGCGCATCTGATCGTCGGTCTGCCCGGAGAGAGCCAGGGGCATTGTCTGCAGACGCTGGAGCAGGTAGTGGCGACCGGCGTGGATGGGATCAAATTGCATCCACTGCATATTGTGAAAGGCAGCATTATGGCCAAAGCGTGGCAGGCCGGGCGTCTCGATGGCATTGAGCTGGAGGCGTATACCGTCACCGCTGGAGAGATGATCCGCCATACGCCGCCGGAGGTGATCTACCACCGTATTTCCGCCAGCGCCCGTCGGCCCACGCTGTTGGCGCCGCTGTGGTGTGAAAATCGCTGGACCGGCATGGTTGAACTGGATCGTTATCTGAATCAGCAGGGCGCTCAGGGCTCGGCGCTGGGCCGTAGCTGGGTTGCTCCCCAGGCTGAGTGAGAAGTACGAGCGCGATGTCCGGAACAATGCCGGACATCGCGCTCCTGCCATTTATGCCTGGCTGGCTTTCATCGTCACACGCGGAGTTTTGATCACGAACAGCACCAGCAGGGCGCCAAGCGCGGCGATAGTGCCGGCGAGAACGAAAGCGCTGTCAAATTTACCAGTAGACTGCACGATATAGCCGGTAACAATCGGCCCCACGATGCCGGAGACGCTGCCGATAAGATGGATAAAGCCGCTGGCGCCGCCGACGCGGGATTTATGCACCACGTCCTGGATAATCGCCCAGTAGATCGCCCCGGTTACATAGAGGAAAAAGATGGAGACCGACATCAGCAGAACGGCAGGCACGACGCTGCTGACGGTACCCGCCAGTCCCACGCAGATAGCGGCCATCAGCAGGCATACCACCAGCACAATTTTGCGCGACAGCAGCAGGCGCCCGGTGAGTTTAAAAATTTTATCGGAAATATAGCCCCCAAGCGCCAGACCGACAAAGCCGACTATCCATGGGATCATAGTGGTAAGGCTCATCTGTTTAATATCCAGATGGTGCTGTTGTACCAGATAGGACGGGAACCAGCTGAGAAAGAAAAACAGAATATAGTTGTAGCAGAAGAAGGCAAAGGCCGTTACCAGAATAATTGGCTGTTTCAAATAATAACCCAGCGAGTGAGCTGTTTGATTTTCTATTGTTTCCAGCGCGACTTCTTCTTCTTTCATTTTATTAATCAGCTTAAGTTCTTCCTGGCTGACTTTTTTGTGCTTTTCGGGCGAATTAGCGGCAATGAAAAACCACGCTATCATCCATACAATACCGATAGCGAAAATAATCATAAAAGCCGGGCGCCAGCCGAATGCCAGGGCCAGGTAACCGACGATGGGGCCGGCGACCGCGCCGCCCAGCGGAGAGCCTGCGCTGAGAAAGCCGACGGCGGTAGCCGCTTGCTTTTTAGGAAACCAGCCGTTGATCATCTTGTTCGCCGATGCGCAGATCGGGCCTTCCGCCATCCCGAAAAGCACCCGCAGCACCAGCATGGAATAAAAGCCGGTGGCTACCGCGGTTAAGCCGCAAAACAGCGACCACAGACCGACCGCCAGGCCCATTACCAGCGTTGCGCCAAACTTATCCACGGCCAAACCGCCAATAAAATTAAATACCGCGTAGCCGAAGAAAAAGCTGCCGAAAATAATGCCGAATTGTTCAGCGTTAAGTGCAAGGTCCTTTTCAATCATCGGGACCGTGATGGATAATGCCACCCGGTCCAGATAATTTATCATATATACTAAAAATAATAACAGGACGATAATCCAGCGGATATTTTTTCCCATGATAACACCATGCTCATTATATTATTTATATCAGGCGCGGCGGATATGCAGATATCCGTCGGCCGTTATTCTATACGATGCCGGTTTAACCCAGCTGCAGCAGCACTTTGCAGCAGGTCTTACGGTCGTTAGCAAAAATCTCCATGGCCTCTTTCACCTGCTCCAGCGGCATACAATGGGTGATTAACGCCTCCGGACGAATAAGGCCTTTCTCCATCCAGTCGATGACCAGCGGAAAACGCCCGCTGTTCAGCCGGGAGGAGAAAATAGAAATTTCTTTACTGGTGATGCTTTGCTGAGTGAGGGTCGAGGCCTCGCCGGAGAAACCGAGTATACCGATGCGGGCGGCGGGGGAGGCGAGGAGAATGGCTTCCTGCAGGATCGCCGGGTGGCAGGCGGCATCAATGACCAGCGTGGGGGCAAGCTGCCGCTGCGCCAGCTGTTCCGCGAGCGGCTGGTCAGTGTTATCGAGCGTCAGATCGGCGCCGTTTTCCCGGGCCATCTGCAGACGTTCGGCAATGCGATCCACGACGATCACCTGCTTAACGCCATATACCCCCTTTAGCGCCTGAATGATTGTCAGCCCCATCGGGCCAGCGCCGTAAACCAGGGCAATATCTTGCGCCGTGGGCTGCAGCTGGGCGGTAATATTTGCCGCGATGGTAAAAGGCTCAACCATCGTTGCCTGACGGTCGCTGATAGCCTCGGGGATGCGCCAGGCATTTTTCGCCGGCACGCAGGCATAGTCGCTAAATCCCCCGTCGCGGTGAACTCCTATGACCTGGAGCTGCGTACAGACATTCGGCCTTCCTACCGAGCAAGGATAACAATGGCCGCAGCTGACAACGGGGTCCACCGCGACACGCTCGCCGATGCGTGCCGGAGATACCTGCTCGCCGACGGCGTCGATGATGCCATAGAATTCATGGCCGATGACGCGGGGATATTTCGCGAAAGGGTTGTGGCCGTGATAGATGTGTACATCGGAACCACAGATCCCGGCAAAAGCAATTTTCACCCGTACTTCATGGGCGCCCGGAACTGGAACCGGACGTGATTCAATGTTCAGTTGGCCTGGCTCTTTGACGACGACGCTTCTCATTTTGATTCCTTCCATTGTCTTTTTTCTGAACAAATTACGCTACTTTTATTACCATACAAGTATGCAAAAGATCATAATCAGGCCTGGATCACATTTGAGAAAGCTCGGCAGAAAAAGCCATGGCATGATTAATCTATTGAAATAAATTGAAAAAAATTATGAATGCACCGACGCATTCACCGCTGGCGAGCCGGTCGGCAGGAATGTGATCGCTATCACGACAGCCAACGCTCAATCATCTATGATTACTGGTATGGTAGTAGGGTAAATTAAACTAAGTTGAGCAGGTGAAGACAATGCAGATGACAATGCGCTGGTTTGGACCAGAGGAAGACAAGATTTCATTAGAACATATTCGCCAGGTGCCTGGCGTTGAGGGGGTGGTCGGCGCGCTCTACGACGTCGCGGTGGGCGAAGTATGGCCGGTGGATAAAATTGAGCGTCTGGTCGGTCAGGCCCATGCCGCAGGCCTGAAAATGGAGGTGATAGAGAGCGTCAACATCCATGACGACATCAAAATCGGCCTACCTACCCGTGACCGCTATATTGCCAACTACCAGCAGACCATCCGCAACCTTGCCCGCTTTGGCGTTAAAGTCATCTGCTATAACTTCATGCCGGTTTTCGACTGGATGAAGACGGATATGAACTACGTCCTGCCGGATGGCTCGCTGACGATGGCGTTTGAGAAGAAAGATATCGATAAGCGGCTGGAAGACGTGGTGAAGGAGGTGCTTGAGAATTCAAACGGCTTCGCCTTGCCGGGCTGGGAGCCGGAACGGCTGGCGGAGGTGCAGACCCTGTTTGCCAAATATAGCGCGGTGGATGATCAGAAGCTGCGGGAGAACCTGGTTTATTTTCTGCAGGCGGTGATCCCGGTTTGCGAAGAGGTTGGGGTGAAAATGGCGATCCACCCGGACGACCCGCCGTACTCCATTTTTGGCCTGCCGCGGGTGGTCAAAAACCGCGACGATCTGGACTGGATCTGCCGGGCCGTCGATTCACCCGCCAACGGCATTACGCTCTGCACCGGCTCGATTGCCGAAGATCCTGATAATGACGTGTACGCCATCCTGGCCGAATTTACGCGGCGTAAGCGAATTCATTTTGCCCACGTCCGCAATATAAAGCTGATGCAGGATAAAGACTTTTACGAGTGCGCCCATCCGTCAGAGTACGGCTCCCTGGATATGTACAAAGTGATGCAAGCGCTGTATGACAACGGATTCGACGGCTATATTCGCCCGGATCATGGTCGCTTTATCTGGGGAGAGACCGGACGGCCGGGCTATGGCCTGTTCGACCGCGCCCTCGGCGTGACCTACCTGAAAGGACTCTGGGAGGCGTTAAGCAAGCGTTAATCCCTCTTCTGATCCCCCTCTTTTGCGGCTGGTTCGCCTCTGCGGCCGGCCGCCGTATCGACTCCTGCCCGCATTTTTTGCACAACTTACAGCGCATTGCTCAGAATTGAGTATTATTGTGCGGAGTTGTCGTGAAGGAATCCCCTATGAAGCAAATTCGTATGCTGGCGCAGTATTATGTCGACCTGATGATGAAGCTGGGTCTGGTCCGCTTTTCGATGCTGTTGGCTCTTGCGCTGGTGGTGCTGGCCATCGTGGTACAGATGGCGGTTACCATGGTGCTGCATGGCCAGGTTGAAAGTATCGACGTTATCCGCTCTATCTTCTTTGGCCTGCTGATCACGCCTTGGGCGGTCTACTTTCTCTCGGTGGTGGTGGAGCAGCTCGAAGAGTCCCGTCAGCGTCTTTCGCGGCTGGTGGACAAGCTGGAGGAGATGCGTGAGCGCGATCTAAAGCTGAACGTCCAACTGAAAGATAACATCGCGCAGTTGAATCAGGAGATTGGCGAACGTGAAAAAGCGGAAGCCGAGCGCGAGACCACCCTCGAGCAGTTGAAGATTGAGATGAAAGAGCGTGAAGAGACACAGATCCAGCTCGAACAGCAATCCTCCTTTCTGCGCTCTTTCCTTGATGCTTCCCCGGACCTGGTCTTCTATCGCAATGAGGATAAGGAGTTTTCAGGCTGTAACCGGGCGATGGAGCTGCTGACCGGCAAAAGCGAGAAACAGCTGATCCACCTCAAACCGCAGGACGTCTATAGCGAAGAGGCGGCGGAAAAGGTACTGGAGACCGACGAGAAGGTGTTCCGCCATAATGTATCGCTGACCTATGAGCAGTGGCTGGACTATCCCGATGGCCGCAAAGCGTGCTTTGAAATCCGCAAGGTCCCCTACTACGATCGCGTCGGTAAGCGTCGCGGCCTGATGGGCTTCGGCCGCGATATCACCGAACGTAAACGCTATCAGGACGCTCTTGAGCGCGCCAGCCGGGATAAAACCACCTTTATTTCCACCATCAGTCATGAGCTGCGTACCCCGCTAAACGGGATCGTCGGGCTGAGCCGAATTTTGCTGGATACCGAACTGACCAGCGAACAGGAAAAATACCTGAAAACTATCCATGTATCGGCGGTGACGCTGGGGAATATCTTCAATGATATTATCGACATGGACAAAATGGAGCGCCGCAAGGTGCAGCTCGATAACCAGCCGGTGGACTTCACCAGCTTCCTTGCCGACCTTGAAAACCTATCCGGCCTGCAGGCACAGCAGAAGGGGCTGCGCTTTGTGCTGGAGCCGAGCCTGCCGCTGCCGCATAAGGTAATCACGGATGGGACCCGCCTGCGGCAGATCCTGTGGAATCTTATCAGTAACGCCGTGAAGTTTACCCCGCAGGGCGGAGGGGTAAACGTCCGCGTGCGCTATGACGAAGGCGATATCCTGCACTTCGAAGTGGAAGACTCCGGAATTGGTATTCCTGAAGCGGAACAGGACAAAATTTTCGCCATGTATTACCAGGTCAAAGACAGCCACGGCGGCAAACCGGCCACCGGAACCGGGATTGGTCTCGCCGTCTCGCGTCGCCTGGCGCGTAATATGGGCGGTGATATCAGCGTTACCAGCCAGCCGGGTAAAGGGGCGACCTTTACGCTTACCGTCCATGCGCCAGCCATTGCGGAAGAAGTGGAAGATACGCTGGCGGAAGACGACATGCCATTACCGGCGCTCAACGTGCTGCTGGTTGAGGACATTGAGCTCAACGTTATTGTGGCCCGTTCAGTGCTGGAAAAACTGGGTAACAGCGTTGATGTGGCGATGACCGGGAAAGCCGCGCTGGAGATGTTTGAGCCAGGCGAATATGACCTTGTGCTGTTGGATATTCAGTTACCGGACATGACCGGACTGGATATTTCCCGGGAACTGAAACAGCGCTTTGCCGCTGACGAGCTACCGCCGCTGGTCGCCCTGACCGCCAACGTGCTGAAGAATAAGAAAGAGTATCTCGACGCCGGAATGGACGATGTGTTGAGTAAGCCGCTATCGGTGCCAGCGCTGACGGCCATGATCAAGAAATTCTGGGATGCACCGGATGAGGAAGCGCAGGAAGCGCCGGCGGCCGATCTGCATAAAGCCGACGCGGTGCTGGATACCGATATGCTGGAGCAATATATCGAGCTGGTGGGACCGAAGCTTATCAACGATGGTCTCGCGGTGTTTGAGAAGATGATGCCGGGCTACATGTCCGTTCTGGAGTCTAATCTGACCGCCCGCGACCAAAAAGGGATTGTCGAAGAGGGACATAAGATCAAAGGGGCGGCCGGTTCTATCGGACTGCGCCACATCCAGCAGCTGGGCCAGCAGATCCAGACTCCGGATCTGCCTGCCTGGTCTGATAATGTCGCTGAATGGGTTGAAGAGATGAAATCCGAGTGGCAAAACGATGTAGCGGTACTGAAGGCGTGGGTGGCGAAAGCCAGCAAAAAATGACCCCGGACAGACCGGGGTGCGCGAATACTGCGCCAACACCAGGGAACTGGTGGTTGAGCCAGTGTTGTTTGAGTGATGTTGTTACGTGGCGCAACCGAAGAAGTGGATTGCTCGCTCATTAAGATAGCAAAGCTTAACTAATTTGTTACATGAATCAGTAAAATATGTGAAGCATAGCGAGTTAATCGACATTTTTGACTGGTTTCAGCGAGTTGCATGGAGGAGCGAAAGCGATGAAAAAAATTGGTGTGGTACTGGGCGGCTGCGGCGTGTACGACGGCAGTGAAATCCATGAGGCGGTGATTACCCTGCTGGCGATCGCGCGCAACGGCGCGCAGGCAGTGTGCTTTGCGCCCGATAAACCGCAGCGCGATGTCATCAACCATCTGACCGGGGAGGCGATGCCAGAGCAGCGCAATGTGCTGGTGGAAGCAGCGCGTATCGCCCGCGGCGACATCCTGCCGCTGGCGCAGGCGCGTGCGGAGACGCTGGACGCGCTGATCGTCCCTGGCGGCTTCGGCGCGGCGAAAAATCTAAGCAGCTTCGCCGCCGAGGGCAGCGAATGCCAGGTGGATCCCGATCTGCGGGCCCTGGCGCTGGCGATGCATCAGACCGGCAAGCCGCTGGGCTTTATGTGCATTGCCCCGGCGATGCTGCCGAAGATCTTTGCGTTTCCGCTGCGGATGACCATTGGGACCGATCTTGATACCGCCGATGTGGTGGAAGAGATGGGGGCAGAGCACGTGCCTTGCCCGGTCGACGACATCGTGGTGGATGAAGACAACAAAGTGGTCACCACTCCGGCGTATATGCTGGCGGAGGACATTGCGCAAGCCGCCACCGGAATTGAGAAGCTGGTGGCCCGCGTGCTGGCGCTGAGCGCATGAGGCTCCGCGTTGCGCCCCTTGCGCTATTAAAACGTCTGGCATTGCGTCTGCTGCTGATCGCCGCCGTCCTCTGGGGCGGGGGGATCGCGCTGTTTAGCGTGCTGCCGGTGCCGTTTTCGGCGGTGATGCTTGAGCGGCAGGTGAGCGCCTGGCTGTCCGGCGATTTCCATTATCTGGCGCATTCCGACTGGGTTGCCATGGATAAGATCTCTCCATGGATGGGGCTGGCGGTGATTGCCGCCGAAGATCAGAAGTTCCCGGAACACTGGGGGTTCGACGTGTCGGCGATTGAGAAAGCGCTGGCGCACAATGAACGTCACGAGACCCGCATCCGCGGCGCGTCAACGCTGTCGCAGCAGACGGCGAAAAACCTGTTTTTATGGGATGGCCGCAGCTGGCTGCGTAAGGGGCTGGAAGCCGGGCTGACTGTCGGGATCGAAACCGTGTGGAGTAAAAAGCGGATCCTGACCGTCTACCTGAATATTGCCGAGTTCGGCGATGGGATATTTGGTGTGGAAGCGGCCGCCCAGCGCTATTTTCATAAACCCGCCAGTCAGCTGACGCCGGGGGAAGCGGCTCTGCTGGCCGCGGTGCTGCCGAACCCGATCCGCTATCGCGCCGATGCGCCGTCAGGCTATGTGCGCAGTCGTCAGGCCTGGATCTTACGCCAGATGCGACAGCTGGGCGGGGAAGGGTTCATGCGCGAGCATAAGCTCTATTAGCAGGTTACTCCGGCGCCGGGGCTGGTACAGTCGCCAGTCGTCCGTCGCCGGGAAGCGTCACGTTTAGTCTTCGTCAAAGCCAGCGTTAAACAGGGCAATCACCGCGGCGAGGGCTTCAACTTCCTGCGGACCGCTGGCCTCCACCTCTATCTGTCGCCCTTTCGCCGAGTCCAGCATCAGCAGGGCAATCACGCTGTTGGCTTCCGCCTCCGTGCCTTCATCGTTGCGCAGCAGTACTTCGGCATCGAAATTCTGCATCAGTTCGAACAGCTTCATCGCCGGGCGGGCGTGCATGCCCAGCTTATTGGTGATTTCAACGGTCTGCTTTACGGTCATGATTTACGTTTTTCCAGCGTCCGATGACGAGACTGCACGTTCTTGCCGCGCGAGCGGAAGTAGTCAGCCAGTTGTTCAGCAATATAAACCGAACGATGTTTACCGCCGGTACAGCCAATGGCCACCGTCAGATAGCTGCGATTGTTGGTCTCCAGCATCGGTAACCATAGCTCAAGATAGCTTCGGGTCTGATAAATAAAGTTGTGCACTTCAGTGTGCCGATCGAGGAAGGCGGCCACTGGTTTATCCAGACCGGTCATTGGACGCAGTTTCGGATCCCAGTGCGGGTTGGGCAGAAAGCGCACGTCAAAGACGTAATCGGCATCGATCGGAATACCGTGCTTGAAGCCGAAGGATTCGAAGACCATCGTCAGTTCACGCTCGCGTTTACCCAGCAGTCGGGTACGCAGCATTTCCGCCAGCTCATGCACCGACATTTCCGACGTATCGACGATCAGATCGGCGCGGGAGCGTAGGGGCTCCAGCAGATCGCTCTCTTCGTCGATGGCGCTTTCCAGCGACAGATTCTTGCTCGACAGCGGGTGCAGACGACGGGTGTCGCTGTACCGGCGGATCAGGGTATTGCGGTCGGCATCAAGGAACAGCAGCTGCGGAGAAAAACATTCCGGCAGATTCTGCATCGCCTGCTCGAAGATCTCCGGGGATTCCGGCATGTTACGCACGTCGATGCTGACGGCCGCGGAGATATTACGGTCAGCCAGCGACCGCGCCAGGTCGGGCAGCAGCACGACCGGCAGGTTATCCACGCAGTAAAAGCCCATATCTTCCAGCGCTCGCAGAGCGACGGATTTCCCCGAGCCCGAGCGGCCGCTGACGATCATCAGTACCATGTACCGTTTCTCCTCAGTACGATAAAGGATAAGGTGCGACTGCCGTTATGCGTCATCGCTGCTTCCTGCTTCGGTGATGATCTCATACAACTCTTCATCGCTCTGCGCCGCGCGCAGGCGACGACAAATCGCTTTGTCCGCCAGCCGTTTGGCCACCAGGGAGAGCGTATGCAGGTGAGTTTTTGTCTGGTCGGCCGGCACCAGCAGCGCGAACAGCAGGTCGACAGGTTGATTGTCGATCGCGTCGAAGGCGATGGGGGTTTCCAGCTGGACAAAAACGCCGACAGCACGCAGCGTATCCTCTTCCAGTTTTCCGTGGGGAATGGCGATACCATTGCCGATCCCGGTACTGCCCATTTTTTCGCGGGTGAGGATCGCTTCGAACACCACCTGCGGCGGCAAACTTAACTGTTTGGCGGCCAGTTCGCTGATGATTTCCAGAGCACGCTTCTTGCTCTGGCAGTGCACCTGGCTACGGGTACATTCCTGGTTCAGGACGTTGCTCAGTTGTAGAGCCGAATCGTTGTTCATCATAATTTCACCTGAGCGCCCCCGCGCCCGTCGCCGATGATATCCAGCGGCGGGCGCAAGGGGGCCCGGACAATTAGTGTTGTTTTAGTTTATCTTTGTGCTTCGTTAACTGTCTTGCCAGCTTGTCGATAAGACCATCGACAGCCGCATACATATCCTGCCCTTCCGCACTGGCATGGATTTCGCCACCGTTGACATGCAGATTCGCGTCCGCAATTTGCGTCACTTTCTCTACTTTTAACACAATATAGACCTGATTGATCCGGTCGAAAAATTGCTCCAGCTTGCTGAACTTCGCCGTAACGAATTCGCGCATCGCAGGCGTAATTTCGACGTTGTGTCCTGTAATGTTGAGCTGCATAGTGTCTTCCTTATCGGTTATGTCAGACCAGTTGTTTACGCTGGTTTGACGGCGGGATGGATAAAGACTCTCTGTACTTCGCGACAGTGCGGCGCGCCACCATAATACCCTGCTCGGACAGCATGGAGGTGAGCTTACTGTCGCTCAACGGCTTCGCGGGGTTTTCCGCGGCGATGAGCTTCTTCACCAGCGCGCGAATAGCCGTCGACGAGGCTTCGCCTCCGCCTTCGGTATTCACATGGCTGGAGAAGAAATACTTCAGTTCAAAAATACCGCGCGGACTGTGCAGATATTTTTGCGTGGTGACACGGGAAATCGTCGATTCATGCATCTCGACGGCCTGGGCGATATCGGCCAGCACCATCGGCTTCATATACTCTTCACCCTGTTCGAAAAAAGCCTGCTGCTGCTCTACGATGCAGCGGCTGACGCGCAGCAGGGTATCGTTGCGGCTTTCCAGACTTTTAATCAGCCAGCGGGCTTCCTGCAGATTGCTGCGAATGAACTGGCCGTCGGCGTCATTGCGGGCGCTGTTGCCCATTGCCGCATACTGCTGATTTATTTTCAACCGTGGAATGCTGTCGGCGTTGAGCTCGACGGTCCAGCGGCCGCTCACCTTGCGCACCAGCACATCCGGGATGACATATTCCGGTTCGCTGGTCTGAATGGACTGGCCAGGGCGAGGATCCAGGGACTGGATCAGGTTGACCGCCTCTTTAAGCACCTCTTCTTTCAGGCGGGTGACTCGCATTAGAGTGCGGAAATCATGGTTGGCCAGCAGATCAAGATGGTCGCTGATAATCAGCCGCGCCTCTTCCAGCCACGGCGTCTCTTTAGCAAATTGCGACAGCTGGATCAGCAGGCAGTCGCGCAGATCTTTCGCTGCGACGCCAACCGGATCAAAACGCTGGATTCGCTTGAGGACCGCTTCCACCTCCTCCAGGCCGATCTCGTCATCGCCGATGCTGTCGACAATATCTTCAATCTGAATCGTGAGGTAGCCCGTATCGTCGACGGCGTCGACGATAGAGGTGGCAATAGCGCGGTCGGTGTCGGTGAAAGGCGTCAGCTCAACCTGCCACATCAGATAGTCCTGCAGCGTCTGGGTGGTCTCGCCTTGATAGACGGGAAGCTCGTCGTCCTGATAGTCGACGCCGTTACCCGACGGCGTGCCAGCGGTATAGATTTCATCCCAGCTGGCATCGAGAGGCAGTTCGTCGGGCATCTCTTTTTGCTCAAGCGCATCGACGGTATCGAGGGACTCGCGGTCCTCCACCTCTTTTGCCTCTACCTCGTCGTGAAGATCGGTTTGCTCAAGCAACGGGTTACTTTCCAGCGCTTGCTGGAGCTCTTGCTGGAGTTCTAACGTGGACAACTGCAGCAAACGAATCGCCTGCTGCAGCTGCGGCGTCATGGCAAGCTGTTGGCTAAGCCTTAATTGCAAACCTTGCTTCATGTTCAGGGTAAATATCTCCGGCTAAAACGTCTGTAACCTCTACCCTATCAGAGTCTGAAGTCTTCCCCAAGATACACGCGCTTAACCTGCTCATCTTCGAGGATCTGCTGCGGTGTACCATGAGCGATAAGGTGTCCCTGACTGACAATATACGCGCGTTCGCAGACCGCGAGGGTCTCACGGACGTTATGGTCGGTAATCAGAACGCCGAGACCGCTGTCGCGCAGGTGCTCAATGATGCGTTTAATATCGATAACGGAGATCGGATCCACGCCGGCAAAGGGTTCATCCAGAAGAATAAATTTCGGATTCGCCGCCAGCGCGCGGGCGATTTCGACGCGGCGGCGTTCACCACCGGAGAGCGCCTGACCGAGGCTGTCGCGCAGGTGCTCAATATGAAACTCTTCCATCAGCTCTTTAGCGCGATCTTCCCGTTGTTCGCTGGTTAGATCGTCACGGATCTGCAGGACCGCCATCAGGTTGTCATAGACGCTGAGGCGACGGAAAATCGACGCTTCCTGCGGCAGGTAGCCGATGCCCCGTCGCGCGCGCGCGTGCAGCGGCAGCAGGCTGATGTCTTCGTCATCGATGATGATATTGCCTGCGTCGCGGGGCACAATCCCGACCACCATGTAGAAGGTGGTCGTTTTACCGGCGCCGTTCGGGCCGAGCAAGCCGACAATCTCGCCCGAGTTAACGGTGAGACTGACATCTTCCACCACGCGGCGGCCTTTATACGCTTTAGCGAGATTCTTCGCAGTTAAGGTTGCCATAACGGATTAGTTACTCTTCTTTTGCTGGTTGCCGCTTTTATCCTGCAGCTCGGACGGCACCAGAACGGTGGTGACGCGTCGACCTTTATCGCTGAAGGCCTGCATTTTTTGATCTTTCACCAGATAGGTGATCTTGTCGCCCTTGATGTTGCTGTCGAGCTGTTCCAGATAAGCGTTGCCCGTCAGCACGACGTAATCGTTCTGCAGCTCGTAGCGCATTTTCGACGCCCGGCCTTTTACCGGCTTGCCGTTATCCTGCATCTGATAGAAAGTAGCCGGGTTACCGAAACCTTCGATCACCTCTTTGCCTTTCTCGTTGCCTGGACGGGTGACCACCACTTTATCAGCGTTAATCTTGATCGTCCCCTGGGTCACGACCACGTTACCGGTGAAGGTGACGACATTGCCCTGCATGTCCAGCGACTGCTGATCGGATTCGATATGGATCGGCTGATCGGTATCGCCCGTCTTGGCGAGGGCCGGCAGGCTGGCGGCCAGTAACGCGCCGGCGAGCGCAATCTTAAGGCTGAGTTTGTTTGTTCTGAATTTCATAAGAGGTTCTCACCTTTTCAATCAGCTCGGCATTTTTGCTGCGAAGGTTTCCACGCATTTTCAGGCCGCTGGAATTAAATGTGGTGCCGTATAACGTCACCATGTCATCGGAGGTAACGTCCTGCGTTACCAGATTTATCTGGGCGTTATCCGTCGTAATTTTGCGCAGTTGAGAATCTGGCGCGAGCGCATTCACCTCAACGTGCCCGTAAAGATAGAGCATCCGGTCATTCGTCAGCTTCGCTTTGTCTGCTCTGACCGACCAGGTAGGCACCTTGTTAGTATCAAAGGTGGTCATCACCGGTTTGGTAAACCAGGAGACCTCCTGATCGGAAAAATATTCCACGTGCTCGGCAATCAGCCGATAGCTCAGGGCGCCTTCCGGACTGTATACCACGGTGTCGGTATGTTCGCTTTTATACGTAGGGTCGTTAGGATTGACCTCCGGCTGGGCCGTGTCGTCCGTATTCGCCAGATTCAGGCCGATAAGGATCAGCGCGAGCAGCGACAGTAAAATGATAACCCAACGTCTGGTTTTACTCATATTGATTGCCCTTTGGCCTCATCCAACTTGCCCTGCGCCAATAGTAACAAATCGCAGACTTCGCGTACCGCGCCGCGTCCGCCGTTAATTCGCGTGACATAATTCGCCCGCGGTAGCAGCAGCGGATGCGCATCGGCGACGGCGACGCTAAGGCCCACTTCGGCCATCACCGGCCAGTCAATAAGATCGTCGCCGATGTAGGCGACTTCTTCCGGCCGCACGTGCAGTTTGTCCGTCAGATCGCGGAACGCCAGCAGCTTGTCCGACTGCCCCTGGTACAAATGCGTGATGCCCAGCGTCTGACAGCGATCTTCTACCAGTTTAGCTTTTCGCCCGGTAATAATCGCCACTTCAATACCCGAGGTCAGCGCGCAGCGGATACCATAGCCATCACGGACGTTAAACGCTTTCAGCTCCTCGCCGTGATTACCCATATAGATAAGCCCGTCGGATAATACACCGTCGACATCAAGGATCAGTAGACGGATCTTCGCCGCGCGATCGACAAACGCCTGGCTTACCGGCCCGTAGCAGGTCGCTAACTGAGCATCAGCATTATTCATTATTTTTTCCTTACTTACACTACGCCCGCGCGCAGCAGATCGTGCATATGTACCACACCCAGCAGATGGTCGCCATCGGCAACCAGCACGCAGGTGATATGACGGGATTGCATCAGGTTTAACGCATCCACCGCCAGAGTGCCGGGGCGGATGCGGATACCTCCCCGGGTCATGACGTCGGCAATGCTGGCATCGCGCATATCAACGCCGGTATCGAAGACCCGGCGCAGGTCACCGTCGGTAAAGATACCGATGATGTTCATATCGTCATCGCAGATAGCGGTCATGCCTAAATTTTTACGCGTGATTTCCAGCAGCGCATCGCGCAGGGTCGCCTGCAGGCCGACGTGCGGGATTTCATCACCGGTATGCATAATATCATTGACCCGCAGCAACAGCTTACGGCCGAGTGCGCCGCCCGGATGCGACAGGGCGAAATCCTCAGCGGTAAAGCCGCGGGCTTCCAGCAGGGCGACGGCGAGGGCATCACCCATCACCAGCGCGGCGGTGGTGCTCGACGTGGGCGCCAGTCCTAACGGGCAGGCCTCCTTCGGCACTTTCACGCACAGATGGATATCCGCCGCGCGCGCCATGCTGCTCTCCGGCCGGCTGGTGATACAGATAAGCTTCACCTGCTGGCGCTTGAGGACCGGGATCAGCGCGAGGATTTCATTCGATTCGCCGGAGTTCGACAACGCAATTACCACATCCTGCGGGGTGACCATACCTAAATCACCGTGCGCCGCTTCGCCGGGGTGGACAAAAAATGCCGAGGTGCCGGTACTGGCGAAGGTTGCCGCCATTTTGCGGCCGATGTGGCCGGATTTGCCCATCCCCATCACCACGACTTTCCCACCGCAGCGGAAAATCGTTTCGCAGGCATGGGTAAAGTCTTCATTTATGTATTGATCGAGCTGGGCCAGACCTTCACGTTCAATTTCCAGCACCTGACGGCCTGCCTGTTGAAAGTCAAAATCCGTGGGCAAATCTATTTGCGACATGATGTTATCCCGAATCATTCAACGAAGAGCGGTGCTGTCCAAAACAGCATCGCCAACCAAACCACAAAGCCGCCGACCAGCAGCGCGCCAACCAGTCGTCCCGGCTGCTGCTGACGGCGCCAGCACAGCACTGCGAAGATCAGGCTGACCAGCAGCATCACGCCATAATCGCGAGTGAAGGCTTCGGTCGCAAAGCTCCCCGGCGCGATCAGCGCCGGTAAACCCAGCACCAGTGCGATATTAAGGATATTGGCGCCGATGATATTGCCGATGGCAATATCATCTTCCCCTTTCCGCGCCCCGGCGATGGCGGTGGCCAGCTCCGGCAGGCTGGTGCCTATCGCCACCACCGTCAGGCCGACGGTCAGTTCGCTGATGGCGAAATAGTTTGCCAGCACTGTACTGTTATCCACCACCATGCGGGTCGCCATCGGCATGACGATCATCGCTACCCCTAACCAGAGCAGGGCGACCGGCAGCGACCCTTCGCGTGGCAGCTCCGCCAGCTGTTCGCGGGTCAGGCTATCGCTTCCCTGGCGCTCCGCCAGGCGAGCGATTTTGATGGTGAACAGCAGCCACAGAAGCGCTAACGCCAGTAAAAATAGCCCGTCGAGACGGGTCAGTTGTCCATCGTAGAGCACCAGTCCCGCCAGCACGCTGACCAGCAACATTAGCGGTAATTCGCGGCGCAGAATATCAGAATGCACGGTAAATGGCCTGAGTAAGGCGGCGAGACCGAGGATCAATAAGATATTGGTGATATTAGATCCGAGCGCGGTGCCGACTGCCAGATCGGTCTGCCCGTGCAGCGAGGCCGCGGTGGCGACCATGATCTCAGGCAGGCTGGTGCCGATACTGACCACTGTCATGCCGATGATCAGCGGCGGGATCCCCAACATACGACACAGGATGGAGGCGGCATAGACCAGACGATCGGCGCTGTAGACAACCAGCAATAAACCAATAATTAACAGAGCCGTCGCTAAGAGCATCTAAAGTCCTTTCTTCAGGTATAATCGTCGCCTCGCTGGGTTATCCCTACGCAGCGTAACGAATTCTTAATTTTGACTTTATGTGTGCCAAAAGTAAAACAAATGCCAGCTTTCGCTAACCTGTGCAGGTAAGATTCTGTAAAAATGTTGTGATTGTGGCGCAAGAAAGGGCCATGCTTGCCCGTCAGGTGTTTAGTAAGGATGATTTTATGAGCCAAACTCAGGCGAATTTAGTTGAAGTGCGCGGTATCCGCTTTTCACGCGGCGATCGTGTGATCTTCGACGACATCTCGCTGTCGGTGCCGCGCGGTAAAATTACTGCGATCATGGGACCTTCGGGGATCGGCAAGACTACCCTGTTACGCCTGATCGGCGGCCAGATCCCGCCGGACAGGGGAGAGATCCTGTTTGATGGCGAGAACGTGCCGCAGATGACGCGTTCGCGTCTTTATACGGTGCGTAAGCGGATGAGCATGCTGTTCCAGTCCGGCGCGCTGTTCACCGATCTCAATGTCTTTGACAACGTTGCCTATCCGCTGCGCGAACATACGCATTTGCCGCCTGCGCTGCTGCATACGACGGTGATGATGAAGCTGGAAGCGGTGGGGCTACGCGGTGCGGCGAAGTTAATGCCTTCTGAGCTTTCCGGTGGGATGGCGCGCCGCGCCGCCCTGGCGAGAGCCATTGCCCTGGAGCCGGATCTGATTATGTTCGACGAACCGTTCGTCGGGCAGGATCCCATCACTATGGGCGTGCTGGTGAAGCTGATTTCTGAACTCAACAGCACGCTGGGTGTCACTTGCATCGTGGTTTCGCACGATGTGCCCGAGGTGCTTAGTATTGCGGACTACGCGTATATCGTGGCGGATAAAAAGATTGTCGCCCACGGTAGCGCCCAGTCGCTACGGGAGAATACCGATCCTCGGGTTCGTCAGTTCATTGATGGTATTGCCGACGGTCCGGTGCCGTTCCGTTATCCTGCTGGCGACTATCACCATGATTTATTAGGCATAGGGAGTTGAGCGACTCATGCTGTTTAATGCGCTGGCCGCGCTAGGTCATCGCGGTATTAAAACCACCGCGACGTTTGGACGCGCCGGATTAATGCTATTCAACGCCGTTGTCGGCAAACCAGAGTTTCGCAAGCACGCGCCGCTGCTGGTTCGTCAACTCTATAACGTCGGCGTCCTGTCGATGCTGATTATCATTGTATCGGGCTTGTTTATCGGTATGGTGCTCGGGCTGCAGGGGTATCTGGTGTTAACCACCTACAGCGCAGAGACCAGTCTTGGCATGCTGGTGGCGCTGTCGCTGCTGCGTGAGCTGGGGCCGGTGGTCGCCGCGCTGCTGTTTGCCGGCCGCGCCGGGTCGGCGCTGACCGCCGAGATTGGCCTGATGCGGGCCACGGAACAGCTCTCCAGTATGGAGATGATGGCGGTGGATCCGCTGCGTCGCGTCATTTCCCCACGCTTCTGGGCCGGTGTCATTTCGCTGCCGCTGCTGACGATTATCTTCGTCGCGGTAGGGATCTGGGGCGGTGCGCTGGTGGGTGTGAGCTGGAAAGGCATTGACGGTGGTTTTTTCTGGACCGCGATGCAAAATGCCGTCGACTGGCGAATGGATCTGGTGAACTGCCTGATTAAGAGTCTGGTGTTCGCTATTACGGTAACCTGGATTGCGTTATTTAATGGTTATGACGCTATCCCCACTTCCGCCGGGATTAGCCGGGCGACAACGCGTACCGTGGTGCATGCGTCGCTGGCGGTTCTGGGGCTGGATTTTGTGCTGACTGCGCTGATGTTTGGGAATTGAGTTCATGCAAACGAAAAAAACTGAAATCTGGGTAGGGGTGTTCTTACTGGTGGCGCTGCTGGCGGCGCTGTTTGTCTGCCTGAAGGCGGCGAACGTCACCTCGCTACGCACCGAGCCGACTTATCGCCTTTATGCGACTTTCGATAACATCGGCGGCCTGAAGGCGCGCTCGCCGGTGCGCATCGGCGGCGTGGTAGTGGGGCGGGTAGCGGACATTACGCTCGATCCGAAAACCTATCTGCCACGCGTGGAGCTCGATATCGATGAGCGCTACAACCATATCCCGGATACCAGTTCGTTGGCGATCCGCACCTCTGGCCTGCTGGGCGAGCAGTACCTGGCGCTGAACGTCGGTTTTGAAGACCCGGACCTCGGGACGACTATCCTTAAAGACGGCGGCACTATCCAGGACACTAAGTCCGCCATGGTGCTGGAAGATCTGATTGGTCAGTTCCTTTATAACAGTAAGGGTGGCGACAATCAGAATTCTGGCAATGATAAGGCCGAGGCAGAAGGTCATACTGACGCGACGCCGGCAGCCGGCACGACGCATTAATTTCAGGAGAAATACGATATGTTTAAACGCTTACTCATGGTCGCCATGCTGGTGATTGCCCCGCTGACCGCCGTCCAGGCTGCAGATCAGTCCAATCCGTATAAGCTGATGAATGAAGCGGCGCAGAAAACCTTCGATCGCCTGAAGAATGAACAGCCGAAGATTAAAGCTAATCCTAACTATCTGCGCGACATCGTCGACCAGGAGTTATTGCCGTATGTACAGGTGAAATATGCCGGCGCGCTGGTGCTGGGCCGCTATTACAAAGAAGCGACCCCTGCGCAGCGTGAGGCCTATTTTGCCGCCTTCCGTGAATACCTGAAGCAGGCCTACGGTCAGGCGCTGGCGATGTACCATGGGCAGACTTACCAGATTGCTCCGGAGCAGCCGCTGGGCAGCGCAACCATCGTTCCGATCCGCGTCACTATCATCGACCCGAACGGTCGTCCGCCGGTACGTCTTGACTTCCAGTGGCGTAAAAATACCCAGACCGGCAACTGGCAGGCCTACGATATGATCGCGGAAGGGGTGAGCATGATCACCACCAAACAGAATGAGTGGAGCGATCTGCTGCGCACCAAGGGCGTTGATGGCCTGACCGCGCAGCTGAAAGCGATCTCTGCGCAGCCGATCACCCTGGAACAGAAAAAATAATGAGCGGGCAGCTGAGCTGGACTCGCGAGGGCGAGACGCTGGCGCTGCACGGGGAGCTGGATCAGGATCTGCTGGTCCCGCTCTGGGAGGCGCGCGCCCAGGCGACGGCGGGAACGGCGATCATCGATCTCAGTCAGACCACGCGCGTGGACACCGCGGGCCTGGCGCTGTTAGTGCATTTTATGGCGCTGATTCGCCGTCAGGGCCGGGAAGCGCAGCTGGTCGGCAAGAGCGAAAACCTGCAAACGCTGATCGGTCTTTACAACCTGCCTGCCGATCTGATCTGATAATCTTTTCAGTGCCTTAGCACTGAAGCTATTCCGAAAGCCCTGGCAATCTTTTCGCCGGGGCTTTTTGCTTGTTTAAGACCGCGCCACTTTCCTCTAAGATGTTGGGCTGTTTTCACTATCAGATAAATTTGAGCCCATGGAAAATCATGAAATTCAGACCGTGCTGATGAACGCACTCCCCCTCCAGGAAGTCCACGTCTCTGGCGATGGCAGCCACTTTCAGGTTATTGCTGTGGGTGAGATGTTCGATGGCATGAGTCGGGTGAAAAAGCAGCAGAGCGTCTACGCGCCGCTGATGGAATATATTGCCGACAACCGCATCCATGCGCTGTCGATCAAGGCCTTTACTCCGCAGGAGTGGGCGCGAGACCGCAAACTCAATGGCTTCTAAGCTGTGGGGGATCCCCTGCAGCGTATGTGAATTTTTAATAGAGAACAGAATCAATGGATAAATTCCGTGTTCAGGGGCCGACTCGCCTTCAGGGTGAAGTCACCATCTCCGGGGCAAAAAACGCCGCCCTGCCAATCCTCTTTTCCGCGCTGCTTGCCGAAGAGCCGGTAGAGATCCAAAACGTACCTAAGCTGAAAGACATCGATACCACCATGAAGCTGCTGAGCCAGCTGGGCGCGAAGGTCGAGCGCAATGGTTCGGTATGGATTGACGCCGGCCCGGTCGATGTATTCTGTGCTCCGTACGATCTGGTGAAAACCATGCGCGCCTCTATCTGGGCGCTGGGCCCGTTGGTGGCGCGTTTCGGTCAGGGGCAAGTTTCTCTGCCTGGCGGCTGCGCTATCGGCGCGCGTCCGGTCGATCTGCATATTAGCGGTCTGGAGCAGCTGGGCGCCGAGATCAAACTGGAAGAAGGTTATGTCAAAGCCTCGGTCAGCGGTCGCCTGAAAGGCGCGCATATTGTGATGGATAAGGTGAGCGTCGGCGCCACCGTAACCATCATGAGCGCAGCGACGCTTGCGGAGGGAACGACGATTATTGAAAACGCCGCTCGCGAGCCGGAGATTGTCGATACCGCCAACTTCCTGAACGCGCTGGGCGCAAAAATCACAGGCCAGGGTAGCGATCGCATTACCATCGAAGGCGTGCAGCGCCTGGGCGGCGGTGTCTACCGTGTGCTGCCTGACCGTATTGAAACCGGGACTTTCCTGGTGGCCGCGGCGATTTCCGGCGGCAAGATCCTCTGCCGTAACGCGCAACCGGATACCCTGGATGCCGTACTGGCGAAGCTGCGCGACGCCGGGGCTGACATCGAAACGGGCGAAGACTGGATCAGCCTCGATATGCACGGCAACCGTCCGAAAGCGGTCAACGTGCGTACCGCGCCGCACCCGGGCTTCCCGACCGATATGCAGGCCCAGTTCACGCTGCTTAACCTGGTAGCGGAAGGGACCGGCGTGATCACCGAAACGATCTT
This sequence comes from Klebsiella sp. 10, assembly GCF_018223925.1. Taxonomy (NCBI): domain Bacteria; kingdom Pseudomonadati; phylum Pseudomonadota; class Gammaproteobacteria; order Enterobacterales; family Enterobacteriaceae; genus Klebsiella; species Klebsiella sp. 10. The sequence goes on from NZ_JAGRRB010000012.1 coordinate 71,611, forward strand.
TGAAAACCGCTTCATGCACATTCCGGAGCTGATCCGTATGGGCGCGCACGCGGAGATCGAGAGCAATACCGCTATCTGTCACGGCGTGAAGCAGCTTTCTGGCGCGCAGGTGATGGCGACCGATTTGCGCGCGTCGGCGAGCCTGGTGCTGGCCGGCTGTATCGCTGAAGGGACCACCATCGTCGATCGCATCTATCATATCGATCGCGGCTATGAGCGTATCGAAGATAAACTGCAGGCCCTGGGCGCCAATATTCAACGCGTGAAGGGCGAGTAACCGCGTCCTGACAGCGCCCCGGAACAACGTCCCGGGGCGCTGTCGAGCAATCACATCACTTGTCGATCTTCTTCTGACGCATCATCTGCGTTCTGTCGATAAACTCATGAGTCACCGGGTCGTGGTAGCGTGACGGCCAGATGACCCACGGCTGCGTTTCCAGCGCTGTGGCGATAATCAATTCGCCTTTCGGCCAGGGGCGGGTCAGGGCGTTCGCCAGCGTTGAAGAACTTAGTCCGTGCCGTCGCGACTCTGCCGCCAGCGATGTTCCCCGTTTACGTAATCCCGCAACAATATCTGCGGGATGCCAGTCGATGAACTTATCCATAAATTCTCCTGGTGTTAAAGGTCCAGATCGTCCCACATGGGCGATAGAGACACTATACCCGCGTACTATGTAGGGTTCTAACAAGTTCTGTTAAAGCGCCGGAATATTCAGAATCTATCAAGATATTCGGAAGTTTAGGGAGAGAAATGACATTTTACTGGAACTTTCCCGCGCGTCGCGCGGGAAAGGAGGGGGGATTAATGATCGCGCTGGACTGCAATATGCGCCAGCCCAATCAAGGCTTCGCGCCAGGGCGTGTCCGGGAGGATCTGCAGCGCGGCAATGGCTTTGTCAGCTTCTTCTTCGGCACGCTTCTGCGTCCATTCCAGCGAACCGCAGGTCGCCATCGTTTCCAGCACAGCATCCAGTAGATGGCGGCCGTTGCCTTGCTCGATCGCACCGCGGATCATCGCTGATTGATCGGGTGTGCCATGGTGCATGGCGTGCAGCAGCGGTAGCGTGGGTTTACCTTCGTTCAGGTCGTCACCGACGTTTTTACCGAGCCGCTCGCCGTCAGAGCTATAATCGAGTAAATCGTCGATTAGCTGGAAAGCGGTGCCGAGATAGCGGCCATAATCCTGCAACGCGCGCTCTTCTTCCGCAGTGCAGTCGGCCAGCAGTCCCGCACACTGCGAGGCAGCTTCAAACAGGCGCGCCGTCTTGCTGTAGATAACGCGCATGTAGTTCTCTTCGGTGATATCCGGGTCATTGACGTTCATCAGCTGCAGCACTTCGCCTTCGGCAATGACGTTCACCGCTTCCGACATGACCTCAAGGATCTTCAGCGAGCCCAGCTGGGTCATCATCTGAAAGGCGCGGGTATAGATAAAATCGCCGACCAGCACGCTGGCGGCATTGCCAAACGCCGCATTGGCCGTGGCTTTGCCGCGACGCATATCAGACTCATCGACGACGTCGTCATGCAGCAGGGTGGCGGTATGAATAAATTCAATCAGCGCGGCAATGGTGACATGCGCGCTCCCCTGATAGCCCACCGCGCGTGCGGCGAGCACAGCAATCATCGGGCGAATGCGTTTGCCGCCGCCGCTGACGATGTAATAGCCTAACTGATTGATAAGCTGAACATCGGAGTTGAGTTGCTCAAGAATCGTCGCATTGACACCCGCCATATCTTGCGCGGTTAACTCATTGATTTTTTCTAAATTCATCGCAAAAGCCGGGCCAAATGTCCTGTTACCATGAATCCAGGTGGGATCACAGAAGGATTAAGACAGAATTAAAAGAAGATATGATTGTACTGAAAAATTGCCGTAGATAAACGTTGTCGTGAAAGTTGTGTTTTTTTTCTGCATTGATCGCTAATCGCTCTTGTCAAAGGCTCGCGTTTTGCGTAATATTCGCGCCCTATTGTGAATATTTATAGCGCACTCTGAATCACATAAAGAGGTGCGCGGAAGCGGAGTTTTATATGTACGCGGTTTTCCAAAGTGGTGGTAAACAACACCGAGTAAGCGAAGGTCAGACCGTTCGCCTGGAAAAGCTGGACATCGCAACTGGCGAAGCTGTTGAATTCGCTGAAGTGCTGATGATCGCAAACGGTGAAGAAATCAAGATCGGCGTTCCTTTCGTTGAGGGCGGCGTAATCAAAGCTGAAGTTGTTGCTCACGGTCGTGGCGAGAAAGTTAAAATCGTTAAGTTTCGTCGTCGTAAACACTATCGTAAGCAGCAGGGCCATCGTCAGTGGTTCACTGATGTGAAAATCACTGGCATCAGCGCCTAAGACCTGAGGAGTAGATTTAAATGGCACATAAAAAGGCTGGCGGCTCGACTCGTAACGGTCGCGATTCAGAAGCTAAACGTCTGGGCGTAAAACGTTTCGGCGGTGAAGCAGTTCTGGCAGGTAGCATCATCGTTCGTCAACGTGGTACTAAATTCCACGCTGGTACCAACGTTGGTTGCGGCCGTGACCACACTCTGTTCGCTTTGACTGACGGTAAAGTCAAGTTCGAAGTTAAAGGCCCGAAAAACCGTAAATTCATCAGCATCGTTGCTGAATAAGTTTTTCGCGTCCCGGTAACGGATGAAAGCCCCGCAACACGTTGCGGGGCTTTTTACATTCGTCTACCGGAAAATTTTTGCAGGGAAACAGGCATGAAGCAGCAGGCTGGGATTGGCATTATTCTGGCGCTTACCACCGCAATGTGTTGGGGAGCGTTGCCGATTGCAATGAAACAGGTTCTCGAGGTGATGGCGCCGCCTACGGTGGTCTTTTATCGCTTCCTGATGGCCAGCATTGGGCTTGGCGCGATCCTCGCGATCAAAGGCAAACTGCCGCCGATGCGAATTTTTCGCAAGCCGCGCTGGCTGGTGTTATTAGCGATTGCCACCGGCGGTCTGTTCGGTAACTTCATCCTGTTTAGTTCTTCCCTGCAATACCTCAGCCCCACGGCTTCTCAGGTCATCGGCCAGCTATCGCCGGTGGGGATGATGGTGGCTAGCGTCGTAATTCTGAAAGAGCGCATGCGCGGCACCCAGGTGGTGGGCGCGTTGATGCTGCTCAGCGGGCTGGTGATGTTCTTCAATACCAGTCTGATTGAAATCTTTACCCGCCTGACGGACTACACGTGGGGGGTAATTTTCGGCGTTGCTGCCGCTACGGTGTGGGTAAGCTACGGCGTCGCGCAAAAGGTGTTATTGCGCCGTCTGGCATCACAGCAGATACTATTTTTGCTGTACACTTTGTGTACGATTGCATTACTGCCGCTTGCTGAGCCCGGAGTGATTTCCCGGTTAAGCAGCTGGCAACTGGCATGCCTGATTTTTTGCGGGCTGAATACCCTGGTTGGCTACGGGGCGCTGGCGGAAGCCATGGCGCGCTGGCAGGCGGCGCAGGTCAGCGCGTTAATCACCTTGACGCCACTGTTTACGCTACTGTTTTCTGATTTATTATCAATGGCCTGGCCCGATGTTTTCGCCAGACCGATGTTAAACCTGATTGGTTATCTCGGTGCGTTTGTCGTGGTTGCGGGCGCGATGTATTCCGCCATCGGTCATCGTCTTTGGGGACGTTGGCGTAAGCGAGAGGCGGTAGTACCGCTGCCCCGCTCAGGCGAATGATTTACGGAGAGTAAAATGAAGTTTGTAGATGAAGCAACGATCCTGGTCGTAGCAGGTGACGGCGGCAATGGTTGCGTAAGCTTCCGCCGCGAAAAGTATATTCCGAAAGGCGGTCCGGACGGCGGCGATGGCGGCGATGGCGGCGATGTCTGGCTGGAAGCGGACGAGAACCTGAACACCCTGATCGACTACCGTTTTGAAAAATCGTTCCGCGCCGAACGTGGGCAGAATGGTCAAAGCCGCGACTGTACCGGTAAGCGCGGTAAAGACGTGACGGTAAAAGTGCCGGTCGGCACCCGGGTTATCGATCAGGGCACCGGCGAGACCATGGGCGATATGACCAAACACGGTCAGCGTCTGATGGTGGCGAAAGGCGGCTGGCACGGTTTGGGCAACACCCGTTTCAAATCGTCCGTTAACCGTACGCCGCGTCAGAAAACCATGGGTACCCCGGGTGATAAACGCGACCTGCAGCTGGAGCTGATGCTGTTGGCCGATGTCGGGATGCTGGGCATGCCGAACGCCGGCAAATCCACCTTCATCCGTGCGGTCTCCGCCGCCAAGCCGAAAGTGGCTGACTATCCGTTTACCACCCTGGTGCCAAGCCTGGGCGTGGTGCGTATGGACAATGAAAAGAGCTTCGTAGTTGCCGATATCCCGGGGCTGATTGAAGGCGCAGCGGAAGGGGCAGGCCTCGGTATCCGCTTCCTCAAGCACCTCGAGCGCTGCCGCGTACTGCTGCACCTCATCGATATCGATCCGATCGACGGCTCCGATCCGGTTGAGAATGCGCGCATTATCATCGGCGAGCTGGAGAAATACAGCGAGAAGCTAGCCTCCAAACCACGCTGGTTAGTTTTCAACAAGATTGACCTGATGGACAAGGCCGAAGCCGAAGCCAAAGCCAAAGCGATTGCCGAAGCGCTGGGTTGGGAAGAGAAATTCTACCTGATCTCCGCGGCCAGCCAGCAGGGCGTGAAAGAGCTGTGCTGGGACGTGATGACCTTCATCATCGAAAACCCGATCGTGCAGGCGGAAGAAGAGCAGAAGCCGGAGAAAGTCGAGTTTATGTGGGACGACTATCACCGTCAGCAGCTTGAAGAGGCCGAAGCCGAAGCAGAAGATGACGAAGACTGGGATGACGACTGGGATGAGGACGACGAAGAAGGCGTCGAATTCATCTACAAACGCTAATCCTGACTTCTCTGGATCAAAAAGGGCCGCATCTGATGCGGCCCTTTTGTTTTAATTGTTCTGGTACAAATCTTTATACAAGCGGCTTTCAAAGCGGACCAGTGGGATGCGGCGATTGCGCTGATCAGCTGGCTCCACGGCGTATCCGGAGAGATATTGCACGAAGGCCATCTTTTGTCCGCTGGCGGTAGTGATGAAGCCTGCGAGGTTATAAACCCCCTGGAGCGACCCGGTTTTCGCCGAAACTTTACCATCGACGCCCGCCTGATGAAGACCGGCGCGATACTGCAGCGATCCGTCATGGCCCGCCAGCGGCAGCATGGAGATGAAGTTGAGCTCGGTATCGTGCTGGGCGATATACTGCAGCACCTGCATCATGGTCGCCGGGGCGATCAGGTTGTGGCGCGACAGGCCAGAGCCGTCGGCGATGATAGTATTGCCGAGATCGACCCCAGCCTGTTGACGCAGGATCTGCCGTACGGCATCGGAGCCCGCCCGCCAGGTGCCAGGTACGCCGAACCGGGCGTGGCCGATGGTGCGAAAGACGGTGTCGGCAATCATGTTGTCTGACTTCTTCAGCATGATCCGCAGCAGATCGTGCAGCGGAGCCGACTGGCTGGTTGCCAGCACGGTGCCGGGCTCATTGGCCAGCGTCTGGCGCAGCAGCGTGCCGCTGTAGGTGATCCCCGCCTGGGCCAGCTCCGCTTTGAGGATCGCTCCGGCGTAGCTGGCGCCATCCTGAATGGCGAAGGCCAGAGGCAGCGGCTCGCTACGCTGCGGCAGGCAGCCGGTGAGAGTATAGCGATTGAGATCGCCCGGCACCACGTCGAGCTCGCAATACTGCGCTTCCGATGAGCCACGCGCCAGCGTTCGCACCTGGCTGAACATGGTGACCGGATAATAGGATGCAACGCGAATGAAGGCGACATCGCCCGGTTTCTGCGCGCTATACAGCGAGACAGAGAAGCAGTTACGGTCGACAATCGCCGCCGCCGGCGGGGCGCTGAAGCACTGCGTCAGGTCGTTCCACGGCCAGCCGGGCGCTTTGTCATGGCTGGCGAAGACCGACGTATCGATGAGCACATTGCCTTCGATACGCTGCACGCCGGCTTTTTTCAGCGTCGCCACCATATTGCGAATATCCTGCCGTTTAAGCGTCGGATCGCCGCCGAAGCGTGCAATCAGGTCGCCTTTCAGCACGCCGCCGTCAAGGGAACCTTTGGTTTCCAGCGTGGTGGTAAAGCGAAAATCGGGCCCCAGTTGCAGCAGCGCCGCCAGCGCGGTGATGACCTTTTGCGTACTGGCCGGGAGCGCCATTTGCTGGCTGTGATAGTCGATTTCCGGCGTCGATGCGCCGACCTTTTGCGCCATAAAGGCAAGGTTCGCACCGGCGGGAAGCTGGTTGATGTACTCGTCAATATTCGCCGCCTGAGCGCTAAGCGCTATACCGGCGGTCAATCCGATGATAAATCTGGGAAATCGCATAATCTCGCGCTAACAACCTGAAGCCAGGCCGTCATACTACGGTGCAACGCCCAGTAAAGTAAACGATGACCCATAATGAACTTCGGGGTAAAATACCCATCAAATGAAAAATTGCTGCTGACCTGGGGAGTGTTTCCCGGGTCGGTTTCTTTTTGCTCGTGTCCTGCCCGTGGGCAGGACAGGTGGCGGAGCGGAGCTATCCGTTCCCTGAAGGAATGATAAAGAGGTATAACTAATGCAAGCGATTCCGATGACCTTACGTGGCGCTGAAAAACTGCGCGAAGAACTGGATTATCTGAAGTCTGTGCGTCGTCCTGAAATCATTGCCGCTATTGCTGAGGCCCGTGAACACGGCGATCTGAAAGAGAATGCCGAGTATCACGCCGCGCGTGAGCAGCAGGGTTTCTGCGAGGGGCGTATCAAGGATATCGAAGCGAAGCTGTCTAACGCGCAGGTTATCGATATCACCAAAATGCCGAACAACGGCCGGGTGATTTTTGGTTCTACCGTCAGCGTGCTGAACCTCGATACCGACGAGGAACAGACCTACCGCATCGTGGGCGATGACGAAGCTGATTTTAAGCAGAATCTGATCTCCGTGAACTCGCCGATCGCCCGCGGTCTGATCGGCAAAGAGCAGGATGACGTCGTGACTATCCGTACCCCGGGTGGGGAAGTGGAATACGAAATTACCAAGGTTGAATACCTGTAAGGCGTATTTCCCGCTACGATGTTTATAGATTGTAAAGAAAGGAAAAAGGCCGCATAGCGGCCTTTTATCAACGTCAGGAGCATGGCATTTTGCTCGCCTGGCCGCAGAAATCCCTCGTTTTACACAAAGTTGTGTCGAGATTCAGGATATTCTTAGCGTGGCAGCGAGATTTTACGCTCTGGTGTTGGGCGGTACAGAACCAGCGTTTTACCGATGACCTGTACGTTACAGGCGCCGGTTTCGCGTACGATGGCTTCCACGATCAAGGCTTTTGTTTCGCGATCTTCTGAGGCGATCTTCACCTTGATGAGTTCATGGTGCCCTAACGCTTGTTCGATCTCGGCCAGTACCCCTTCGGTCAAACCATTGTTGCCAAGCATAACTACCGGCTTGAGCGGATGTGCCAGACCTTTCAGGTGCTGTTTTTGTTTAGTACTCAGATTCATCGTATTTTTTTGCTTACGTTGGGATTGAAAACGGGTCATTCTACCGCCATCTCCCATATATCGCCAAACTACCGCGTCGATTTTTACGCAGTAAAGTACGATGAACCCGAACGGGAATGTTAAATGACAGGTAAAAAGCGTTCTGCCAGCTCAAGCCGCTGGCTTCAGGAACACTTTAGCGATAAATATGTTCAACAGGCACAGAAAAAGGGGTTACGTTCCCGTGCCTGGTTTAAACTTGATGAAATACAGCAAAGTGACAAAATTTTTAAGCCGGGGATGACGGTAGTCGACCTCGGTGCTGCTCCCGGTGGCTGGTCGCAGTATGCGGTCACGCAGATCGGCAACAGCGGCCGCATCATCGCTTGCGATCTTTTACCAATGGATCCAATCGTTGGTGTGGACTTCCTTCAGGGCGATTTTCGTGATGAATTAGTCCTGAAAGCGTTACTTGAGCGAGTGGGCGACAGTAAAGTCCAAGTTGTCATGTCCGATATGGCGCCGAATATGTGCGGAACACCGGCGGTGGATATTCCCCGGGCTATGTATCTGGTAGAACTGGCGCTTGAAATGGCTCGTGATGTATTAGCGCCAGGTGGTAGTTTTGTAGTGAAGGTGTTCCAGGGCGAAGGCTTCGATGAGTATCTTCGAGAAATTCGCTCCCTGTTTACGAAGGTCAAAGTTCGTAAGCCGGACTCTTCCCGCGCTCGTTCGCGTGAAGTGTATATTGTAGCGACCGGGCGTAAACCATAACCGGCAGATTTCAAACGAAAGTTTGAAAGAAACTGGATATAGAGTATCCTGACGCTGTTTTTAACACAGTTGTAATAAGAGGTTAATCCCTTGAGTGACATGGCGAAAAACCTAATACTCTGGCTGGTCATTGCCGTTGTGCTGATGTCAGTATTCCAGAGCTTTGGGCCCAGCGAGTCGAATGGCCGCAAGGTGGATTATTCTACCTTCCTGCAAGAGGTCAATCAGGACCAGGTTCGCGAAGCGCGTATCAACGGACGTGAGATCAACGTTACCAAGAAAGATAGTAACCGTTACACGACTTACATTCCGGTTAACGATCCGAAGCTGCTCGATAACCTGTTGACTAAAAACGTCAAAGTTGTTGGCGAACCACCAGAAGAGCCGAGCCTGCTGGCTTCCATCTTCATCTCCTGGTTCCCAATGCTGCTGCTGATCGGCGTCTGGATCTTCTTTATGCGGCAAATGCAGGGCGGCGGCGGGAAGGGCGCGATGTCCTTCGGCAAAAGCAAAGCCCGTATGTTGACGGAAGACCAGATCAAAACCACTTTTGCAGACGTTGCCGGGTGTGACGAAGCGAAAGAGGAAGTCGGCGAGCTGGTAGAATACCTGCGTGAGCCGAGCCGCTTCCAGAAACTGGGCGGTAAAATCCCGAAAGGCGTCCTGATGGTCGGCCCTCCGGGTACCGGTAAAACGCTGCTGGCGAAAGCGATCGCTGGTGAAGCGAAGGTACCGTTCTTTACCATTTCCGGTTCTGACTTCGTCGAAATGTTCGTCGGTGTGGGCGCTTCTCGTGTGCGTGACATGTTCGAACAGGCTAAGAAAGCCGCGCCTTGCATCATCTTCATCGATGAAATCGACGCCGTCGGCCGCCAGCGTGGCGCAGGCCTGGGCGGTGGTCACGATGAACGTGAGCAGACCCTGAACCAGATGCTGGTTGAGATGGACGGCTTCGAAGGTAACGAAGGTATCATCGTTATCGCGGCGACTAACCGTCCGGACGTTCTTGACCCCGCGCTGTTGCGTCCGGGCCGTTTTGACCGCCAGGTGGTGGTTGGCCTGCCGGATGTTCGCGGTCGTGAGCAGATCCTGAAAGTGCATATGCGTCGCGTTCCGCTGGCGCCGGATATCGATGCGGCAATCATTGCGCGCGGTACCCCGGGCTTCTCCGGTGCGGATCTGGCCAACCTGGTCAACGAAGCGGCGCTGTTTGCTGCCCGCGGTAACAAACGCGTTGTGTCGATGGTTGAGTTCGAGAAAGCGAAAGACAAAATCATGATGGGTGCGGAACGTCGCTCCATGGTGATGACGGAAGCGCAGAAAGAGTCTACTGCTTATCATGAAGCGGGCCACGCGATTATTGGTCGCCTGGTGCCGGAGCACGATCCGGTGCACAAAGTGACGATTATCCCGCGCGGTCGTGCGCTGGGTGTGACCTTCTTCCTGCCGGAAGGCGATGCAATCAGCGCCAGCCGTCAGAAACTGGAAAGCCAGATCTCCACCCTGTACGGCGGTCGTCTGGCGGAAGAGATTATCTACGGTCCGGAACATGTTTCTACCGGTGCGTCCAACGATATTAAAGTGGCGACGAACCTGGCGCGTAACATGGTGACCCAGTGGGGCTTCTCCGACAAACTCGGTCCGCTGCTGTATGCGGAAGAAGAGGGTGAAGTCTTCCTCGGCCGTAGCGTCGCGAAAGCGAAGCATATGTCCGATGAAACCGCGCGTATCATCGACCAGGAAGTGAAATCGCTGATTGAGCGTAACTACGGTCGTGCTCGCCAGCTGCTGAACGACAACATGGACATTCTGCACGCGATGAAAGATGCGCTCATGAAGTATGAGACCATCGATGCGCCGCAGATTGACGACCTGATGGCTCGTCGCGAAGTTCGTCCGCCAGCGGGTTGGGAAGAACCTGGTTCTTCTAACAACTCTGACAACAATGGCACGCCTCGTGCGCCGCGTCCGGTTGATGAACCGCGTACGCCGAACCCGGGCAACACCATGTCAGAGCAGCTGGGCGACAAGTAAGCTACCGCTGTTGATGCTTGTTTAACCTTAAAACCCCGGGCGTCCGCTCCGGGGTTTTTCTTTTTTAACCTCTTCAGTCTCAGGGATTTTGTGATGAAACTTGTAGCCCAGGGCTCAACCCTCGATCTCTCTCACCCCCACGTGATGGGTATTCTAAATGTGACGCCTGACTCCTTCTCCGATGGCGGCGCCCATAATTCGCTGATTGAGGCGGTGAAGCATGCCAATCTGATGATCAACGCCGGCGCGACCATCATTGATATCGGCGGTGAATCGACGCGGCCAGGGGCGGCTGAGGTTAGTGTGGAAGAGGAGCTTGCGCGGGTGATACCGGTGGTTGAAGCCATTGCCCAGCGCTTTGAGGTATGGATCTCAGTGGATACCTCCAAGGCGGAGGTTATTCGCCAATCGGCCCGGGCCGGGGCGCATATCATCAACGATATTCGTTCGCTGACCGAGCCCGGCGCGCTGCAGGCCGCCGCGGAAACCGGACTGCCGGTGTGTCTGATGCATATGCAGGGACAACCAAAAACCATGCAGGAGGCGCCGAAGTATGAGGACGTCTTCGCCGATGTTGAGCGTTTTTTTAATGAGCACATTGTGCGCTGCGAACAGGCGGGGATCGCAAAAGAAAAATTGCTGCTCGACCCGGGATTCGGTTTCGGTAAAAATCTCTCCCACAATTACCAACTGTTGGCCAGGCTTGGGGAGTTTCATCACTTTGGTCTGCCGCTGCTGGTCGGTATGTCACGTAAGTCGATGGTAGGTCAGTTGCTGAACGTCGGGCCGTCGGAGCGGCTGAACGGCAGCCTGGCGTGTGCCGTCATTGCAGCAATGCAGGGCGCGCAGATTATCCGCGTCCATGATGTCAAAGAAACGGTAGAAGCGCTGCGCGTGGTGGAAGCCACCCTCGCCGCTAAGGGAAAAAAACGTTATGAGTAACCGCAAGTATTTTGGCACCGATGGTATTCGTGGCCGCGTCGGCGATGCGCCGATCACTCCGGAGTTTGTGCTCAAGCTGGGCTGGGCGGCGGGCAAAGTGTTAGCGCGTCACGGTTCGCGTAAAATTATCATCGGCAAGGATACCCGTATTTCGGGCTATATGCTGGAATCGGCGCTGGAAGCTGGACTGGCGGCAGCGGGGCTCTCTGCGTCGTTCACCGGGCCTATGCCGACACCGGCCATCGCCTACCTGACGCGCGCCTTCCGCGCCGAGGCGGGGATTGTTATCTCTGCTTCACATAACCCTTTCTACGACAACGGCATTAAATTCTTCTCCATTGAGGGCACCAAACTGCCGGATGATGTCGAAGAGGCGATTGAAGCCGAAATGGAGAAAGAGCTCACCTGCGTGGATTCGGCTGAGCTGGGCAAAGCCAGCCGTATCGTCGATGCGGCGGGGCGCTACATTGAATTTTGTAAGGGTACCTTTCCCAACGAACTGAGCCTGGGAACGCTGAAAGTGGTGGTGGATTGCGCGCACGGCGCGACCTATCACATCGCCCCTAATGTCTTCCGCGAGCTGGGAGCCCAGGTTATCGCGATGGGCTGCGAGCCAGACGGTCTCAACATCAACGAAGAGGTCGGCGCCACTGACGTGCGGGCGCTGCAGGCGCGCGTGCTGGCGGAAAAAGCCGATCTGGGCATCGCCTACGACGGCGATGGCGATCGGGTGATTATGGTTGACCACGAAGGCAATAAAGTCGATGGCGACCAGATCCTCTATATCATAGCCCGGGAAGGATTGCGTCAGGGGCAGCTGCGCGGCGGCGCCGTCGGCACGCTGATGAGTAATATGGGGCTGGAGCTGGCGCTCAAGCAGTTAGGCATCCCGTTTGCCCGCGCGAAGGTCGGTGACCGCTATGTACTGGAGATGCTCCAGGAAAAAGGCTGGCGCATCGGTGCGGAAAACTCCGGCCATGTGATCCTGCTGGATAAAACCACCACCGGCGATGGCATTGTCGCCAGCCTGCAGGTGGTCGCGGCGATGGTCCGCAACCACATGAGCCTGCATGACCTGTGCAGCGGGATGAAAATGTTCCCTCAGCTGCTGGTGAATGTCCGCTTTACCGAGGGCAGCGGTAACCCGCTGGAGAATGAGCACGTCAAAGCGGTGACCGCGGAAGTGGAGGCGGCGTTAGGAAAACGCGGCCGTGTCCTGCTGCGTAAATCGGGTACGGAGCCGCTGATCCGCGTGATGGTGGAAGGCGAGCATGAAGAGCAGGTGCACGAGTTTGCGCACCGCATCGCTGAGGCGGTAAAAAGCGTTTAGCTTTGCCGGCTAAGTGGTTAAAAAGGCGGCGCTTGCCGCCTTTTTTATGATCGAAAATTGGCTTTTTGCTGTTTTTTTCTGCAGTTGATACAATGTGTCGAAATTGCCCTTGCGAAGGTCATTCGCTTTGGTTAGTATTCACACCCGCTTCAGTGGGAAACGTTAAAACGTCCCGCTTTATTGGTCGAAGCACTTGGTATGCGGCGAATCCGCAAGGAACAGGTTGATTATGTACGAAGCTCTTTTGGTTGTTTTCCTTATTGTAGCGATTGGCCTTGTAGGTCTGGTTATGCTGCAGCAAGGTAAAGGCGCTGATATGGGAGCCTCCTTCGGTGCAGGCGCTTCCGGCACACTGTTTGGGTCCAGCGGTTCTGGCAACTTTATGACCCGTATGACCGGCATCCTGGCTGCGCTGTTCTTCATCATCAGTCTGGCGCTGGGTAATATCAACAGCAACAAGACCAGTAAAGGAAGTGAGTGGGATAATCTGAGCGCGCCGAAAACGGAGCAAACTCAGCCAACTGCGCCGGCTCAGCCGACCAGCGATATCCCGCACTAAGTATTCTGTACCGAGGTGGTGGAATTGGTAGACACGCTACCTTGAGGTGGTAGTGCCCTAACGGGCTTGTGGGTTCGAGTCCCATCCTCGGTACCAATATTCCAGAAAAAAGACGCTGAAAAGCGTCTTTTTTTGTTTTTGTCCCCGCTGGACATTTATTTATAAACATCTCTTCGCTGGTTGCCTCCTTTTACTGTCGTTAAAGTCGCCTCGTCAAATTAACAGAGGTGAAGTGACACAATGAACAAGATCGGGTTGCTTATCGTCGCCGGCGTGCTCGGTTTAGCTGGGTGCAGTTCAACATCGCCCTCCCAAACGGTGGAGACGATTAATGCGCTAACCGTACCGGTATCGCCCAGTGAGTCTGGGACTACAGCGAATCATGCCCAGGCGGTGAGGCGCTATTTCCAGGACAATACGGCACTGATTAGTCGCCTTAACCATTCGTTGAAAAGTCATTATCTGCAGGACGTGGAGCGCCGCGATGTGTTCGACAGACACAGCGAGGCGTATAAAGTGTATGGCGCCCTGACCCGCCTGGAGCAGATGGCGTCCATGAATGAGGTTTACCGCAAAGAGAATAATGTTGCGGGCCTACAAGAGATCAACCGCGTACTGAAAAGCGTGCCGCTGACCAGCTGAGAATGAAACAGGGACTGCTGACCGGCAATCCCTGTGAAGAGTTAAAAGCGGAAGTTAACCCCGGCGTAAGCGCCGTCGGCCAGCGTGTTATCGCGATTGCCATCTTTCCCTGCCATATCAATATAGCGATAGCCAGCTTCGATATTCAGAGACGGGAGCACGTTAAGGCGTACCCCGGCATTGGCCTCCACATAATCCTCAACGCCGCTGGACATTGAGTCCGGTGAGTAATAGCCCTCGCCGAAAAACGTGAAATACTGACCAAGGGGGAGTTCAGCGCCACCACCGGCGGCGATGGCGTAACCTTCATCACCATCTTTTGGGTTCAGATAGACCGCCTTACCGCCCAGGGTCATCAGAAAAGGGCCAACGTTAAAGTTATAACCCATTCCCAGTCCTACACTATCTCCGTCGTTGTCGCTATGAGCCCACTGAGAACTGAACGTCATACCCGGTTCCCCGGCGCCAAAGCTGGCGGACAGATTGGTAAACTCGGCGCCAGCTTCTCCATGCAGGTTAACGGCTGCGCAGGCAGCGCTGCTGGCTCCCAAAGCGATCGTTACGGCAACCATTTTTGCAGCAATAGACTTCATTATTAAATTCCTTCAGATAAAAAAAAGCCCGATATGGGCGTTCGGGCATAATTAACGGGTTCGTGCATCTCATTGTTATGGTCGCGGCAGGCGAGGGGGCAACTCTCGCTACCGCCGCACACGTCTGGCCGATTTCCGCTGGCATATCCTGAGCCGGTGCAGGCCCGGCGGTTAACGCCGTTTGTGGTCGTCTGCTGGCGAACTCAGGAATAGATTGTCTTCCGGGAAACCCAGGCGCTTAGCATAAAATTTTTGTTCTTTTAGCGGTAACGGTTATTGGTTTAAATTTAAACATCTTCCCCGCTGCAGCAAATAACAATAAATGATAGGAGGAGTGCAGGTCAGAATTTTTCAGGAAGTGAGACGATATTTTGTAAATAACCGCCGCGGGCAAAGGCAATATAACCGCCTTTCTTTAATGCTGACAATACATTGAGAATACTGCTACGCGACAGAAGGGTCCTGTCCTGAATATACTCAAGAATAGATACCCGCTGTCGGGTCTCTTCGCTTAATAGCATCATCTCCAGCAGATGGTTACGGATGACCGAATAGGTACGCTGCTGCAGGACCAGATCGTCACGATACACCATATACGAGGTATGATAAGCCAACAGGCTGGTCACCTCTTCCCACAGGTTATGCTGACGAAAAAGCGCCGAAGCCAGGTCGTGGTCGATCCGTAGCAGTTCGCATGATACCTCGGCTCGCAGGCTGTGGCTGCGGCTGGGCTGCAGCATTTCCGCCACGCCGAAAAGATGCGGCTCATAGACGGTCACCATCAGTAGCCTGTCGGAATTACGAATAATCGACAGCTCGCCTTTTTTAAAAATAAAGAGCTGGGTTTTGCCTTTATATTCCCATGTCAGTCTTTTTCTGGCGATCGCGTTAACGGGGGTCGCGTGTGGCTCAAGTACATCGATCAGTCGGTCAATGGTCTTTTGCGGCCTGATCGGCGGTTTAATATTCATGATGTGTATCACCAGATATGAATTAATCAATTGAGGCTATTATAGTCAACAGTTTTGCTGGTCTGGCGATAAGGAAAAAATGCGTCATGGCATTTTTTTACGTTGGTGGGTCATTCAAAATAAAAAGCCGGCGGTGATCCGCCGGCGGAAAGCAACATTGTCAGGCGATTATTTGCCTTTGTTTTCCAGATTTTCAACCTGCGGTAAACCGGTTGCCGAGGAGGCGCTCAGCAGGCCAGACTGGGCATAGCCGAACAGCTTCTCGCGGGTATCGGTGATGTCCAGATTACGCATGGTCAGCTGGCCGATACGGTCTTCGGCAGTAAACATGGAATCGCCTTTTTCCATGGTCAGACGCTCCGCTTTATAGGTCAGGTTGTCTGATACCGTATTAAGGATCGAGTAGTCGTTACCGCGACGCAGTTCGAGGGTGACTTCGCCGGTGATCTGGCTGGCGACCCAGCGCTGCAGCGAATCACGCAGCATCAGCGCCTGGGAATCAAACCAGCGGCCCTGATACAGCAGGCGGCCCAACTGGCGACCGTGGGCGTGATATTGCTCAATCGTATCTTCGTTATGGATACCGGTCAGCAAACGCTCGTAGGCAATATGCAGCAGCGCCATCCCCGGAGCTTCATAAATGCCGCGGCTTTTCGCTTCGATAATCCGGTTTTCAATCTGGTCGCTCATGCCCAGGCCGTGACGACCGCCGATGCGGTTGGCTTCCAGCATCATCTCGACGTCATCGGCAAAGGTTTTACCATTCAGCGCCACCGGATGGCCCTGCTCAAAGCGTACGGTGACCTCTTCCGCAGGGATCTTCACGTTTTCGTCCCAGAACTTCACGCCCATAATCGGGTTGACGATCTTGACGCTGGAGTTCAGGAATTCGAGATCTTTCGCTTCATGGGTCGCGCCGAGCATATTGGAGTCGGTGGAGTAGGCTTTCTCGACCGACATCTTGTAATCAAAGCCGCAGGCGATCATAAATTCGGACATTTCGTGACGACCGCCGAGCTCATTGATAAAGTCGCTGTCCAGCCACGGTTTGTAAATCTGCAGTTCAGCGTTGGTCAGCAGACCGTAACGATAGAAACGTTCGATATCGTTGCCTTTATAGGTGCTGCCATCGCCCCAAATGTTAACGCCGTCTTCTTTCATCGCCGCCACCAGCATGGTGCCGGTGACCGCGCGGCCTAGCGGCGTGGTGTTGAAGTAGGTCAACCCACCGGTGGTGTTATGGAAAGCGCCACACTGAATCGCGGCGATCCCTTCTGCGACCAGCTGTTTGCGGCAGTCGATCAGACGGGCGCCTTCAGCGCCGTACTCTTTCGCGCGGCGCGGGATAGCATCGTAGTCGTCTTCGTCCGGTTGACCCAGGTTAGCGGTATATGCATAAGGCACGGCGCCTTTTTTGCGCATCCATAACAGCGCGGCGCTGGTATCCAGTCCACCAGAGAAAGCGATACCAATACGTTGACCAACCGGGAGATGCTTGAGAATCGTCGTCATAAAATAAAACCCTGCTCGATAGACTGTGGTGAGTTCGACCCAACAACCTTAACTGCATTTTTATGCATTAATTGTGAGTATTCATTTAACCATCTTTTACTGGCGACAGGAAGTGCTTCATCATCTTTTTGCTAAAAAAGCCTGAAATACCAGCACAAACGGCAATCGGGGGCGCTAAAAAGCATGTTGACAAAATATACTAATCGCCGTTACAATTCATCCCGATTTTATGTCCCGTCTTCGGTACCAAATCCCAGCAGTATTTGCGTCTTTTGCTCAGAAAGAGTAAAATATGCCACGTTTCAGGCGCGGGGTGGAGCAGCCTGGTAGCTCGTCGGGCTCATAACCCGAAGGTCGTCGGTTCAAATCCGGCCCCCGCAACCACTTTCCCATTAAGTACTTTTTCAAATATACTGTGAGGACTAGGTGTCCTTCGTAGCCGAATTTGAAAGAATTCTTGCGGAAGGTGTTCCAGATCGCCATGGCGATCTCAGGGTTCAGTTATCTAAAGCCCCGATTTATCGGGGTTTTTTGTTATCTGACTTCAGAATAACTGGGCTATACGCCCTTTTTTTATGTCTTGGGGGTGGGTTTGTCCACATTAGAGCAAAAATTGACAGAGATGCTCACTGCGCCGGTTGAAGCGCTTGGCTTTGAGCTGGTCGGCATCGAATTTATTCGCGGTCGCACATCCACACTGCGCATCTATATTGATAGTGAAGATGGCATCAACGTTGATGATTGTGCTGATGTGAGCCACCAGGTAAGCGCCGTCATGGATGTCGAAGACCCGATCACTGTCGCTTACAACCTGGAAGTCTCTTCGCCTGGTCTTGACCGTCCGATGTTCACCGCCGAACACTATCAACGTTTCACCGGCGAAGAAGTTGCGCTGGTGCTGCGCATGGCGGTTCAGAACCGCCGCAAATGGCAGGGCATTATCAAAGCGGTAGACGGTGAGATGATCACGGTAACCGTCGAAGGCAAAGATGAAGTGTTCGCGCTGAGTAACATCCAGAAGGCGAACCTGGTTCCCCACTTTTAACAGTCTGGATTGAGGTGAAAGGCCCCGATGAACAAAGAAATTTTGGCTGTTGTTGAAGCCGTTTCCAACGAAAAAGCGCTGCCGCGTGAGAAAATTTTCGAAGCGCTGGAAAGCGCGCTGGCAACGGCCACCAAGAAAAAATACGAACAAGAGATCGACGTTCGCGTTGAAATCGACCGCAAGAGCGGCGATTTCGATACCTTCCGTCGTTGGCTGGTTGTAGAAGAAGTCACCCAGCCGACGCGCGAGATCACGCTGGAAGCAGCGCGTTTCGAAGATGAAAGCATGAACGTCGGCGACTATGTCGAAGATCAGATCGAATCTGTTACCTTCGACCGTATCACCACCCAGACCGCTAAGCAGGTTATCGTGCAGAAAGTCCGCGAAGCCGAGCGCGCGATGGTGGTCGATCAGTTCCGCGAGCACGAAGGTGAGATCATCACCGGCGTGGTGAAAAAAGTGAACCGCGACAATATCACACTGGATCTGGGTAACAACGCTGAAGCCGTGATCCTGCGTGAAGATATGCTGCCGCGTGAAAACTTCCGTCCGGGCGACCGCATTCGCGGCGTACTGTACGCTGTCCGTCCGGAAGCGCGTGGCGCCCAGCTGTTCGTCACCCGTTCCAAACCTGAGATGCTGATCGAACTGTTCCGCATCGAAGTGCCGGAAATCGGTGAAGAAGTGCTGGAGATCAAAGCGGCGGCTCGCGATCCGGGCTCTCGTGCCAAAATCGCGGTGAAAACCAACGACAAGCGCATCGACCCGGTTGGCGCTTGCGTCGGTATGCGCGGTGCGCGTGTGCAGGCCGTGTCGACTGAGCTGGGTGGTGAACGCATCGATATCGTCCTGTGGGATGATAACCCGGCGCAGTTCGTGATTAACGCTATGGCGCCGGCAGACGTCGCGTCCATCGTGGTGGATGAAGATAAACACACCATGGATATCGCGGTAGAAGCGGGCAACCTGGCGCAGGCGATCGGCCGTAACGGTCAGAACGTCCGCCTGGCTTCACAGCTCAGCGGCTGGGAACTCAACGTCATGACCGTTGACGATCTGCAGGCTAAGCACCAGGCGGAAGCGCATGCCGCTATCGATACCTTCACCAAATATCTTGATATTGATGAAGATTTCGCGACAGTGCTGGTTGAAGAAGGCTTCTCCTCGCTGGAAGAGCTGGCCTATGTGCCGATGAAAGAACTGCTGGAAATCGACGGTCTGGATGAAGCCACCGTTGAAGCACTTCGTGAGCGTGCGAAAAACGCACTGACTACGCTGGCGCTGGCTCAGGAAGAAAGCCTGGGAGATAACAAACCTGCCGATGATCTGTTGAATCTCGAAGGTCTGGATCGTGCCCTGGCATTCAAACTGGCTGCCCGTGGTGTTTGTACGCTGGAAGATCTCGCCGAGCAGGGCGTTGATGACCTGGCTGATATCGAAGGGATGACCGACGAGAAAGCTGGCGAGCTCATCATGGCCGCTCGCAACATTTGTTGGTTCGGCGACGAAGCGTAATAAACTGTAGCAGGAAGGAACAGCATGACAGATGTGACTATTAAAGCGCTGGCCTCAGAGATTCAGACCTCTGTGGATCGCCTGATACAGCAATTTGCTGACGCAGGCATCCGCAAATCGGCTGATGATTCTGTGACCTCGCAAGAGAAACAAACTTTGTTGACGCACCTGAACCGTGAACACGGCTCGGCGCCAGACAAGCTGACGTTACAGCGTAAGACGCGCAGTACGTTGAATATTCCAGGTACCGGTGGAAAGAGTAAATCGGTACAAATCGAAGTCCGCAAGAAACGCACCTTTGTGAAACGCGATCCGCAAGAGGCTGAACGCCTGGCCGCGGAAGAGCAGGCGCAGCGTGAAGCGGAAGAGCAGGCCCGTCGTGAAGCTGAAGAAGCAGCGAAACGCGAGGCGCAATTAAAAGCTGAACGTGAGGCCGCAGAACAAGCTAAACGTGAAGTCGCTGATAAAGCGAAACGTGAAGCTGCGGAAAAAGACAAAGTGAGCAATCAACATACCGACGAAATGACCAAAACCGCCCAGGCTGAAAAGATCCGTCGCGAGAACGAAGCCGCGGAATTGAAGCGCAAATCGGAAGAAGAAGCACGCCGCAAACTTGAAGAAGAAGCGCGCCGTGTAGCGGAAGAAGCACGCCGTATGGCTGAAGAAAACGAAAAAAATTGGTCTGAAACCTCAGACAGCCCGGAAGATAGCAGCGACTATCACGTCACCACATCACAGCATGCTCGTCAGGCTGAAGATGATAACGATCGTGAAGTCGAAGGCGGTCGCGGCCGTAGCCGTAGCAGCAAAGCGGCTCGTCCGGCGAAGAAAGGCAACAAACACGCTGAATCGAAAGCTGATCGTGAAGAAGCCCGCGCGGCCGTTCGCGGCGGTAAAGGCGGTAAGCACCGTAAAGGTTCCGCTCTGCAGCAGGGCTTCCAGAAGCCAGCGCAGGCCGTTAACCGTGACGTCGTAATCGGCGAAACCATCACCGTTGGCGAACTGGCTAACAAGATGGCGGTGAAAGGTTCTCAGGTCATCAAAGCGATGATGAAGCTGGGCGCCATGGCGACCATCAACCAGGTCATCGACCAGGAAACCGCACAGCTGGTTGCCGAAGAGATGGGCCACAAAGTTATCCTGCGTCGTGAAAACGAACTGGAAGAAGCCGTAATGAGCGACCGTGACACCGGCGCGGCGGCTGAACCGCGCGCACCGGTCGTGACCATTATGGGTCACGTTGACCACGGTAAAACCTCGCTGCTGGACTACATTCGTTCTACCAAGGTTGCCTCCGGCGAAGCGGGTGGTATTACCCAGCACATCGGTGCTTACCACGTCGAAACCGACAACGGCATGATCACCTTCCTGGATACCCCGGGCCACGCCGCGTTTACCTCCATGCGTGCTCGTGGCGCGCAGGCGACGGATATCGTGGTTCTGGTGGTGGCGGCAGACGACGGCGTGATGCCGCAGACTATCGAAGCTATCCAGCACGCTAAAGCGGCGCAGGTACCGGTGGTAGTGGCGGTGAACAAGATCGATAAGCCAGAAGCCGATCCGGATCGCGTGAAGAACGAACTGTCCCAGTACGGCATCCTGCCGGAAGAGTGGGGCGGCGAGAGCCAGTTCGTCCACGTTTCCGCGAAAGCGGGTACCGGCATCGACGACCTGCTGGACGCGATCCTGCTGCAGGCTGAAGTTCTTGAGCTGAAAGCGGTCCGCAACGGTATGGCGAGCGGCGCGGTCATCGAATCCTTCCTTGATAAAGGTCGTGGTCCGGTAGCTACCGTTCTGGTTCGCGAAGGTACTCTGCACAAGGGCGACATTGTTCTGTGCGGCTTCGAATATGGCCGTGTGCGCGCGATGCGTGACGAACTGGGTCGCGAAGTGCTGGAAGCGGGTCCGTCCATTCCGGTGGAAATCCTCGGCCTGTCCGGTGTGCCGGCTGCCGGTGATGAAGTGACCGTAGTGCGTGACGAGAAAAAAGCGCGTGAAGTGGCGCTGTATCGTCAGGGCAAATTCCGTGAAGTTAAGCTGGCGCGTCAGCAGAAATCTAAACTGGAAAACATGTTCGCTAACATGACCGAAGGCGAAGTTCACGAAGTGAACATCGTACTGAAAGCGGACGTACAGGGTTCTGTCGAAGCGATTTCCGATTCCTTACTGAAACTGTCTACCGACGAAGTGAAAGTGAAGATCATCGGTTCCGGCGTAGGTGGTATCACCGAAACCGACGCTACCCTGGCAGCAGCATCCAACGCGATTCTGGTTGGCTTCAACGTTCGTGCCGATGCCTCTGCGCGTAAAGTTATCGAAGCGGAAAGCCTGGATCTGCGTTACTACTCCGTCATCTATAACCTGATCGACGAAGTGAAAGCGGCGATGAGCGGCATGCTGTCTCCGGAACTGAAACAGCAGATCATCGGTCTGGCTGAAGTGCGTGATGTCTTCAAATCGCCGAAATTCGGCGCCATCGCGGGCTGTATGGTTACTGAAGGGACGATCAAACGTCACAACCCAATCCGCGTTCTGCGTGACAACGTGGTTATCTATGAAGGCGAGCTGGAATCCCTGCGCCGCTTCAAAGATGACGTTAACGAAGTCCGTAACGGCATGGAATGTGGTATCGGCGTGAAGAACTACAACGACGTTCGCGTTGGCGATATGATCGAAGTGTTCGAAATCATCGAAATCCAGCGTAGCATCGATTAATCATTTGATGGCTAAGCAGCCGGGGAAGCGAAGCGCCACCCGGCAATCATTTTAAAAAGGGGCTTTTGGCCCCTTTTTTGTCTTTATTCTGGAGAACTTATTATGGCGAAAGAATTTGGTCGCCCGCAGCGTGTGGCCCAGGAGATGCAAAAAGAGATTGCCATCATCCTGCAGCGTGAAATTAAAGATCCGCGTCTGGGCATGATGACCACCGTTTCCGGTGTGGAAATGTCCCGTGACCTGGCCTATGCCAAGGTGTATGTCACCTTCCTTAACGACAAAGATGAAGCCGCGGTGAAAGCGGGCATCAAAGCGCTGCAGGAAGCTTCTGGCTTTATCCGCTCTCTGCTGGGGAAAGCGATGCGTCTGCGCATCGTACCGGAACTGACTTTCTTCTACGACAACTCACTGGTGGAAGGGATGCGTATGTCCAACCTGGTCACCAGCGTGGTGAAACACGACGATGAGCGTCGTGTGAACCCGGACGACAGCAAGGAGGACTGATGAGTCGTCCTCGTCGTCGCGGCCGCGACGTGCATGGCGTATTGTTGCTGGACAAGCCTCAGGGCGCCTCCAGTAACGATGTGCTGCAGAAAGTAAAACGTATTTATAACGCTAACCGCGCCGGACATACCGGCGCGCTGGATCCGCTGGCGACCGGTATGCTGCCGATCTGCCTTGGCGAGGCGACCAAGTTTTCCCAGTATCTGCTGGACTCTGATAAGCGTTACCGCGTGATCGCCAAACTTGGCCAGCGCACGGATACCTCCGATGCCGACGGTCAGGTGGTGGAAGAGCGCCCGCTGACTTTTAGCGACGAACAGCTGGCGGCGGCGCTGGACAGCTTCCGCGGCGAGACGCAGCAGGTGCCGTCGATGTATTCGGCGCTGAAATATCAGGGCAAGAAGCTATACGAATATGCTCGCCAGGGTATTGAAGTTCCGCGGGAAGCCCGGCCGATAACCGTCTATGAGCTGCTGTTTATTCGCCGCGAAGGCGATGAGCTGGAACTGGAGATCCACTGCTCGAAAGGCACCTACATCCGGACGATTATCGATGATTTAGGTGAGAAGCTCGGCTGCGGCGCGCACGTGATTTTCCTGCGTCGCCTGGCGGTAAGCAAATACCCGGTCGAGCGGATGGTGACCCTCGAGCAGCTGCAGGCGCTGGTCGATGAGGCGGCGGCGCAGGATATTCCTGCCGCTCAGTTGCTTGATCCGCTGCTGATGCCGATGGACAGCCCGGCCTCGGATTACCCGCTGGTTAATATTCCAGAAACCTCCGCAGTCTACTTTAAGAACGGCAACCCGGTACGTCAGTCAGGCGCGCCGCTTAACGGGCTGGTGCGAGTGATGGAGAGCGAGTCCGGCAAGTTTCTCGGCATGGGCGAAATTGACGATGAAGGCCGCGTGGCCCCGCGTCGTCTGGTGGTGGAATACCCGGCGTAAGCGCTTTTCTTGCGATAAAAGCCTGCTACGAGTAGAATATCGCCGCTTAACGTCCGCTAACGTGTTTTAACATTTTCGGGCGTTGCATCAGGGGTCGCTGAATTAGAGATCGGCACTCTTTCTTTCTTTTAATTTTTGGAGTTATAAAATGTCTCTAAGCGTTGAAGCTAAAGCAAAAATCGTTTCTGAGTTTGGTCGTGGCGAAAACGACAGCGGTTCTACCGAAGTTCAGGTTGCACTGCTGACCGCACAGATCAACCACCTGCAGGGCCACTTTGCAGAGCACAAAAAAGATCACCACAGCCGTCGTGGTCTGCTGCGCATGGTTTCTCAGCGTCGTAAACTGCTCGACTACCTGAAACGTAAAGATGTTGCCCGTTACTCTGCGCTGATTGAGCGTCTGGGTCTGCGTCGCTAATTCTGCGAGTTTCAGAAAAAGGGGCCTGACGGCCCCTTTTTTCGACCGGGCGGCAGCAATTCATTCAAAACTCATGTATTGTTGCTAGTAATGATCTTCATGCAGAGGTTCGCGCGGCTAATGAGAGGCTTCATCCGCAGGGGCGGGTAAAGGTTGTCATTAGTCGCGAGGATGCAGAAGATCGGGTCAATAGACGCTATGTCGTGGATATGGCGTGATTTATAGATAAAAAGGATAGAATTTTGCTTAATCCGATCGTTCGTAAATTCCAGTACGGCCAGCATACCGTGACCCTGGAAACCGGCATGATGGCGCGCCAGGCAACGGCCGCTGTGATGGTTAGCATGGATGACACTGCGGTATTCGTTACCGTTGTGGGTCAGAAAAAAGCGAAGCCAGGCCAGGACTTTTTCCCGCTGACCGTTAACTACCAGGAGCGTACCTACGCTGCCGGTAAAATCCCGGGTGGTTTCTTCCGTCGTGAAGGCCGTCCAAGCGAAGGCGAAACCCTGATCGCGCGTCTGATTGACCGCCCGGTTCGCCCGCTGTTCCCGGAAGGCTTCGTTAACGAAGTTCAGGTTATCGCCACCGTCGTTTCCGTTAACCCGCAGGTTAACCCAGACATCGTCGCGATGATCGGTGCTTCCGCTGCGCTGTCGCTGTCTGGTATTCCGTTCAATGGCCCAATCGGCGCTGCGCGCGTGGGTTACATCAACGACCAGTACGTACTGAACCCAACCCAGGAAGAACTGAAGTCCAGCAAACTGGACCTGGTGGTTGCCGGTACCGAAGCGGCCGTGCTGATGGTGGAATCCGAAGCGGAACTGCTGAGCGAAGACCAGATGCTGGGCGCGGTGGTCTTCGGCCACGAGCAGCAGCAGATTGTTATTCAGAACATCAACGACCTGGTGAAAGAAGCCGGTAAACCGCGTTGGGACTGGCAGCCGGAAGCGGTCAACGAAGCGCTGAACGCGCGCGTGGCTGCGCTGGCTGAATCCCGTCTGAGCGATGCTTACCGTATCACCGACAAACAAGAGCGTTACGCTCAGGTTGACGTGATCAAATCTGAAACCATCGCCACGCTGGTTGCTGAAGATGAAACCCTGGACGCTAACGAGCTGGGTGAAATCCTGCACGCCATCGAGAAAAACGTGGTTCGTAGCCGCGTACTGGCCGGCGAGCCGCGTATCGATGGCCGTGAAAAAGATATGATCCGTGGTCTGGACGTTCGTACCGGCGTTCTGCCGCGTACTCACGGTTCCGCGCTGTTCACTCGTGGCGAAACGCAGGCGCTGGTTACCGCGACTCTGGGTACCGCACGCGATGCGCAGAACATCGACGAACTGATGGGCGAGCGCACCGACTCCTTCCTGTTCCACTACAACTTCCCTCCGTACTCCGTAGGCGAAACTGGCATGGTGGGGTCTCCGAAGCGTCGTGAAATCGGTCACGGTCGTCTGGCGAAGCGCGGCGTACTGGCCGTGATGCCGACTATTGAAGAATTCCCGTACACCGTGCGCGTGGTATCGGAAATCACCGAATCTAACGGTTCCTCTTCCATGGCTTCCGTCTGCGGCGCCTCTCTGGCGCTGATGGACGCGGGCGTGCCGGTAAAAGCCGCTGTGGCGGGTATCGCAATGGGTCTGGTGAAAGAAGGCGACAACTTCGTCGTGCTGTCTGACATCCTCGGTGACGAAGACCACCTCGGCGATATGGACTTCAAAGTTGCGGGTTCCCGCGACGGTATCTCTGCGCTGCAGATGGATATCAAAATTGAAGGTATCACCAAAGAAATCATGCAGGTTGCATTGAACCAGGCTAAAGGTGCGCGTCTGCACATCCTGGGCGTGATGGAGCAGGCGATTAACGCGCCGCGCGGCGATATCTCTGAATTCGCACCGCGTATCCACACCATCAAGATCAACCCGGACAAGATCAAAGACGTTATCGGTAAAGGCGGTTCTGTTATCCGTGCCCTGACCGAAGAGACCGGTACTACCATCGAGATCGAAGATGACGGTACCGTGAAGATCGCAGCGACCGACGGCGACAAAGCGCAGCATGCTATCCGTCGTATCGAAGAGATCACCGCTGAGATCGAAGTTGGCCGCATCTACAATGGTAAAGTGACCCGTATCGTTGACTTTGGCGCATTCGTTGCCATCGGCGGCGGTAAAGAAGGTCTGGTTCACATCTCGCAGATCGCTGACAAGCGCGTTGAGAAAGTGACTGACTACCTGCAGATGGGTCAGGAAGTACCGGTTAAGGTTCTGGAAGTTGACCGCCAGGGCCGTGTCCGTCTGAGCATTAAAGAAGCAACTGAACAGACTCCGTCTGCCGCAGCGCCGGAAGCTCCGGCTGCCGAGCAGGGCGAGTAAGGTTGCCGTTAGCCCTCCGCTTTTGCGGAGGGCGTTTTACGGGCAGGACGCCTCGTTTGCAGCCGGGGAACAGGACGTTCATCCAATCGTTGTCTTCGGGAGTGGGAAATGAAGCCTTTTTTGCGCTGGTGTTTCGTGGCGACAGCTCTCACGCTGGCAGGATGCAGTAGCACCGCCTGGCGTAAGGACGCCGTCCTCGCAGTACCATTGCAACCGACTTTACAGCAAGAAGTGATTCTGGCACGCATGGAACAAATTCTTGCCAGTCGGGCTTTATCCGATGACGAACGCGCACAGCTTTTATATGAGCGCGGAGTGTTGTATGATAGTCTCGGTCTGAGGGCACTTGCGCGAAATGATTTTTCACAAGCGCTGGCAATCCGACCCGATATGCCGGAAGTATTCAATTACTTAGGCATTTACTTAACGCAGGCAGGCAATTTTGATGCTGCCTATGAAGCGTTTGATTCTGTACTTGAGCTTGATCCAACTTACAACTACGCGCACTTGAACCGCGGTATCGCCCTGTATTACGGCGGCCGGGCTAAGTTAGCGCAAGATGATCTGCTGGCGTTTTATCAAGACGATCCCAATGATCCTTTCCGTAGCCTGTGGCTTTATATCGCCGAGCGTAAACTCGACGAGAAGCGGGCGCTTGAAGCACTCAGAGAGCGCTTAAACAAGTCGGATAAAGAGCAATGGGGATGGAACATTGTCGAGTTCTACCTTGGCGACATTAGCGAAAAAGAGCTGATGACTCGTCTGAAGGCAGACGCAACGGATAACACCTCGCTCGCTGAGCATCTCAGTGAAACCAACTTCTATTTAGGTAAGTACTACCTAAGTCTGGGGGACAAGGACAGCGCTACGGCACTGTTCAAACTGGCGGTCGCCAACAACGTACACAACTACGTTGAGCACCGATACGCATTGTTGGAATTATCGCTCTTGGGCCAGGAGCAAGATGACCTGGCAGAATCGGACCAGCAATAGCTGACGAACACATCAGCCCATAGTTTTTTGCTTGCCATCACCTTTGCGGGTGAGGGCGTTGTTGTTCGTTAATACACCTACTTTGAGCCGGTTCACACTTTTCAATGAAAATTACCGTAAATTTTCACGATGAGTTATGTAGACTGGCCGCCATTAATTTTGAGGCACACGTACTACATGGCTGAATTCGAAACCACTTTTGCAGATCTGGGCCTGAAGGCTCCTATCCTTGAAGCGCTCACCGATCTGGGTTACGAAAAACCATCTCCGATCCAGGCTGAGTGCATTCCGCATCTGCTGGACGGCCGCGACGTTCTGGGTATGGCCCAGACCGGTAGCGGTAAAACCGCAGCATTCTCTTTACCGCTGCTGAACAACATCGATCCTGAGCTGAGAGCACCGCAGATTCTGGTGCTGGCGCCGACCCGCGAGCTGGCGGTACAGGTTGCTGAAGCAATGACGGAATTCTCTAAACATATGCGCGGCGTGAACGTGGTTGCCCTGTACGGCGGCCAGCGTTATGACGTGCAGCTGCGCGCCCTGCGTCAGGGTCCGCAGATCGTCGTCGGTACCCCGGGTCGTCTGCTGGACCACCTGAAGCGCGGCACCCTGGACCTCTCCAAACTGAGCGGCCTGGTACTGGATGAAGCAGATGAAATGCTGCGCATGGGCTTTATCGAAGACGTAGAAACCATTATGGCGCAGATCCCGGAAGGGCATCAGACCGCGCTGTTCTCCGCCACCATGCCGGAAGCTATCCGTCGCATTACCCGTCGCTTTATGAAAGAGCCGCAGGAAGTGCGCATTCAGTCCAGCGTGACGACTCGCCCGGATATCAGCCAGAGCTACTGGACTGCCTACGGCATGCGTAAAAACGAAGCGCTGGTGCGTTTCCTGGAAGCGGAAGACTTTGATGCGGCGATTATCTTCGTCCGTACCAAAAACGCGACCCTGGAAGTAGCTGAAGCGCTGGAGCGTAATGGCTACAACAGCGCGGCGCTGAACGGCGACATGAACCAGGCGCTGCGTGAGCAGACTCTGGAACGCCTGAAAGATGGTCGTCTGGATATCCTGATTGCGACTGACGTTGCGGCCCGTGGCCTGGACGTTGAGCGTATCAGCCTGGTGGTGAACTACGACATCCCAATGGATTCTGAATCCTACGTTCACCGTATCGGCCGTACTGGTCGTGCCGGTCGTGCTGGCCGCGCGCTGCTGTTCGTTGAGAACCGCGAGCGTCGTCTGCTGCGCAACATCGAACGCACCATGAAGCTGACCATTCCTGAAGTGGAACTGCCTAACGCGGAGCTGCTGAGCAAGCGTCGTCTGGAAAAATTCGCCGCGAAAGTTCAGCAGCAGCTGGAAAGCAGCGATCTGGATCAGTACCGTGCACTGCTGGCGAAAATCCAGCCGACGGCGGAAGGTGAAGAGCTGGACGTGGAAACGCTGGCTGCTGCGCTGCTGAAGATGGCTCAGGGCGAACGTTCGCTGATCGTTCCGCCGGACGCGCCGATGCGTCCACGTCGTGAATTCCGCGATCGTGACGATCGTTTCGACCGTCGTGGCGACCGTAATGATCGCGGCCCGCGCGGCGATCGCGAAGATCGTCCGAAGCGTGAGCGTCGTGACGTGGGTGACATGGAGCTGTATCGCATTGAAGTGGGTCGCGATGACGGCGTTGAAGTGCGTCATATCGTTGGCGCGATCGCCAATGAAGGCGATATCAGCAGCCGTTACATCGGTAACATCAAGCTGTTCGCTTCTCACTCCACCATTGAGCTGCCGAAAGGGATGCCGGGCGAAGTGCTGCAGCACTTTACTCGTACCCGTATCCTGAACAAGCCGATGAACATGCAGCTGCTGGGCGATGCGCAGCCGCGCACCGAACGTCGTGGCGGCGGTGAGCGTCGCGAAGGCGGCCGTGGCTTCGGCGGCGAGCGTCGTGAAGGCGGCCGTGGCTTCGGTGGCGAACGTCGTGAAGGACGTCGTTTCAGCGGCGAACGTCGTGAAGGCCGTGCGCCACGTCGTGACGATGCATCCGCGCCGCGCCGCGATGACTCAGCCGGTCGCCGTCGCTTCGGTGGCGATGCGTAATCAACGCCGCCCGCTAGCGTAAACTAAATAATACAGCCCCGATCGTCATGATTGGGGCTTTTTTTATTCCCTTTGTACTCGTGTACTGGTACAGTGCGTCATGCTCAACGTGAGCGAAGTATTTTCGACTGGAGAATTCGGTAAATGGCGACACTAACCACTACGGCAACCCGTCCGTCTCTGTTTGGCGGCGTGGTGATTATCGGCGGCACGATTATCGGCGCGGGCATGTTCTCGCTGCCGGTGGTGATGTCCGGCGCGTGGTTTTTCTGGTCGCTGGCGGCGCTGGTCTTCACCTGGTTCTGCATGCTGCACTCCGGTTTGATGATCCTCGAGGCCAATCTTAACTACCGCATCGGCTCCAGCTTCGACACCATTACCAAAGACCTGCTCGGCAAGGGCTGGAACCTGGTGAACGGTGTATCAATCGCCTTTGTGCTCTATATCCTGACCTACGCCTATATTTCGGCGAGCGGTTCGATCCTCCACCACACCTTCAGTGAACTGTCGCTGAAGGTGCCGGCGCGCGCGGCGGGCTTCGGCTTTGCGCTGCTGGTGGCGTTTATCGTCTGGATGAGCACCAAAGCGGTGAGCCGCATGACGGCTATCGTACTGGGCGCTAAGGTGATCACCTTCTTCCTGACCTTCGGTAGCCTGCTCGGGCACGTCGAGCCGACGACGCTATTTAACGTTGCGGAGAAGAATGCCTCCTATGCGCCATACCTGCTGATGACGCTCCCGTTCTGCCTGGCCTCGTTTGGCTATCACGGCAACGTGCCGAGCCTGATGAAATACTACGGAAAAGATCCGCGCACCATCATCCGCTGCTTAACCTACGGTACGCTGCTGGCGCTGGGTCTGTATGTCGTTTGGCTGCTGGTGACGATGGGTAACATCCCTCGTCCGCAGTTTATCGACATTGCGCAGAAGGGCGGCAACATTGATGTGCTGGTGCAGGCGTTGAGCGGCGTGCTGAATAGTCGGAGTCTGGATCTGCTGCTGGTGGTGTTCTCGAACTTTGCTGTCGCCAGTTCGTTCCTCGGCGTGACGCTGGGGCTGTTCGACTACCTGGCGGATCTGTTTGGCTTTGACGATAGCGCGATGGGACGCTTTAAAACCGCGCTGCTGACCTTTATCCCGCCGATGATTGGCGGACTGGTCAAACCCGATGGTTTCCTCTACGCCATCGGCTATGCTGGCCTGGCGGCGACGATCTGGGCGGCGATTGTACCGGCGCTGCTGGCTCACGCCTCACGCAAACGCTTCGGCAGCCCACAGTTCCGCGTTTGGGGCGGAACGCCAATGATTGTGCTGATCCTGCTCTTTGGCCTCGGCAATGCGGTTGTACATATCCTGTCGAGCGTCAATCTGCTGCCGGTTTATCAGTAAGTTTTATTTTATCTGAGCCAGAATTACCGATCTGGCTCAATATATATATGCATACATTCTCTTATTATCAGATAAAGGTTATTTTAAATAAGGGAATGTTTATATGCCTGAGCAGGACATAACTTTGCGCAAACTGGAGATTTTTCTGGGATATATGGATACCATGAATATTTCTAAGACGGCAGAAATCATGCATATTTCTCCGGTTAGCGTACATCGTGCCTTGCATTCTTTGGAGGATAATTTACGCTGCGATCTTTTCACACACAATGGCCGGAATTTACATCCCCTCCCCGGCGCATGGGTAATGCAAAAGCAGGCCCGCGAGGTGATCAATGCAATGGAACGCTGTATTTATCTGACGCGTGAGGCTTCAGGATACCATTCTCCTGCATTACGCTTAGGCCTACTCTATTCACTAGTATTAAAAACGGCACCGCAGATAGTACAGGGATTGAAGAAGCGGCGCCCTGAGCTTTCAATTGAGTTTATCATGAACTCTAATAAGAAATTATTAGAAGCGCTAAATGAAGGCAATATCGATGCGGCATTAATCTCTACGCCCGATGAGTATAATTCAAATTTATTTGAAACCTGGACGATATTTTCGGATTCGATTTATTTAGCGGTTCCTGTACAGGATGCGGATACGCTACAAACCCCCGTTGATCTCTCTCGTTTACAGAGTAAAAAATTTATTGCCTTGAGTGAAGGGTTCGCAACCTGGAGAGGTTTTCAGCAGGCCTTCCGTATCGCTGGCTTTGAGCCGGATATTGCGGTTCGGGTACACGATATTTTTTCGTTAATGAGCATGGTTAATGCTGGAGTGGGGTACACTCTCATACCCGGACGCATGCGCGGGCTTTTTCGGAGTGGGATACGCCTGCTACCTTTGCAGGAAGCCTATCGCATGGAACAAGAAATTTCGCTCGTTTTTCCCCGTAGTCAGGAAAATCATCCTGGACTGCTATCTCTTCTCGCAGAATGCCGTATGTATGCCAGGCAGCTTATGCGGGAGGATAACGATGTAGACAAAGTCCCATGATTTCCTGAGTAATCCGCTGATAAACCTGAGCTTCGCCGTACATGGCGACGGCGAGCCATCGGGAGGTACTAACTAAGGCGATTTTCAGACGGATATGATCGCCGGTGATGGTGTTGGTTAACGCGTGGGTCAGAGCCTGGCGGCTAAGTGAGCATAAGGTGAAAATGGCCGACTCCTGCCTAGTGATGATCTGATTCTTCAACGCACATCCGATGACGCAGCGCTGCAGCTTGTTTCGCAGTTCGTCAGAGGTGCCGCTGATAAACGCAAAGCCGATTCGGTGTTCGGGTTTATCACCCAGTAGCTTTTGCCGGAAAACCTCCTCTTCCTCCTGGGTGCACAGTGAGGCCTGTATCGCGATTTGCCCGGGCTTCATACGTTGAAATGAATACATAAGTCTCCCTGGCGCCTGTTGCATAAAACAACAGGCGCATGCGGTTAAAAGAACGGGGCTAAAGAGATATAGAGCGCAGACGGCGCCAACAGGCAGCCCAGGCCGGTATAGAAGGTGGCTGTCATTGCGCCATAAGGTACAAGTTTCGGGTCAGTCGCCGCCAGCCCTGCCGCCACGCCGCTAGTAGATCCCATCAGCCCGCCATATACAATGGCTGCAGCGGGAGAGTTCAGTCCGGCGGCTTTCGCCACCAGCGGCGTGACAATCATGATGGCGATAGATTTAATCACCCCGGCAGCGATACTGAGCGCGATAACATCGGAACTTGCGCCAAGCGCCGCACCGGTAACCGGGCCGACGATAAAGGTCACCGCGCCGCCGCCGATAGTCGCCATGCTGACCGCATCGGTATAGCCGAAGGCCCAGGCGACAATCGCTCCCAGGTAAAAGGAGAGCACGGTGGAGACGACCAGCGCCAGCGCGCCCGCGAGGCCCGCTTTTTTCAGCTCGTCAAGCTTCACGCCAAAGGCGGTGGCGATAATGGCAAAATCACGGAACATGCCGCCGCCCATCAGCGCAATACCGCTAAAAAGCGTGATGTCGGAAAGCCCTTTTTTGCCGCCGGTGAGTTCGCCGCCGAGCCAGGCCAGCAGCAGGCCTGCGGCAATGGCGATCGCCGAACTGTGAATTTTACCGCGAAAGACGTGGGTCGAGATCCAAGCCGCGACCCAGCAGACAATGCCAACCACCACAAAAGCGGTGATCAGGGCATTGCTGGTGAAGTTACTGGTAAGAATCTTTGTAAGTTGTTCCATTCTTTATGCTCTCCACCGGTTAGTCTGCTGAACGTGTCATCGTGCTTTTGCTGCCGATTTTGCTCAGTGGTTTAATCAGCAGAAAACCAATCACGACTGCGCCAAGGCCTGCAATAAGCGCCACCGGGCCTCCTTTGAGCGCGGCCACAACGTTCTGGTTCGCGGACATGGCGACAACAATAGGGATATACATCGCATTCCAGAATCCAACCCCCTGTTCGGCGGGTTTAGACAACAGCCCCTTTTCCGTCAACTTCTGGGAAATAACGACTAAAAACAGCATGGCAAAGCCGACGCCGCCGATATTGGCGGAAATTCCAAGCAGCAAACCCAAAAGATCGCCGACAATTAACCCGGCGAACATGCACAATCCCATTAACATCAATCCGTAAATAATCATGATGTTTCTCTTTCTATAACCACACTAAAAGCATAAGAGACTACCCGAACCGGGAAATGACAATAAAGTAAGACAAGGGCTTTTAGCACAGTATGTTTTTATGATGCGGACAGTCAACAGTAAATTTATTCGTACACACCCTGCCTGTCATATCAGCGAAATGTTTATCGCTGATATGACTGAGGCATAATGGTTATATCACAAAGGAATGCCGCACTATTTATTTAGTATTAAAAACGTGACGTTCTACTCAGCGGCAATTTCGAATAAGACCATGCCTGGGTTTACGCGATCGCCTGCGTTCACCTCCAATGACTTTAATACGCCAGCCTCCGGTGAGGCGACAGGCATTTTCATTTTCATGGCTTCAAGAATAACAATCGGCTGGCCTTTTTCAATTTTGTCGCCTACGGCGGCTTTAACTTCATCGACCACACCCGGTACTTTTGATTTAACTTCAGACATATTAATTTCCTTTAATATATATCATTGAAAGATGTTTTATTAACCCGTCGACGTCTTGTCGCGTCATTAATTCGACATCGGTCTCACCTCTAGCCAGCAGGGTCAGACTCCTGCTAAACCACTCTTTGATATTGATAGAAAAACCGTTTGGTAAATTAATTTCTCCATCAATACGTACTGAATATTGCTGGGCAATATCTGTCAGAACAGAGTAACAATCGCTTAACGCCATTTCGTGCCAGGGCGTTATGCGAATATCTAAATCGGAGCGACTGTCCGTCCATAGCCAGGGCGTCGTCATCTCCAGCGCCACCGACCCCCACACGCCAAGCCCGGTTTCCGGCCCACGCCACGCCTGACGCAGGGCGCTAAAGGCGCGTATCGCGCTGGTACGGTTGACGGCAGGCAGGATGGCCGTTTGTTCCGGTGTTGACACGCGCGTGACGGCCTGTAATGAAGCAACCGTCGCCAGCCGTAGACGCTGCCCTTGCCAGCGCTGCGGAAAGCAAAAGCCCAGGGAAATACTCGCTTCATCACGGATGCCCCTGCGCACGATGCCGGGGAGATATCCGGAAAGCAGATAGTCCCGCGACTCTTCCCGCAATGAGGCGGGTAGGGCACTAAACGCGCCGTTCAACTGCCTCGCAATCAGCCGCAGTTCAGCGCTCTCCAGCCAGCACAAAGTATGGCGTTGCAGGGCGCTCATCGCTGTTTGCTCCATGCCGGATCGTTTTTCGCTTGTTGCTGTAAATCCCGCTGTGCTGCAAGCAGGGCGTCAAACTGCGAGGTGGCCTGCGGACCGAAAATATCGACCGGCGCGGCTTTTGCCGCTTCCTCCCCTGGAACAGTAACGGGGTAGAGGCGGATATGGGTGGCGCTGGCTTGGGTTTGTAGCTGCGTACTGACCCGGCAAACTCGCCCCTTGATACGTAAAATCGTCCGTGCCGTCCGCTCCACAATTTCCCGGTGATGGGCGGTAGTCGCCATCACCACCATGTCATATTCCGGCGTGGTGCGCCGACGCTTCCAGGTCTGGATTTTGCCCTGCAAATTACACAGGTGGCCGTTCGTTGCCACGGGAAAGCTGTCGCCGGTTGGCAGGCCGCCGACGATAACTTCCCGCCAGTCACCGCCCTGCGGCGCGGCGACCAGCGAGATATCTTCCCGCAGCGGAAGGCCGTCCAGGATCAGCCAACCGAACTCCTGGCAACCGTAGACATCATGCAGCCCATATCCCAGTGAAGCGCACAGCGGAACCAGCGCTTCATCAAGGGGGGTGCCTGCGGTAATCAGCATCAGCGTTTTTGGTAAATACGCCTGCAGGTTCATCTTTAGCGCCTGTTCCAGCGTGGCGCGTAAAAATGAGGACTCTCCCACCACCACATCCGGCTGCTGGCGACACAGGGCAATGAGCAGCGCGTCCCGGCATGAGCGGGATAAAAACGACCAGTGCAGACCACTCTCATCCAGCGCCTGACGCGTGAACACATTCACCAGCGGCGCGTAGGTCACCACCATATGCTGCCCAGCGGTTACGCCGCATTCCGCCAGCACACGCTTACCCGCCGCGGAACGCAACAGCAGTTCGTTCTGCGTTACGCCGACGATGTTCTGAAATGCGCTACTGCCGGTGGTAAAGGTAACCAGCGCAAGATTTAACGGCGTGTGAATCTCCTCGATAACGTGAGCCGCCGTGGGGCCAGCGATACCTTTATCGCTAAGCGTACGGCGCGGCATTTCCGCTAACGTGGGGATACCCTGCTGGGCGTCAACCAGCCATTCGAACATTGCAATGGGATCGTTCATCGCGCGCACTCCTGAATCAGGCCGGCAAGTAACGCGCCGCGACCGCCCGATACTCCTCGCGCATCTGCGCCAGAATCACATTGCGCATTTTTCTGCCGCCGCGATCTTCGCCTGCGCTCCCACGTCCCTGCGGGCCTGTCGACGTCACGCCAGCCGCTTGTTTCTGTTGGCGCACCTCTGCGATATGGCGAACGATCGCCTCTTTCATCTCCGGGATCGCCTTGATCAGTTCTTCCACCCCGCCCAGTTGCCAGAAGAACTCCGGTCCGGCCGCGAAGACCGGATTAGTGCGGGAAAGCTCGCTCAGACGCTCCACGTCCTGGCGGGTAATGCGCGCGATGCTGCTCAGCGGCATTACGTGGATCATGGTGCCAAATTCCGATGTCAGGCTCAGGATATGGTCGGCTTGCAAACCGTGGCAGAGGAACGCGCCGCTAATGGCGCGGCCGATGACCATCGCGATAATCGGATGCCCGGCATGGCGCGCCTCAGCCAGCGCCAGTTGATAGGCACCGGTCGCTTTATTCATACCAATTATCTCTTCCAGTTTGCCCGGTCCGTTGCCGGGAGTGTCAACAATCAGCACCAGCGGACGTTTCTCGCCGACGGGCTTGTCTTTATCCATCGCCAGCGTGCGATACACCGCCAGCGCCATTTTATATCCCTCTTCCAGCCCGATAACTCCGGCGTACACCACCGGAAAACGCGGGTTAAAGGTCATGGCGTCGTTAGCAATAACGGTGCAGATTTCACCGTTAATGCGGGCGCTGCCGACGACGGCTCCCGGTCCATAATCTTCATAAGGCAGCTTGAGATCCGCCAACGCGTTCTCTTCGAAGCTATTTTCGTCAACAAGCAGATCGATAGCGGCGCGGCCCTGGCCGAGTAAATTTTCCATTATGCTTCCTCCACCGGCAGGCGTTTAACGTTGCTCAGGAACGTCTCGAGATCCATATCCACCAGCGACTGGGGCGCGGTATTGCCTGCCATAGCCCAGACATCCCGTGCATCTGATGGCTCTGACTCGCTGATTTTTTTCGTGAGCGCCATCTGGGCGCGTACTTTCGCTTCGCTGCCGATGCGGCGCATGGCTTCAATCTGCGGCCAGGGCAGGTCGGCAATCAGCGCGGCCTGCTGGTGGAAAGCCGTTAGCGAGTCGGCAATCAGGTAGTTACAGTCTCCGACGATGTACTTATGCTTACCGCCGGTGGTGCGGAACACCAGCGCGCGGTCCGAGGCGTCAAACTCGCTGCGGCCCATCTCCTGTTCGATGACCTCCGGCCCGGTCAGCCCCAGGCGGCCCGATTCACTCATCACGATGATGTCGGTGGCGGCGGCGACAAAACCCATCCCGCCAAAGCAGCCGATCTTGCTGCCGATCATCGCCACGACCGGGACGCGACCGCGCAGGGTTTGCAGCATGTCCATACACTCGGCGTGGGCCAGTAGCCCGGCGTTAGCCTCATGCAGGCGCACGCCGCCGGTTTCAAAGGAGATGAGAACGATCGGGCGGCGGGCCGGGTCGGTGGTCTGCGCCGCCAGTTCGTCCGCCAGCATCAGCGCGCCGACCATTTTTGCGCCGCCCACCTCGCCCACCGCACCGCCGATAAAGCGTCCTTCCTGGGAGATGACAATGGCCGGGTGCTGGCCGAGCAGGCCGATGCCGGTAACGATGCCGTCGTCAAACTCCACCGCTTCATTCAGCACGGGCAGGTGCGGGCTGGTTCGTTTGTCCGCCGGGCCGATCAGTTCAGTAAAGGTGCCTTTATCCACCAGCGAGCTGGCGCGAACGCGGGCGCTGGCTTCCAGAAAACGCAGATCATTCATGATGGGTTTCTCCCGGCATAGCCTGCTGTAACGCTTGCTGAATTCTTAACGCGACGACCGCAGGCGTGGCGTTGTTGTCATTGATGCTGACCTGCATGTTGCCCAGGGGGCCGCTGTCCAGAAATCGTTTCAGTACGATTTCCCAGATATGATCGAAACCGGTCACCGGCGTGCAGATGCTGACTTCAATCCCGCCCGCCAGCGCTTTCGGCTCCAGCAGGATCTCCAGATCGCCGGAGCCAACAACGCCGCAGTGCACGGTTTGCTGCAGAGATGCTCTTTCGTGGGTGCCGCTGAAATGATGTGATATTTGATGTAGAGCCATGTCCTTTTCCCCTACCAGTTACGGAATCGAGTGGGCGGGTTATAGAGTCCGCCAGACCAGTCAACCAGATCGCGAATGCTTTTCGCCGCCAGCATCTGACGGTTGGCACGGCGACGGTCAATGCCTAAATCTTCCGGCGTTTTGACAATGCCTGCCTCCCGCAGCTGTGCGGTCTGTTCCGGATCGGCGGCAAGGCCAATTCCGGTGTAGCCCGCCACGGCGCGAATGGCCGCCATGCGCTGTTCCAGCCCTTCGCAGCGGTGCAGATAGGCGATGCCCTCTTCGGTCAGTACGTGGGTGACGTCATCGGCGTAGACCATCACCGGCGGCAGGGCGAGGTTGGCTTTTTCCGCCAGTTCCCAGGCGTCCAGCTTGTCGACGAAAGCGGGCTGGCGCTTCTCGCGGAAGGTTTCCTGCATCTGCACCACCAGACGTTTGCCGCGCGGCATATCGCCAATTAGCTGCTTTTGGGTGGCGTTAAACTCTTCGCCGCATTTCAGCCAGGATTGCGTTGCATGACGGCGGCCTTTGGCGTCGCAGCCCATATTCGGCGCGCCGCCAAAGCCCGAAACGCGGCTGGCGGTGGCGGTGCTACTGTTTCCGTACTTATCGATCTGCAAAGTGCCGCCGATAAACATGTCCAGCGCGTAGTGACCCGCAGCCTGGGCGAAGGCGCGGTTGGAGCGTAGCGTGCCGTCCTGGCCGATATAAAAGATATCCGGGCGTTCGGCGACATATTTTTCCATGCCCAGTTCGCCGCCGAAGCAGTGCACCGACTGGATCCAGCCGCTTTCGATCGCCGGGATCAGCGTCGGATGCGGGTTGAGTACCATATGGGTACAGACTTTGCCTTTCAGCCCAAGCTCGTCGCCGTAGGTGGGTAGCAGTAGCTCAATGGCGGCGGTGAAGAAGCCAATACCGTGGTTAATGCGCTCAACGCCGTATTCGGCATAGATACCTTTCAGCGCCATCATTGCCATCAGCACATGGGTGTCAGTAATAAGTCCCGGATCGCGGGTAAACAGCGGCTCGACATAGAACGGACGCGGCGCTTCAATCACCGCATTTACCCAGTCGCCGGGGATATCCACGCGCGGCACTTTATCGACAATCTTGTTGACCTGCGCGATCACAATTCCCTGGCGGAAGTGGGTGGCTTCGGTAATAACAGGAGTATCTTCGGTGTTAAAGCCGGTGTAGAGATTGCCGTCTTTATCCGCTTCAAAGGCGGTGATTAGCGACACGCGCGGCGTGAGGTCGACAAAGTAGCGGCTGAACAGCTCCAGATAGGTGTGGATGGCCCCGAGCTTGATCTTACCGTCCTGGATCAGCTTCGCCAGACGTCCATCCTGCGGCCCGGCATAGGCGAAATCGAGCTTTTCAGCGATGCCCTTTTCAAACAAATCCAGATGGCTGGACAACGGTACGGATGACTGCACCATATGCAGGCCGGAGATCTTTTGCGGATCAAGCTGGCACAGGCATTCGGAGAGAAAATCCGCCTGTTTCTGGTTATTACCCTCGATATTGACGCGATCGAAGCTTCGAATAACGGCTTCCAGCGCGGCGACAGTATCTTTGGCGTCGATAATTTTGCCGTCACGAAAATACGGGGCCAGCTGATTCAGGCGCTGCGCCGTATCGTCCTTGAGTTGATGCCAGTTGTGCTCTTTTAGCATGGGTTGACTCCATTAATTCAGCAGGAATAGCGTGGAGATAAAGATCCCGGTGGCGATAGCCGAGACGATCAGACCGCTCACGCCCGCACCCATCGCTAGCGGCAGGATGATGGCGTAGGGGTTCTCATGGTTAACCTCTTTCTGCGCGATTTTTGCCGTCGTCGGCAGGCAGGAGACGCCCGCAATACCGATAGCCGGGTTATAACGCCCCTTCGAGATAAACCAGATAAACCAGCCGCCCAGCAGAGCGCCGACGGCGGAAATGGCCAGCGCGCCGATACCAAGGATCAGGATGATGGCAACTTTCGGGTCGAGAATAGTTTGCGCTTCACACAGCGTGCCCAGCAGCAGGCCGAGAAACAGCGTTGCGGTATAGGTCAGCGTGGATTCCAGTAATTTCTGAAACGGTTCGATCTCCGCCTCTTTAATAGCGATGCCGAGGAAGAACGAGAGGATCAGCGGCGCGGCGACCGGCAGCAGCAGACACAACAGCAGGCAGGCGCAGACGGTAAAGATGAATTTCGCTTTCTTCGATACGGTGGGGTAGTCAATTTCAACTTCCATGCCACGGTATTTTTTCGGCACCAGCAGACGCACCAGGTACGGATAACCGGCATATGTCAGGCTCAGGTAGAGATAAGCGATAATGGCGATGGGGACGAACAGGTTCGGTGCCAGGATAAGGGAGGCAAAGAGCACCATCGGCCCATCTGCGCCGCCGATAGTGGCAATCGACGCGGCTTCGTTGGCGGGCAGGCCGAATACTTCAATACCCAGCAGCAGCGCGGCGAAGGTTCCCGCCTCGGCGAACAGAGCGACAACAATGCTGGCCCAGGGGCGGAGCAAAATAAAGCTGATGTCGCTCATTGCGCCAATGCCGAAGAAAACGATACAGGCGATGAGGCCATTGCTAAAGGTGAAATTATAGACCGGCTGCAGGAAGTTTACCTGCATTAGGTTTACCAGCTCGTTAGGTTCGCTGACCATCGGGTCGAGAATTAAGGTCCCGGTTTGTCCGCCTGCCAGAAACAGTACCCCGGCGTTAACTGCAATCATACCAAGGCCCATCGGCACCATAATTAACGGTTCAAGCTTCCGGCGGAATCCCATCCAAGCCAATATAAAGCCGAGAACAATTAACAGAAAACGTGCAATGGCTATTTTCGGGTCTTCAATAAAAAAAGTGCCAATGCCCGAAAAGAGCTTAACAAAGATATCCATAACTATATTCCTGATGGCAAAAGTAAAGTTCGCAAATTAATCGTCGGTGATATTTAACTTATTCATCATCTTGTTGACGCCAACGATGATGCCGACAACCGCAAATGAAATTACAATCGTTAAGCCATACGTTAATAAAGTATAAAAATAGATGTTCATATTCTTCCTTATGTCATATCTCCTTGCGGCTGGCGGCAAAGAAAATACATCGCCAGACACAGCGCTAATAAATCGGCCGAACCGCCAGGGCTGACCCACTTATCCATGCACCATGAATTAAAATCAGCCAGTTGCTGCTCGATCGCAGGGTTAAACATTCCGCCCTGCGTCACAAGACGCCGGGCATACTGCTTCATTTCCGCCAGCGCCTGCTGGCCGCCGCGAAACAGCACGGTAGTGTCATCGCAATGGGCCATTAAGGTGAGCAACGTATGAATAAGCGCTTCCCGCCAGGCCAGCCCGTTGTCCAGCGCCT
Source organism: Klebsiella sp. 10 (assembly GCF_018223925.1). Lineage (NCBI taxonomy): Bacteria > Pseudomonadati > Pseudomonadota > Gammaproteobacteria > Enterobacterales > Enterobacteriaceae > Klebsiella > Klebsiella sp. 10. The sequence continues at coordinate 112,914 of NZ_JAGRRB010000012.1, forward strand.
GATGCAGCGCGGGTAAGCCAATCTGGCAAACTAGTGGGAAACCTTGCTCTGCCTCTCCGCGCACGCCGGTAATGCCGAATCCGACATACAATTTCTCACCGTGGGTTTGCGCCGGGCGTTCGGCCAGGGCGGCAAAATCCCTACGGCAGAGATCGCGGCAGAGTTCAGCGACGCACTGGCTTAAGGCGTTATATGAGAGGGTTTCTCCGCGCCCGGAAAGCCATCCTGCCGCTGTCGCCAGAACCGTGCCGGAAAAAAGAATGCCGCGCTGGGTATTAACCTGCTGTGTTGCCCGCAGCAGCGTATTTTCATAATGAATGCCAATGGCACGTATTTTTGTAAAGAGTTCCCACGGCGATCCTTGATGATTTTCCCCTGCATGGGCGCAGGCGCTAAAACAGGGGGCAATAGCCGATGAACTGGTAATAAATAACCAGATATCCATATCTTTATGCGCCCCTTGTGAATGAGGTGTAACAAGGCCAGGTTTAGGCCAGGCGGATACCTCCATTAACAGCGCTTTTAATAAGCACTCGCCGATCCACATAGCACGGGCAGTTGGTTGGCTCATGAGTATTCTCTTTTACCAGACTCAGGGTTGAAAAATAAAACAGAGGAAAACTAACACCGTTGAAAGAGGGGGGCAATTACGCCAGAGGTAATGTAATTACGCTCAACGTAATAAGGCGGGGATTATGTGAAAATATGAATGAAGACGATCACAAAATGGTTTAGCGGAGGAAAAGAAATGCGGCAAAAATGCCGCATAGCTCACTACCCCAACAGCTCCTCTTTCACCTGCATCGCTAAATCGAAAGAATGCAGACGCGCCTGGTGGTCGAAGATCTGGCCATTGACCATGATTTCGTCCGCCTCGGTTTCACGCAGAATCGACTCTAGCCCATGGCGGACTTTAGTTTTATCGCCGACCAGCGACATGCTCAGTGCCTGCTGCACACCATACTGCTCGGACGCTGACCACAGCTGATGCATATTTTCCACCGGCGGCGGCAACTGCCCGGTCTCGCCGCGACGCAGCTTCACAAACGCCTGCTGCATGGAGGTGAAGAGAAACTCCGCATCGCGGTTGCTGTCGGCGGCGATGATATTGATACACACCATCGCGTACGGTTTTTCCAGCCGCGCCGAAGGTTTGAAATTGCTGCGATACAGATGTAGGGCCTGGAACAACATATCCGGCGCGAAGTGCGAGGCGAAGGCAAACGGCAGGCCGAGCTGCGCCGCCAGTTGCGCGCTATAGAGGCTTGAGCCCAGCAGCCATACTGGAATGCGCTCCCCGTAGCCGGGAACCGGGCGCACGTGCGGGTTCGGATCGCGGGCGTCAAACCAGTCCACCAGTTCCGCTACATCGCGTGGGAAATTATCGACATCGCCGCTCATATGGCGACGCAGGGCGCGCATGGTCGGCTGATCGCTGCCCGGCGCGCGGCCAAGGCCGAGGTCGATCCGCCCGGGGTAAAGGGTGTTCAGGGTGCCGAACTGCTCAGCTATCACCAGTGGAGAGTGGTTAGGCAGCATCACGCCGCCGGACCCGAGATGCAGGGTGGTGGTGTTGGCGGCGAGATAGCCAATCAGCACCGAGGTCGCTGCGCTGGCAATGCCGACCATATTATGGTGCTCCGCCAGCCAGTAGCGATGATAGCCGCGCGATTCGGCCAGCCGGGCGAGATCCAGAGAGTGGGTAAAGGCTTCTTTGGCAGAAGATCCTTGCGGGATCGGCGCCAGATCGAGCACCGAGAATGGAACAGATTTGTCAGTCATAAAGGCTCACTTTGCTACAGCATCGTCATCAGATTGAAGGTCTTCTTCCAGCCTGGCGCATCCTGGACGCGCCAGCCAGAAAAGCTGCATCTTTAATAATGCATTAAAATCTGAGCACTGTTGTTAACAAAGTGAGCGGTTTATCAGGCCTGAAGCACCAGTCCTGGCAATCGTTTCCAGTAGCCGTTGCAATCGCTATTGCTGGTGAGATCCAGCGGCGCAGCGCCGTTTTCGTTGGCGCGGAAGGCCTCGAGCATGGCGAAGGTCTCGTTGCCCATCGGCGACAGGCGCACCATATCCACCAGGCCGTGCATGGAGGTCAGCTCATTGCCCAGGTTATAGACGTAGCCGCTCATGGTCTGAATACCATTGAGCACGAACACCTGCTGGTTCTCCTGCGACAGCATGCTGCGCCCGGTTGGGTACTTGATGCAGCAGGTTTCGCACTCGTCCTTTGGCCGGTCTTCCGAGCGGGCGGTAAAGCAGCGCGCGGAATAAGCCAGCGGCAGATGGCCGTAGCTCAGCACTTCGACTTCAAACTGGTTGCGGATACCCAGCTCTTCGCACTGGGTCAGTAAATTAGCCAGCCAGTCGCGGGAGAGTTCCACCGGCATGCACCAGCGCACCATGCCCTGTTTCCGCAGCAGGCGCAGGGTAACGGCGTTGTAGCAGTTCAGCGCATGCCCGGCGACGAATGGTAGCTTGCGTTCGGCGCAGAGATTTACCACGCCCAAATCGCTGGCCTCAATCAGAAATTCGCCGTTATCGACATAGCGTTTCAGCTCGCCCAGTTCAGAAGAGGCCTGCACCAGCGCGAGGGTGGAGAGCACCACCTGCTTGCCGCTAGCGGCCAGCGTTTTCGCCATTTCGATCCAGTCGCCAACTTTGGTGGCGCGGCGTTTGCTGCATACCGCTTCGCCGAGATAAATGGTGTCGGCGCTGCAGTTTGCCGCCTGCTGGTAAAAATCTTCCAGCGTCTCTTTTGGCCAGTAGTACAGCACCGGCCCTAATGAATATTTCATGTTTCTCACTGCCATTTACGGTGATAAGCGCCAAGGGTAGTTTGTGTCCCCTCGGACATGGCGCCCAGGGTCTCCATCCAGGCGGACTGCGGTACGAAATTCTGCGGTTCGGCTTGGCAGCGATCGATCGCCTGGCGCCAGACTTTCGCCACCTGGGTCACGTAAGCCGGGCTGCGCTGACGGCCTTCGATTTTCACCGAGGCGATATTGGCGGCCATCAATTCCGGCAACAGTTCCAGGGTGTTGAGGCTGGTGGGCTCCTCCAGCGCGTGATAGCGCTCGCCATCAACCAGGTAGCGGCCTTTGCACAGCGTCGGATAACCGGCATTTTCGCCATCCTGATAACGGTCAATCAGCACTTCATTGAGACGCGATTCCAGCCCCTGCGGCGTTTGCTGCCAGCGTACGAAGCGGGCAGGCGAACAGGCGCCGACGGTGTTGGGCGATTCGCCGGTCAGGTAGGAAGAGAGATAGCAGCGGCCTTCCGCCATGATGCACAGGCTGCCGAAGGCGAAGACTTCCAACGGCACCGGCGTAGCGCGGGCCAACTGTTTCACCTGATGAATAGACAACACGCGCGGCAGTACGACGCGCGCGACGTCGAAGTTGCGATGATAGAAGCGAATGGCCTCTTCATTGGTGGCGGAAGCCTGCACCGAAACGTGACGCTCAATGTGTGGGTAACGCTCCGCAGCGTACTCCAGCATGGCGATATCGGCCAGAATGAGCGCATCGGCGCCCAGCTGAGCAGCCATATCCACTGCTCGCTGCCAGCGGGCGTAGCCGTCGGGATGAGCGAAGGTATTGATGGCGATATGCAGCTTACGACGGTGCTGATGCACAAAGCTGACGGCTTCCTGCAGTTTCTTTTCGGTGAAATTAAGGCCGGCAAAGTGGCGGGCGTTGGTGTCATCTTTCAGCCCGATATAGACGGCATCGGCGCCGTTTTCGATGGCCGCCTTAAGCGCCGGAAGGTTACCGGCTGGGCAGAGCAGCTCCATAATTTTTCCTGAAAAATGCGGCCCGTCAGGGACGCTGAATGGTTAACGAGCAGGGATTTTAGTTAACCTTCTGGTGACAATTTTTGATTTGAGGCAGTTAAAAGTGTATTGGCGGCGCCAATAACTGGCGGCCGTCATCGCGTTTTTGTTGATTTACGCCGCTATGTTGTTTATGTGATATGGCACAATAGCGGAACTATTGCATTCATGGAGTAAAGCTTGTGTTGGATAAACTGCGTTCCCGGCTGGTCCACTTTGGCCCGTCTTTAATGAGCGTGCCGGTTAAGCTGGCGCCTTTTGCCCTCAAGCGCCAGGTGCTGGAGCAAGTGCTGAGCTGGCAGTTTCGCCAGGCGCTGGCGGAGGGGGAGCTGGAGTTTCTTGAGGGGCGTTGGTTAAGTATTCATGTGCGTGACATCGGTCTGCTGTGGTATACCTCGGTAGTCGATGGTCGACTGGTGGTCAGCCAGCAGGCCGACGCCGACGTCAGCTTCAGCGCCGACGCCAGCGATCTGTTAATGATCGCCGCGCGCAAGCAGGATCCGGATACGCTATTCTTCCAGCGTCGTCTGGTCATTGAAGGCGATACGGAGCTGGGGCTGTATGTAAAAAATTTGATGGACGCCATTGAGCTCGAGCAGATGCCAAAAGCGCTGCGCGTGATGTTGCTGCAACTGGCGGATTTTGTCGAAGCTGGACTGAAGAGCCCGCAGAAACCTGAACAGACATCGGTAGGTGAGGCATGCTGATTCGAGTGGAGATTGGGATTGATGCACCGGGAATCGACGCGCTGCTGCGTCGTACCTTCGGCCGCGATGCCGAAGCGCAGCTGGTGCACGATCTGCGTGAAGATGGACTGATCACGCTGGGGGTAGTGGCGACGGATGATGAAGGCCAGGTGATCGGCTACGTTGCCTTCAGCCCGGTGGCGGTGGAAGGTGAAGAGCTGCAGTGGGTCGGCCTGGCGCCGCTGGCGGTAGATGAACGCTACCGCGGACAGGGCATTGGTCGGCAGCTGGTTTATGAAGGGCTGGACTCGCTGAATGAGTTTGGCTACGCCGCGGTGGTGACGCTGGGCGACCCGGATTTATACCGTCGCTTCGGCTTTGAATCGGCCGCGCGCTTCGATCTCCGCTGCCGCTGGCCGGACAGCGCCGAGGCGTTCCAGGTTCACCGTCTGGCGGATGACGCCCTCGACGGCGTCCATGGCCAGGTAGAATACAGCGAGCACTTTAATCGTCTTTAAGCCTTGCCAGCAGGGTTTCGAAGGCATCCTCTCCGGCAACGAGGCGCTCTTTTTCGCGCTTCGTTAGCTGCTTGACGCGATATTCCAGTCGCAATGCAAGTGAGTGTTCACCAACTTTGTGGCTAAAGGCCAGCTGCAGGTCGCCTTTGCCGCGCAACGCCTTTGCGCCTTTTCCCGCCTGATGCTGGCGAAAGCGGCGTGGCACGTCGGTGGTGATGCCGGTATAAAGGCGATTATCCGCGGTTCGAATGAGATACAGAAACCAGCACACGGTCACAAAGTCACTATGGTAAGGTGTGTGCACCATAGCATAATGGAGAAGAAAGATGGATACGCTTGCCGCCATTGGTCGCTGGCTGAGTAAACAGCACGTCGTCACCTGGTGCGTCTCCCGTGAAGACGAGCTGTGGTGCGCGAATGCCTTTTACGTCTATGACCCGGATACCGTGGCCTTTTATCTGCTCAGCGAGGAGCACACCCGCCATGGCCAGATGACCGGACAGAGGGCGAAGGTGGCCGGCACGGTCAACGGCCAGCCAAAAACCGTGGCTCTGATCCGCGGCGTGCAGTTCAAAGGCGAGATCCGTCGTCTGAGCGGTGACGAAGAGGCGCGAATGCGCCAGCGCTACGTCAAGCGCTTCCCGGTGGCCCGCATGCTGTCGGCGCCGGTATGGGAGATTCGTCCGGACGAAATCAAATTTACCGACAACACGCTGGGTTTCGGGAAGAAATTACACTGGCGGCGTGATGCCGGCGCCGAGCAGGCGTAGCGCTTCGCGATTGAAGGCCGGCAGATCGTCCGGCGTTCTGCTGGTGACCAGCTGTTCGTTATCGACCACCACCTCCTGGTCGTAAAACTCGCCCCCGGCGTTTTTCACATCCACCACAATCGGTTTCACCGCCGTGAGCTTACGTCCGCGGATCACATCGGCGCTGATCAGCAGCTGCGGGCCGTGGCAGATGGCAAACACCGGCTTACCGCCGTTGACAAAATCGCGGGTAAAGGTGACGAAGCGTTCATCACCACGCAGCTGGTCGGGAGAGTAGCCCCCGGGCAGCAATAAGGCATCAAATTCACCCGGTGTGACGTCATCGATGGCTCTGTCGATGGCGACCTCGGCTTCTCCCTGCTTACCCTTCACCGTTTTGCCAGCCTGCTTTTCGATCGTGATGACCTGATGCCCGGCGAGCTTAAAGGCTTCGGCGGGAGAGGTAAATTCAGAATCTTCAAAGTCGTCGGTAATGAGGACGGCTATCTTTTTACTCATGCTTCCTCCACTGTCTGGATGGTCAATGAGGTAATTCCATGATGATGGTGGATACTTACCTTGTAAGGTATTAAGCCTGGAACATGAGCCCGAAAGTGCAAGGCGGAGAATTCTGTAAAGGAGAACCAATGAGTCAGGTATTATTAACCGGCGCGACCGGGTTAGTTGGCGGTCACTTACTCCGGCTGCTGCAGAATGAGCCCCGTATAAGCACCATCGCCGCGCCGACGCGTCGCCCGCTGGCGCCGGCGGAAGGTGTCTTTAATCCTCACGATCCCCAGCTGACCGATGCCCTGGCGCAGGTGGTTGACCCGGTGGATATCGTCTTCTGTTGCCTGGGAACGACGCGCCGGGAGGCCGGGAGCAAAGAGGCCTTCGTCCATGCTGACTACACGCTGGTGGTTGATACCGCGCTGACCGGCAAACGACTGGGTGCGCAACATATGCTGGTGGTTAGCGCGATGGGCGCCAACGCCCACTCGCCGTTTTTCTACAATCGGGTGAAGGGAGAAATGGAGGCGGCGCTGATTGAGCAAGACTGGCCGCGGCTGACCATCGCCAGGCCGTCGATGCTGTCAGGCGAGCGGGAAAAAAAGCGGGCCAATGAGACCTTCCTCGCACCATTGTTCCGGCTCTTGCCGGGGAACTGGAAATCCATTGCGGCCCGCGATGTGGCGATCGCCCTGCTGGCGGAGGCGCTGTCGCCCACCCACGAAGGGGTGCGAATTCTGACATCATCGGAACTACGGGAGCGCGCCGCGCGGCAGGCTGAATAGCGGTTTGCAAACGCAGGCTTCCGGCGTAGTATTCACGGCTTCAATTCATATCCACATTTCTTGCTGGGGAATGCTATGGCTGGTCAGTCTTCATCTCAGGCGGCGTCACCATTTCAATGGTGGAAACCCGCGCTTTTCTTTCTCGTCGTGATTGTTGGTCTGTGGTACGTCAAATGGCAGCCGTACTACGGGAAAGCCTTCACCGCTGCGGAAACCCACAGTATCGGTAAATCCATTCTCGCCCAGGCCGACGCTAACCCGCTGATGGCGGCGTGGGACTATGCGATGGTTTACTTCCTTGCCGTCTGGAAAGCGGCGGTGCTCGGCGTGCTGCTCGGGTCGTTGATTCAGGTACTCATTCCGCGCGACTGGCTGCTACGCACCCTGGGACAATCGCGGTTTCAGGGCACGCTGCTGGGAGCGATTTTCTCGCTGCCCGGCATGATGTGCACCTGCTGCGCCGCGCCGGTCGCGGCCGGGATGCGCAAACAGCAGGTGTCGATGGGCGGGGCGCTGGCGTTCTGGATGGGGAACCCGCTACTCAATCCGGCGACGCTGGTGTTTATGGGCTTTGTTCTGGGCTGGCAGTTTGCGCTGGTTCGCCTGGTGGCGGGTCTGGCGACAGTATTAACTGTGGCGACGCTGGTGCAGAAATGGGTGAAAGAGGCGGCGACGCAGCCGGTAGCGGTGCCTGCTGCACCGTCGGAAGCGACTCAGGGCGGCTTCTTTAGCCGCTGGCTGCGGGCGCTGTGGACGCTGTTCTGGAACACGATCCCGGTTTATATCCTCGCGGTGCTGGTGCTGGGAGCGGCGCGCGTCTGGCTGTTCCCGCACGCCGATGGCGTGGTGGATAATACGTTGTTCTGGGTTATCGCGATGGCGATCGCCGGCTGCCTGTTTGTGATCCCTACCGCGGCGGAAATTCCGATTGTGCAGACAATGATGCTGGCGGGTATGGGGACGGCGCCCGCGCTGGCGCTGCTCATCACACTGCCGGCAGTGAGCGTGCCGTCGCTGATTATGCTGCGTAAAGCCTTCCCGGCCAAAGCGCTGTGGCTGACGGGCGGACTGGTGGCGCTGTGCGGGGCGATTGTCGGTGCGCTGGCGCTGGTGTAGTTTGCCGTAAACGTACGCATAGCCGGATTGGATGCCGGGTGGCTGCTACGCCTTACCCGGCACACAACGGACAGGGGGCGGTAGCCCGGCTAAGCGCAGCGCCAGCCGGGAAACTGCAGCTTTATTTAATGTAGGTAAAGGCGGTGGTCACCCGGGATACGCCGCTTACCCGACTGGCAATATCCGCCGCCGCCCGGCCTTCGCGGTCGGTCACCAGCCCCATCAGGAAGACTTCGCTGTTTTCCGTGGTTACTTTCACGTTCGAGGATTTGACCTGATCGGTGCTCAGGAGCTGCGAACGCACCTTGGTGGTAATCCAGGTATCAGACGAGGCGGTGCCTAAACCAATCGGCTGGCCCTGGCGCACTTCATTAAACACTTCCGTGGTTCCTTCCACGCCCATGGCGATTTGCTTGGCGCGCGCGGAGAGGTCCGGCGTCGGCGACTGGCCGGTCAGCAGAACTTTGCCCTGATAAGCGGTGACGTTGATACGGGCCTGTTTCTTAATCTGTTCATCTTTCGACAAGGCGCTATTGACGCGCAGTTCCAGGGTACTGTCATCGACCTGGGTTCCCACCGTACGCGGGTCCGTTGCGGCTTTGGTGCCGACTGCTGCCGTTCCGACTACCGCGGCGGCAACGCAGCCCTGCAGCAGTAGTGCAGAAAGCAGGATGGCGAGGGGCGAGAGAGCCTTCATGTGTTCTCCTTAATCGTCCTGGTGTGGAAAAAGAGTGTTATCTATCAAATCGCACAGACAGTTGACGGTCAGCATGTGCATCTCCTGGATACGCGCGCTGCGATGGGAGGGGATGCGGATTTCGACATCCTGTTGACCTAACAGGCCCGCCAGCTCACCGCCGTCATAGCCGGTTAACGCGACGATGGTCATGTCGCGGGTCACGGCGGCTTCCACCGCCTTGACGATGTCCCGACTGTTTCCGCGCGTAGAGATCGCCAGCAGCACATCGCCGGCGTGTCCCAGGGCGCGCACCTGCTTGGCGTAGATCTCGTCATGCAGGCGATCGTTAGCGATGGCGGTTAAGACCACATTATCGGTATTTAGTGCAATGGCAGGTAAACCAGGGCGTTCCGTTTCAAAGCGATTAATCATGCTGGCAGCAAAATGCTGTGCGTTGGCGGCGGAGGTGCCATTACCACAACAGAGGATTTTGTTGCCGTTAAGCAGGGACTGGACGAGCGTCATCGCCGCCCGGGAGATGGCGTCCGGGAGTGCTTCCGCTGCGGCAATTTGGGTTTGAATGCTTTCGGTAAAGCAGGCTTTGATTCTGTCGAGCACGGGATCCCTTACTTCTGGTATTACGCTATTCGCCAAAGGCGTTTTTTAGCCATTGGATGTCGTTTCCGGTGAAGGCTACCACATCGAAACGGCAATCCACAGTCTCAAAGCTCCCATTCTGTCGGCAGAGCCACAAACGGGCGGCTTTAAGCAGTCGTTGTTGTTTTTGCGGAGTGACGCTGGCTGCCGCATCACCGTACCGGGCGCTACGGCGGTAGCGCACTTCGATAAAAACGGTGACCGTGCCGTCGCGCATGATAAGGTCAATTTCGCCGCCACGCTCGCGGGCATTGGCGGCGATAAAACGCAGGCCCTGGCCTTCCAGCCAGCGGCGAGCCTGGTTTTCCCAGGCATCGCCGGTCTGTTTGCTTAGCTGGCCGGAACGATTTTTCCCTGCTGGTACTTGAGCCATGACAGTTTCCTGTTAATCACGCAATCCTGGTTGGCCGTCAGATCGCCGGTATTGCCGTTCAGCTCGAAGCCAGGCGTCTGGCGCATTTGCGTGAAGTGATTTGCCAGTGACCAGGCGTCAGCGCCCATGGCATACAGACGCGCCAGCGAGTAGTCATTACGCACCGTAGACAGCGCCTGCTGCATTAGCGACGGATTGCTGCCGGCCAGCATTGGGATCTCACTATACTGCAAGCCTTCCATCTCCAGACGGAAATCCGGCCCCGCGGTGCCCTGGGCGCTGCGCGAGCTGGCGTACAGGGTGACATTGCTCTGGCTGCCGTTGCGCATGGCGATCATCGGTTTGATATAGGCAATCTGTTCCGGGGTGGCGAGGATATAGGCCGCATCGACGCTGCCGCCGCTGCTTACCGGCATCTCATCCGCACTGCCGAGGATGCTGTTCTGCGCTGATGGCAGGGTGGAGACCGGGGTGCCGCTCAGCGCAATGCCCCCGCCGCCGTTCACGCCGGCGCGCAGCTCGGCCGTGGATCCAAAACGCTGCTGCAGGACGCTGGCGCCGCCCAGCTTCAGCCACTCGTCGGCAAAAGCGCTAACTACACGATCGCCCAGCGCGCCGCGCGGAACCAGCAGCAGCGGGGTCTGTTTCCCCTGTTGGTGGATATGTCGGGCGGCGTCACGCGCTTCGTCTTCCGGAGAAAGCGCGAAATAGCAGAGGTTAGCGCGGCTTTCGACTTTTTCCGGCTGGTTGAGGGCCAGCACATTGAGCGGCGTGTTGCTCTTGATAACCTCTTCAACGTTTTCTTTCAGCAACGGCCCAACCACCAGGGTGGCGCCATCCTGCTGCGCCTGGGCGAGCAGCTGGCTTATCGGCTGGCTGGTGGTGTCGTAAATTTTCAGTTCCGCAGAAGGGTTAGCGGCGGTTGCGACCACGGGCTGCGGCTGTGCGGCCGGCGCGGTAACCGGCTGGGTGGCCGGGGAAGCGGTAGTCTGCGGCGTGGCGGATGTTGCCGGCGCCTGGGCTGCCGGTTCCGCAGCAGGCGCTGCCTGGTCCTGCGTCGGGGCCTGAACCGGATCCGCGCGGCTTCCGGCGGCGGTAAGATCGCTGATTTCTGCCTGCGACGGACTCACCACATCATCATTACCGGAGACATTCGCCGCCTGGGCGACCTGGGCGGGAACCGCGCTGCCCGTCACCGACGGCGCGCCGTTTTTGGCGGCTTCAAAGCCCTGCTGGATAGTGCGGCCGAAGATCGACGCCTGACCGTTCAGCGGCAGAAAAAGCGCAATCTTGTTGATGGACGCAGGCTTATAGTTTTGCATATTCACAAGCGCCGTCGGCAGCATTTTAGCGCCCGGGTTTTGCGGATAGCGCGTCTGCCAGTCTTTAACGCCCGCTTTCAGTAGCGTCGGATCGTTGCGGTTGTCAAACCACATCCGCTGCAGATCCAGCCAGCCCTGGAGGATATTTTCATCGGCGTTGATCACCAGCGCATTGGCCTGGTCCTGGGGCATCGAGGTGAGCGCTTGCCAGGTCGCATCAATATTTTTCTGACGCTGTTTGGCGTCACTCAGCAGCGGCTGCTGGGCGATTAAGGCGCGCAGCAGGGTCAGCGATGGTTTGCCCTGGCTGGCATCGATTTGCGCCTGCCAGTAGCGCGCCTGCTGAGGCTGCTCAAGGTTTGTCGGATCGATCTTAGCCAGCAGATTACGGGCGGCCTGATAATCGTTCTGCGCCAGCTTCACTTCCACCGCCAGCAGCGACTGTTCACGGGCCTGAGTGCTGTTCAGGTTCGCCGGCAGCTGGTTAAACAGGTCGATAGCCTGCTGCTTCTTCCCTTCCTGCAGTAGTGCACGAATGGCGAGTAATTGCCAGTTGGTCTTGCTATCATTCGTGCTTTGCTGCATCTGCTGTAAGTAGAAACTGGAGTTGGCCTGCGACGTACCCTGCATAAACGCCGCGCTTTGATCCTGCGTGTGGGTGCCGCAGCCAGCAAAAATAAGAGTCGCCAGCAATACGGGCAGGCAGCGCGCGGGCTTAGAACGAAGAAATGTTGACGATACCATAAGTGTCCAGTGATATTTTTTTGGCTCAATGCTCAATATTAAATCGGCAATACGGACGAGACAATGAAACAACACGAATCAGCGGATAATTCTCAGGGGCAGCTCTATATTGTGCCCACTCCGATAGGAAATCTGTCTGATATCACGCAGCGTGCACTGGAAGTGCTGCAAGCCGTTGATTTAATTGCAGCGGAAGATACCCGTCATACCGGTTTGCTGCTGCAACATTTTGCGATAAACGCCCGTTTGTTTGCGCTTCACGACCATAATGAGCAGCAAAAGGCGGAAACCCTGCTTGCCAAACTGAAAGAAGGGCAAAACATCGCGCTGGTTTCCGATGCCGGCACGCCGCTGATTAACGATCCTGGTTACCATCTGGTGCGCACCTGCCGCGAAGCGAATATTCGCGTGGTGCCGCTGCCGGGCCCCTGTGCGGCTATCGCCGCCCTGAGCGCCGCCGGCCTGCCTTCCGACCGTTTCTGTTATGAAGGCTTCCTGCCGGCGAAATCGAAAGGCCGCCGCGATACCCTGAAAGCGCTGGAAGAAGAGCCGCGCACCCTTATTTTCTATGAGTCGACCCACCGTCTGGTGGAGAGTCTGGAGGATATCTGCGCGGTACTGGGAGAATCCCGCTATGTGGTGCTGGCTCGTGAGCTGACCAAAACCTGGGAGTCGATCCATGGCGCGCCGATTGGTGAGCTGGTGGCGTGGGTGAAGGAAGATGAAAACCGTCGCAAAGGCGAGATGGTGCTGATCGTCGAAGGTTTCAAGGCTCAGGAAGAGGCGCTGCCGGCGGCCGCGCTGCGTACTCTGGCGCTGCTGCAGGCGGAGCTGCCGCTGAAGAAAGCCGCCGCGCTGGCCGCGGATATCCACGGCGTGAAGAAAAATGCGTTGTATAAGTACGCCCTGGAGCAGCAGGGGGAGTAAACGATGAGCCGTTACCAACCGCCGTTTAGCATCACACCCTCGGTCCTCAACCTTGTCGTTGAGATTGGGGAATTGCTTGGGCATTGGTCGGCGAAACGTGGACAAGCATCGCCGTTGCTGCGTAAAGAAAACCGCATTCGTACTATTCAGGCGTCACTCGCGATTGAACATAATAGCCTGAGCATGGAACAGGTAACGGCGCTGCTGGAAGGCAAACGGGTTCTGGCGCCGGCTAAGGATATTCAGGAAGTGAGAAATGCCATTCGTGCTTATGAATTAATGCCCGGATGGCATGCGGCAAACATTAGCGATCTTCTGACGGCGCATAAAACGCTGATGACCGGGCTGGTTGATCGTCCTGGCGCTTTACGTGGCGGAAACGTCGGCATTTATCGCGGTACGCAGGTGATACATATGGCTCCGCCTGCTGCCCAGGTCCCAAGATTGATCGCTGATTTACTCAGTTGGCTGGAACACACCGAGCTACATCCTTTAATTGCCAGTTCAGTTTTTCACTACGAGTTTGAGTTCATTCACCCTTTCGCTGATGGCAATGGTCGGATGGGGCGTTTATGGCAGACGTTGATTCTAAGCCAGTGGCGTCAGGAATTGGCCTGGCTGCCGGTTGAAACGCTGATCCACCATCAGCAAGAACGTTATTACGACATTTTAGGTGCTTGTGATAAAACCAGTGATTGCACGCTATTCGTGACCTGGATGTTGCAAAATATCCTGGCGGCGCTGAAAGAAGGTCTGGAAACTTCATTCATCGTGTCGGAAGAAATGTCGGAAGAAATGGCGGAAGAAATCGACGTCAAATTAGCCCCACCGGAAAACGCAATTTTGCGTTTGCTAACCGAAAAGCCGGAATTAACGGCGAGAGCGCTGGCGGAGATCTTGGGGATATCAGCACGTACGGTTGAGCGTCATCTGCAAGGGCTACAGGCGAAAGGGAGATTGATTCGCATAGGCGCCAAAAAAGGTGGAAGCTGGCTGGTTAAGTAGAACCAGCCGCCATGATGTTCCACTCAGCGTGCAATTACACTATCTTCAGTTCCACCTTTTTGCTGCTTAACGCTGCACGGTCATTTTCACTAATGCCGTCGTCGGTGATCACGCAGTCTATCTTTTCCATCGGCAGTACCTGGTTAAAGCCCCGGCGATTGAATTTGCTGGCGTCGAGCACGGCGATCACCTGATGCGCGGCGGCGGCCATCACGCTGCTGATGGAGTAGCCTTCGTTAAAGGTGGTGATGCCATTGGTGGCGTCGATACCGTCGGCGCCGACAAACATCAAATCGGCGCAAATACCTTGCAGCGAACGTTCGGCAATCGTGCCGTGCATCGAATGCGTTTTGTGCCGCACGGTACCGCCGCACACCACCAGGGTGATATCTTTATTTTCTGCCAGAGTAAACGCGGCGGGCAGGCTGTTGGTGATGACGGTGATATTGGTCATCCGTACTAATGCCTCGGCGATAAGAAGAGTGGTGCTACCGCTATCGAGGATCACCGTCATACCTTCACGGATCATGGCTGCCGCGGCATGGGCGATGCGCTTTTTGGGATCGCTGGCAAGCTGATAGCGGTCTTCAAGCACCACTTCCTGATTCTCGGCGTCGGTCAGGTCGCTACCCGCACGGGCGGCGCCGCCGTGAAAACGGGTTAACAGTCCTTTTTCTTCCAGTAAGCGGAGATCGGCGCGGATAGTTACCTCAGAGATGCCAAAGAGATTCGAAAGGTCTAGAACCAATACGCTACCCTGCGTATTCACCATATCGACAATTTTGTTCCTTCGTTCAAATGAGTTCATCTTGATTTGCCTGATAATTAACTCATCTCAGTGTAATCGAAGGGTAACGAAAGGTGAACGATAATTTTCGAAAGGTTGGATGAGCCAGCGCTGATGGCTGGCTCGGGCGGTCAAGAGAGTTTGAGCAGGATTTTGCCTTGCATTGGCGCGCCGTTGAGCGCCTGCACTGCACGAGCGAAGCTTTCTGCGTCGCCACGATGGGCGATCAGCGGCGCCAGCTGCAGGCGTTTTTCAGTCAGCAGACGGGTGGCCGTTTGCCACTCTTCTCCCGGCCACGGGCCAGAGTAGTTCATCCAGCTACCCACAATATTCAACTCCTTACGCAGAATCTGCCCGAAGGTGGCTGCCGGGAGGGTTAAATCGTGATGAAGCGTGCCAACCAACGCCAGCTGCGCCCGCGGACCGGCGGCCTCAATCGCCAGCGCGACGGTCTGCGGCGTACCGGCGGTCTCGAGGACTAACTGGTCGAACTGAATGGATTCCAGCGCCTGCTGAATCGCCTGGCCGCTCATCTCGCGACTGTTGAACACATGGGTTGCGCCGAGGGTTTTGGCCAGCTCCAGCTTCTGCGGATTGATATCGATCGCCGTGACGCTGTTGGCGCCCAGTTCGCGGGCGCACTGTAGCGCCAGCAGGCCGATGGTGCCGGCGCCGATAATAATCACGTTTTTACCTTCACAGCCCTGCGCCAGATGAAAAGCGTGCAGGCCAACGGTTATCGGTTCGATAAACGCGCCATCATCAATTGGCATCTGGTCCGGCAGGCGGAACAGGTTGGCGCGCTTTACCACCACATATTCGGCGTTGCCGCCTTCGCTGCGTGAGCCGACGAACTGATACTGTTTACATAAAGAGAAATACTCGCGCTGGCATTGCGGGCACTGGAAGCAAGGCAGCAGCGGCACGCAGGCGACGGCATCGCCGGGCTGCAGGTCGGTTACCGCCGCGCCGTAGGATTCCACATAACCGCTGAATTCGTGCCCCAGCGTAATAGGGTAGTAATGCGCCCCTTTGGCGAAAATGCGCGGGATATCGGAGCCGCATAACCCGGAACTGACCACTTTGACCAGGACATCGTTTTCCGTTTGCAGCGTGGGGATAGGGCGTTCTTCAACGCAGACG
Organism: Klebsiella sp. 10; assembly: GCF_018223925.1. Lineage (NCBI taxonomy): Bacteria > Pseudomonadati > Pseudomonadota > Gammaproteobacteria > Enterobacterales > Enterobacteriaceae > Klebsiella > Klebsiella sp. 10. The sequence continues at coordinate 128,759 of NZ_JAGRRB010000012.1, forward strand.
TTCCCCTCAGCATGGATTACCACTGATTTCATAACATTCTCCAGCTATAAGATTCAGGGGAGCGAACGCTCCCCTTTTAGATCAAGACATGCCTGTACTTTGTTGCGGGGCAGCGCTTTTTTCTGCTTTTTCCGCGGCGATGAAGCCGCGAGCGCGACGCCAGGTCAGTAGAACGCCGGCCAGATAGATGATGCCGATGACCGCGAAGCCAACCACATTTTGCCAGGTAAAGAGCTGGATCAGCAGCCAGGTAATCGGCGAACCACCCTGGTCCATTGAGGCCACCATGCCGCCGGCTTTCAGGGCCCCGGCGTTTGCCGCCAGCTGGGTGTGCAGGCCAATGGTCTGGGTGGCGATCCACAGGGTGATTCCCATAATGATGACCCCGGAAATCAACGTGCGGAACAGATTGCCCTGATGTACAGCCACTGCCATCGCTACGAAGAAGCCGATGGTGGCCAGGTCACCAAATGGCAGAACCTGGTTGCCAGGGACCACGACGGCGATAAGAATGGTCAGCGGGATGAAAATCAGGCTGGCCGAGACTACCGAGGTATGACCGAGCAGCAGCGCCGGATCGAGACCAATCAGGAATTCCTGGCCGCCGAATTTAGCCTGCAGACGTTTACGCGCCTGTTTGGCTATCGGGGTGAGGCCATCCATAATCGGTTTGATCACCCGGGGCATCAGCAGCATCACCGCTGCGGTTTTCACCGCCAGCTGAAGAATGCCCTTCAGGTCGTAACCCGCCAGCGCGCCAATCACCAGCCCCATGACGAAGCCAACGGTAACCGGTTCACCGAAGGGGCCGAAGCGTTTCTGAATGTCATCGGCGCTAAAGTGAATACGGTTAAGACCGGGGATCTTGTCGATGATGGTATCCACGAGGACGGCAACTGGCCCTAAATACGCCGAACTGCCGTGCGGGATCGCAATACCCTCGAGGCCGAAGAAATCGCGGGTATCTTTGGCAAACCAATCGCCCAGCTTATACACAAAAGCAGCATGCACCACCACGCCGAGAATACCTATCCAGTACGACCCGGTCGCGATATGCAGCATTGCGCCGGTAAAGGTCATATGCCAGATGTTCCAGATATCAACATTCACCACGCGGGTCATACGGGTAACCAGCATCACGATATTGACCGCGATGGCCACCGGGATCGCCACCAGGGCGATTTGCGACGCCCAGGTCATCGGTGATGAACCCGGCCAACCGATGTCGATCACGTGAAGATTAATCTGGAAATGCTCCGCCATCGCCTTTGCCGCCGGGCCGATGGAGTCGAGCATCAGGCCAATGACCAGCCCGATGCCGACAAACCCGATCCCGATATGTAGACCGGATTTAAAACAATCCCCGAGCTTCATCCCCAGTAATTTGGAGAAGATAATGATCACGATCGGCAGCATCACCGTCGGACCGAGATCGAGGATATAACGCATGATTTCGCTAAACATGGCGTTTACTCCGCGAGGATGCCGAGGATTTTCTGTTGTAAGGCTTCAATGCCGACGCCCGAGACGAATGGCATGCCGTGCACCACCGGAATGTCGCCGAAGGTCCGCTCCACGCGCGCAGTGGTGCAGATCAGGTCCGCACCGTCCATGTAGGTTTCGATTTCATTGACCCGGCACTGCACCAAATCCAGTTCAATATTGTGGTCTGCACACAGCTCTTTAATCTCTTCTGCCGCCATCGTGGAGGTGGCGACGGCACCGCCGCAGGCGACGATAACTTTACGTTTCATAGGGTACCCCTTTTATTATCAGTATCTTATGAAGCCACGGCGCTAAGCTCGGGCTCAAGGATTAATTGCTGGAACCGCACCGGCAGCCGATCGTCGGAAGCGGCGAGCAGTGCCTCCAGCGTGTGCGGATTTTGTAGCTCACTAAATAACCGGCGCAGCAGCTTCAGCTGTGCCGCCGGGTTTTCAACAATCAGCGCGATGATGAGCGAAACGTCGATTTCGCCGTCGTCGTCAGCGCGCTGAAAAGAGACCGGCATGTCCGGACGTATCAGGTAAATGGCCGGTGATTTCGCGTGGATCGCTTCGCAGTGCGGGATAGCGACAGCATGCTTCTCCAGGGCGATGCCGGTGGGAAAAGTCGCTTCGCGTTCGAGCAGGGCGGCGGGGTAGCTGTCATGTACGACGCCTCGCGCCAGCATCTCTGCGCCAACGTGTTCCAGTGCCTGCTGACTGGAACTGAAATGAATGCCGGTACGAACAAACAGTTGACTCATATATCCTCTTAACTTCACGCGGTTTCAGAAGAACAGCCGTAGCGATAGGCACGCAGGACATCCTGGATTTTGTCGAGGATCAGCGCGTGCGGCTCGGCGTTCAGTTCATTCAGCGACAGTCGTTCAAACTGCACCGGCATATACTGGCTGATAAGCCCCAGCGGTAGCTTAGCGTCGGTCAGATTAGCGATAAGTTTCTCAACGCTTTGGCGAATACGCGGATGCGGCCAGTAATAACGGATACGGTCGGAAAGGCTGAAGTGGATATCGACCATCGCCTGGCTCCAGGTGGGGCGATAGTATTTTTTCCAGTAGCCGGGTTCGTTAAGCATCACTTCGTCGATCACCTCCATCACGCGACTGCGAGACTCCGGGGCGATCAGCTCATTTTCCATTTGGGCGAGGGCAAAGATGGCTTCACGCAGGGCAAAGGTGAGCGCCGGGCCGACTTTCAGAATGGCGAAGTGGTCGCGGACCAGCGCACGATAAGCCTGGCGGGTTTGGTAGTCGGTAGAGTGCGCTTCGTAGACCATCGGGGTGCTTTCGATCCAGGCGGAGAGCGCTTTCGCTTCCTGCGGCTGGTAATGAATGATTTGCGTATGGTCGAACTCCACGCCGGGCTGCACGACGATGGCGATAACTCGCTCCAGCGCGGCGTCGAGCCCCAGCTTACGGAAGGCGGCTTCATGGGTTTCGAGCGTCGCGGCGGCATCCTGCGCCCGGGTGACATGTACGCTGCCGATGGTGCTGGCCTCGCCGCCGGGAACCGGAACTTCGGTCCCGATGACGTAGGTCAGGTGGCGCTTTTGCTCATCGCTGGCGGTCTCCTCGGCAGCCTGACACAGGCGAGCGGCGCGCTCAGCAACCACACCAGGATTCAGCGGCACCGGATCGTCAGCACAGGACATTGATGCATCGAGATGGATTTTACTAAAGCCGGCGGCGACGTAGGCTTTGATCAGGTCGATTGATTTTTCCATCGCCACGGCGGCCGGTTCGTCTTGCCAGCAGTTCGGTCCAAGATGGTCGCCGCCAAGAATAATGCGCTCCGCCGGAAAACCGACGGTACGCGCGATGTTGTAGACGAAGTCGCGGAAATCGGCCGGCTGCATGCCGGTGTAGCCACCAAACTGATTCACCTGGTTGGACGTCGCTTCGATCAGCACCTTATTGTTGGTCGACAGGTCGAAACGTAACGCCGCTTCGATAACCAGCGGATGCGCCGAACATACTGAACAGATGCCGATATGTTCGCCTGACTTATGGCGAGTGATAATGTCTTTCATTTACAACCTCCGTTTTCTTTCGAATATATTCGTTATGTTTTGTTTTGGTCGCAAATGGCTTTGTTTTGATTTGTGATCTGCATCGATAAATAGTGTTGTAACGCAGTGAAAGGTATCGTCTTTCGAGACAAAAACGCCCTGACCAGGAAGATAGGGCGTTTTTAATTGATTGAAAATTAACTAAATATTCGGGATAGCCAGCTGCGTTTCGTTTTGACGGCTTCCTGGGAGACCTGCTGCGGCTGGGCGGCAATTTCGCCGAGACCGGCGTTAAAAGCGTCACCAATGGCTTTTAACGCCTGCTGCGCATCGTTGCCGCTGGCCATAAAGTGCAGACGATGACCCTGTTTGGCGCCCAGCGATACGACGCGCATCAGATTCTTGGCATCAACAATGGCGGAGCGCGTATCAAGGTTTTCGACCCGGATTTGCGATCGCCACTGCTTGACGGCTTTCACCAGCACCGCGCTGGGACGGGCATGTAGCCCGTGCGGATTACGCAGGGTAAAGGTGGCCTCTTCGTCAAATTGCGGCGCGGGTTGTGGTTCTTCGCCTGCTGGCAGAGGAATGTCGCCGGCGAGAATTTCCAGCACCGCCTGGGGGGTATCAGCGCGCGTCAGCGCCTCAGGTACTCGATCATCGCCCAGAGCATGGGTGAGCTGGCGCAAAATATCGCGATGCTCATTGTCCTGAGCCGCGATACCGACAATCAGATAGGCGGTTTGCTCCTCACCCCAGTCAACCCCCTGCGGACAAGCCAGCACCTTAACGCCCGTTTTAAGCACTGCGTCGCGACTGTGCGGCGTACCGTGGGGAATGGCAATGCCGTTGCCCAGATAGGTGCTGATTTGCCCCTCGCGCTCGCGCATGCCTTGTAGATAGTCTGCCCGCGTATGTCCGGCATGGGTCAGGGCTGCAACGACACGCTGTAGCGCCTCGTCTTTCGTTTTGACCTGACGATCGAAACAAATATCGGCAAAAGTTAGTTGCATAGCTTGCTCCTTATTTCATGGCGCCAGCAAGAGCTGTCGCTTTGTCAGTGCGTTTTTGCCACAGCCGCCAGCATCCCAGCATAAGTGCCCCGCAGGCGGAACCGGCGAGAATGCACAGCACCCACATCAACGGTTTACTGACCAGCGGCAGGATTAAGAAGCCGCCGTGCGGTGCCGGAACCTGAATATGCAGGCTGTAGCTGAGTACCGCAGAAATTGAGGAGGCGATCATCATCATCGGGATCACCCGCAGCGGATCCTTGGCGGCAAAGGGAATCGCACCTTCGGTAATGTGCGTACAGCCGAGGATATAGTTGACCATCCCGGCGGCGCGTTCCTCCTCGCTAAAGCCTTTCGGAAAGAACGTGGTCGCCAGAGCGATGACCAGCGGCGGCGTGATGCAGGCGGCAGATACACCGGCCATAAAAAAGTAGTTACCTTGACCCAGCAGCAACGTACCGGTGACATAGGCCGCTTTGTTGACCGGCCCGCCGAAGTCGAAGGAGCACATTGCGCCTACCACGATCCCCAGCAGGATCGGGTTGGCTTCCTGTAAAGAGCTGAGCCAGTTCATCATGCCATTGTTGATCGCTGCCACCGGCTGGCCGAGCAGGACCATCATCACGCCGATCACCAGGACGCCTATCAGCGGCATAATAAAGATCGACTTCAGCCCTTCGTACTGGCGCGGCAGACCGTCGAGCAGATGACGGATCAGCAGCATAAAATACCCGGCGGCAAAACCGGCGATGATCCCACCGAGGAATCCGGCGCCTGTGGCGTTCGCCAGCAGACCGCCGACAAAACCGGCAACCATGCCAGGGCGGCCAGATATCGACCAGGCAATGTAGGCGGTAAACACCGGCACCATGATCGAGAACGCCTGCTGACCGACTTTCATCAGCGTGGCGGCAATCACATTATACTGCGGTGAATTCGGGTCGGCGGAGTAGATACCCCATAAGAAAGAAACAGCGATTAAGATCCCGCCGGCGACAACGAACGGTAGCATGTTGGAAACGCCGCTCATCAGATGTTTGTAAATCTGTCGGCCGAACGATTCTCGCTCATATTTCTCGTCTGGATCCGTTGCCGCGGAGAATCCCTGACGACGCGGCGCCTGACCGTTAACGACTTTATTAATTAATTCCGCCGGATGGTGAATGGCTTCTTTAACCGGCACCTCAATAACCGGTAAACCATTAAAACGTTCGGCATTAACATCTTTATCGGCAGCGATAATCACGCCATAAATATCCTTCAGGTCTTCCGGCGTAATGGCGTTTTCTACGCCGGAAGCGCCATTGGTTTCGACTTTTATTTCAACATTTAATTTTTTCGCTGCGGTTTTTAAGGCCTCTTCAGCCATAAATGTATGAGCAATACCTGTAGGGCAGCCGGTCACGGCAATAATTTTTTTCATAATCGGACCTTTATAATTGGACGATCTGAAGTTGTTGTAATAATTCTTGCGTACGGTTTAATTTACCCAGCCCGGCGGAGGCGGCCACATCAGCGCCGGTGGCGCTGGCCAGCGCCAGGGCCTGGGGAATATCGTCTGTGTTAAGCCAATGGCTGAGGAATGCACCCAGCGCGGCATCGCCGGCGCAGGCCGAGCTGACCAGTTCGATTTTCGGTGCCGAGCAGAACCACAGTTGCGCGCCGTTCGAAAAATAGAGCCCTTGCGCGCCAAGGGTCAGCAGAACATTGCGAGCCCCGAGCTGGTGGAGCGTTTGCATTGCTTCGCGTACCCGCCGGGGGCTGCTGACATCCAGACCAAAGATCTCTTTCAGCTCGTCGTCATTGGGCTTAATCAATAGCGGACGCCACTCCAACAGCTGGCGCAGCACCGGGTGGCTGATATCTAAGATGACTTCACACCCTTTTTGCTGACACAGCACCAGAATCTCGCTATAAAACCGGCTCTCTATTCCCGGTGGCAGACTGCCGCTGATAACTAAATAATCACCAGGCGTGACGCACTGTAAATGATGAAGAATTTGTTCTTTTCCTTCATCGTCAATCCGCGCGCCGGGATTTACCAGTTTGTATTCATCGCTGCCGTCGTTAATAAAAATATTAATACGGGTGGGTTCAGCGACCCATGCCGGCGTGACGTTAATATGCTGTTTGCGTAGTTCCTCAACGATATAGCGGCCGGTAAAACCGCCGAATATGCCCATGACATGGGTTGGCTGCTGGTAATGATGTAATACCAGCGAGACGTTAACCCCTTTACCATTCGGGCAATATTCCGTCTGCCGGGTGCGGTTGACTGCCGCCGGCTGGAGCGGATCGCAAAAGATATTCATATCAATCGCGGTATTCAGTGTCAGGGTGTGGATCACGACAAGGCTCCTTCGATCCGCTGATTACAGTTGTCCTTCGCAGCCACAAACGTGAATCACTTTGCGAACGACCTCTTTCATTGCCGCTTTCGCCGGTTTCATATAGTGGCGAGGATCGTTGGCGCCCGGATTTTCCAGGAAGTAGGCTTTCAGCGCATCCGAGAAAGCAATTTTTAGTTCGGTGGCGACGTTGACTTTGCAGACGCCCAGAGAAATGGCGCGGCGAATATCACTATCCGGCAGGCCGGAAGCGCCATGCAGGACCAGCGGAACGTCAACGCGGTCGCGAATAGCCGCCAGGCGCTCAAAATCAAGCTTCGGTTCGGCGGTGTAAAGGCCATGCGCGGTACCGATGGCAACGGCCAGCGAATCAATACCGGTACGAGCGACAAATTCGCGGGCCTGTTCGGGGTTGGTATAGAGCGCATCTTTAGCATCGACCACCAGATCGTCTTCTACCCCGCCCAGACGGCCCAGCTCGGCTTCTACGCTGGCATCATAGCGGTGGCTCAACTCCACCACGCTTTTTACCAGCGCCACGTTCTCTTCGAACGGCGAGTGAGAGCCATCGATCATGACCGAGCGGATCCCTGCCTGGACTTTGCGCGTGATATCAGCCAGATCCTCATGATGATCGAGGTGCAGAGCGAGCGGGAGATCCCACTTTTTCGCCAGATCGCGGGCGATCGCTACCACGTTGCCGGTGCCGGCATAGCTATAGGTACCGGGCGTGCCGGCAAGGATCAGGGGGGAGCGTAGCTCAGCTGCCGTTTCAACGACGACCTGCATGGTTTCGAGGTTATGGATATTGAAAGCCGGCACGGCATAACCCTGTCGTTGAGCTTTCAACAGCATGTTTTTACTGGAAATGATGTACATTTTAGTCCTCTACTTTCAGGCTGTAAGTTATTTGTCTCTAATAACCTTCAATTTGAAAGTAATGTAACGATCGTCTCGGCTTTTAGGTGTGATCAACCGCACACAATGATGAATTGATTTTTAAAATGAAAGTTAATAATATTTTTAATGTTTCTTTTTTAAAGTTTTCGCCGGGAAGGTGTGCTTTTGTAACAATATGATTATTATTGATTATTTTATTTATGGCGGAGTGGGTATACAGCCGCGGTTTGACATTGCACCAGGGAAATTTAAAAATGAAAGTTATTCCAGGAGAAAATAATAAGGCATAAACCGTGGCAAAACCGTCAACCAGCCTGCTGAAAAGGCGCTTGGACATCGCAGAGATCGTTCGTAAGAACGGCGAGATCAAAGTCGACGATCTGGCAGAAATGCTGGCTGTTTCCGGGGTGACAATCCGTAACGATCTCAACTACCTCGAGCAGCAGGGCTACTTGAAACGCTCTTTTGGCGGGGCGATTTATACCGCCCAGGCTGGCGCGCCGGTTGCGATGACCCGAGAAGCGCCTGCCGTCAGAGATAAAGCGCTGGAGACGGAAATGGCTCGCCAGGTGGCGGCGCAGATAGAAAATGGCGAAACGCTGTTTCTAGGCCAGGGTTCCATTTTGCGTAAAGTGATCCCCTTTCTGGCCAACAGAGAAGAGCTTTGCCTGCTATTAAATGATCTGGGCCACGTCGCGCTGGCGCAGGAGTTTTTAAATGGGGAAACCGTTCTGCTTGGCGGGGTGTTGTCCGGTCAGGGGCGGATTGTGGAGGGCGAACTGGCGCTGAAGGCGTTGGGTCATTACCGCCCTTCACGTGCGCTGATAGCGGTGGACCACATTGCTGAAGACGGCACGCTAAGCGTGCGTAACGAGGTTACGGCACATTTGTTAAGCGAAGCGGTGGCCCAGAGTAAACGAGTCATTGCGATTGTCGCTTCCCGGCCGGTCTATGGCGAGAAACGTTATGCTGTGGGTGAATTACAGCAGATCAGCAGCGTCGTGACCCCTCAGGTCGTCGCGGCAGAGTACCATGCCTGCTTCCTCGCCGCGGGTTTGACCAACAGCTATACCAACAATGAATGCCTGACATGGCTCAACACGGCTTTGCATAAGACAAACCAGGAGCGGTGATGAACGTAACCATTTGCACCATCGGCGAGCTGCTGGTGGAGTTTCTCGCCAAGGAAGAGAATCAGGGGTTTTCCCGTCCCGGTGAATTTTGGGGGCCCTATCCCAGCGGGGCGCCGGCAATATTTGCCGATCAGGTGGCAAAGCTGGGTTTCGGCTCCGTGTTGTTTAGCTGTGTGGGCAACGACGCATTTGGCGAGATGAATATTGCGCGGCTGGAGAAAGACGGCGTCAACGTCAACGGCATCGCTATGCTGCAGAAAGCGACTACCGGTAGCGCCTTCGTCAGCTATCGTAGCCAGGCGCAGCGCGATTTTATTTTTAATATGCCTAACAGCGCCTGCGGTCTGCTGACTGCCGACCACATTGACGAAGCGTTGCTAAATCAGTGTCAGCATTTTCATATTATGGGGTCATCGCTATTCTCGTTCCGTATTATCGATGCGATGCGTAAAGCGATTGAAAACATTAAAGGCCGCAGCGGCACAGTATCGTTCGACCCAAATATTCGCAAAGAGATGCTGAACATCCCGGAGATGTCGCAGGCCTTTGAATATATTCTCGACTACACCGATATCTTCCTGCCGAGCGATGGCGAGCTGGATTACTTTGGTCTCAATCCGGAACGCAATGAGCAGGTCCTGGTTGATAAGCTACTGAAACGCGGCGTGAAGCATGTGGTGATTAAACGCGGGCCGCGTGGCGCAAGCTACTTTAGCGCCAACGAGACGCACCATGTCGCCGGCTTCAGCGTGCCGGTGGTGGATCCGACTGGTGCCGGGGATTGCTTTGGCGCCACTTTTGTTAGTCTGTTCCTCAATGGCGCCACGCCCCGGGAGGCGCTGAGATGGGCAAACGCCAGCGGCTCGCTGGCGATTAGCCAACGCGGCCCCATGGAAGGCACCTCGACGCAGGCGGAGATCAGCGCTTTTCTTGCCGCCCAGCATCCCTAACCAACAAGCCCGGATAGATCCGGGCTAAAAGTGGTTAAATCCTTACGCTCTCGATCAGGTTACCGGCGCCGGGTTAAATACCGCCAGCTGGTTGTGCAGGCCCCATTGATCGGAGAAGGTTTTTTTGCGTCCGCTGGCGACGTCGAGAATAAATTCGAACAGCTTCCGCCCGACATCCTCAATCGTCTCTTCGCCAGTGGCGATGGTCCCGGCGTTAATGTCCATTAAGTCATACCAGCGGTTGGCCAGCTCGGTACGGGTCGCCATTTTTATCACCGGTACCGCCATCAGTCCGTACGGCGTACCGCGACCGGTGGTGAATACCTGCACCGTGATGCCAGAGGCTACCTGCTGGGTGCCGCAGACAAAATCGCTGGCGGGGGTTGCGGCGTAAATGAGGCCGCGTTTGGTCGGACGCTGCCCCGGAGAGAGCACCTCAACGATGGCGCTTTTCCCTGATTTGGCAATCGACCCCAGCGCTTTTTCCACCACGTTGGCCAGACCGCCTTTCTTGTTGCCGGGGGAGGGGTTGGCGCTGCGGTCGGTTTTGCCCATATCAAGATAGTTATCGTACCAGGCCATCTCTTCCAGCAGACGTTTACCGACCTCTTCGTTAATCGCCCGCGGCGTCAACAGATGAATGGCGTCGCGTACTTCGGTCACTTCTGAGAACATCACCGTCGCGCCGCAGCGCACCAGCAGGTCGGACGCGTAACCTACCGCCGGGTTGGCGGTCACGCCTGAAAAGGCGTCGCTGCCGCCGCACTGCATCCCGACCACCAGCTCAGAGGCCGGGCAGGTTTCCCGCTGGCGCTGGTTCAGTTTCGCCAGGTGGCGCTCGGCGACCTGCAGAATGTCATCGACCATCGATTTAAAACCAACATGCTTTTCATCCTGCAGGCTGACGATGCTGGCGCTGTCCACCGGGATACTTTTGACGTCTTCCGTGCCCTGCAGCAGGCGTTCCGGCTGCAGCTTCTCACAGCCGAGGCCAATGACCATCACCTCGCCGCCGAAGTTTGGGTTGAGGGCGATATTATGAATGGTGCGAATCGGCACTACCGCCGCCGGCGCATTAATCGCCACGCCGCAGCCGTAGAGATGATTCAGGCCCACCACGCCATCGACGTTGGGATAGTTTGGCAGCAGGTCGCGTTCAATGATTTTAACCACGTAATCGACCACGCCAGCGACGCAGTGCACGCTGGTGGTAATACCCAGCAGATTCTTGGTACCCACGCTGCCGTCAGCATTGCGGTAGCCTTCGAAGGTGTAACCTTCCAGCGGCGGTAGCGGTTCAGGCACTTTAGTGGCCAGCGGCAGGGTATTCAGCGGCGGGGCGGTGGGCAGCTCCACCAGCGACTCGTCAATCCAGCTTCCCTGCGGGATATCGCGTACGGCATAGCCAATGACTTCGCCGTAGCGGATGATTTCACCATGGGCGGGGATATCCACCAGGGCAACTTTGTGACCCTGCGGGATATGCTCGACGAGCGTCAGGCCGTCCGGGAAACGCGTTCCGGCGGTTAAGCCGCGATCGTTGACAATAATCGCCACATTATCTGTCGGGTCAACTTTAATATAAAACGCGGTCGGCGATTGTTGTCGAATTGCAATGTCAGCCATTGTCCAGTCATCTCCAAACAGGTGCTAATAATAAAATAAAACGCTAATTCATTTGCTACGTATCAGTATGATGGAATAAAGGATGTCAGCTGAGTTGATTTTAAAATGTGATCGTCATCACTCCTTTTTATGACGCTAACCTCTGCAGGGCAGGCAATCGTAAGAAGTGTGGATTAGCGCCCATGACTTATGGCATAAGCACAATTATGGCTTTAAATAATAACTTTATATTGTGGGTATGCATAGTGTCTGGCGGGGGCGTGCTGATTATACTGAGTCATGTTTTTGAGGTGATCGATATGCGAATAGACAGTTTCAATATCGTCTTTTAAATAAATCAGAAACCACTTAAAACAATTATAAAAGGTGTTCTGTGCCCGAGGAATGTCTAAATGATTTTGGATTCTACATTAGATGAAAAAAAAGGAATACCGACCCGCTATTTAATTCTGTTGATGATATTTGTGGTGACGGCAGTGAACTATGGCGACCGCGCGACCTTGTCTATCGCCGGTACTGAAGTCGCGAAAGAGCTGGGGCTCAGCGCGGTGTCGATGGGATACATTTTTTCCGCCTTCGGCTGGGCTTATCTGCTGATGCAGATCCCTGGCGGCTGGCTGCTGGATAAATTTGGCTCGAAAAAGGTTTACTCATACAGTCTGTTTTTCTGGTCACTGTTTACCTTCCTGCAAGGCTTTATTGATGTGTTCCCGCTCGCCTGGGCCGGGGTCTCCATGTTCTTTATGCGTTTTATGCTGGGCTTTTCCGAAGCGCCCTCGTTTCCCGCCAACGCCCGCATTGTGGCGGCCTGGTTTCCGGCCAAAGAGCGGGGTACGGCTTCAGCTATCTTTAATGCCGCTCAGTACTTCTCGCTGGCTCTGTTCTCGCCGCTGCTCGGCTGGCTGACCTTCGCGCTGGGCTGGGAACATGTCTTTACCGTGATGGGGATAATAGGGTTTGTGCTCACCATCATCTGGGTGAAGTTTGTGCATAACCCCACCGATCATCCGCGAATGTCCGCCGCGGAGCTGAAATATATCTCAGAAGGCGGCGCAGTGGTCGATATGGACCATAAAAAAGAGGCCACCCCGGCGGCCGGGCCGAAGATGGACTATATCCGCCAGTTGCTGACTAACCGAATGATGTTAGGCGTATTTTTCGGTCAGTATTTCCTGAATACCATTACATGGTTCTTCCTGACGTGGTTTCCGATCTACCTCGTGCAGGACAAGGGAATGTCGATTCTGAAAGTGGGGTTTGTGGCTTCGATTCCGGCGCTGTTTGGCTTTGCTGGCGGCGTACTGGGCGGGCTGTTTTCGGATTATCTGATTGGCCGCGGCTGCACGCTGACTTTTGCGCGTAAGCTGCCCATTGTGCTGGGAATGCTGCTGGCGTCGTCCATCATCCTGTGTAACTACACGGCCAGCACGCCGCTGGTCATTACGCTGATGGCGCTGGCGTTCTTTGGCAAAGGCTTTGGCGCGCTGGGCTGGCCGGTTATCTCGGATGTCGCGCCGAAGGAGATTGTTGGCCTGTGCGGCGGGGTATTCAACGTCTTTGGCAATGTGGCCTCGATCGCCACGCCGCTGGTTATTGGCTATATCGTGAGCGAACTGCACTCATTTAATGGCGCACTGATTTTTGTTGGCGGCTCCGCGCTGATGATGATGGTCTGCTACCTGTTTGTGGTTGGCGATATCAAACGTATGGAATTGCAGAAGTAAGCAACGATTAACGCAAGGTAAAAATCATGGATAACGCAATTTTTCCGAACAAATTTAAGGCCGCGCTGGCGGCGCATCAGGTGCAGATTGGCTGCTGGTGCGCTTTGGCTAACCCGATTAGCACCGAGGTGCTGGGTCTGGCGGGGTTCGACTGGCTGGTGCTGGACGCGGAACACGCGCCAAACGACGTCACCACGCTCATTCCGCAGCTGATGGCCCTGAAAGGTAGCTCCAGCGCGCAGGTAGTCCGTGTGCCGACCAATGAACCCATCATCATCAAGCGCATGCTGGACATCGGCTTCTATAACTTCCTGGTGCCGTTTGTCGAGACGGCTGAACAGGCGGCGCAGGCGGTGGCTTCGACCCGTTATCCGCCGGAAGGGATCCGCGGGGTCTCCGTTTCCCACCGCGGCAATATGTTTGGCACCGTGCCGGACTACTTCGCCCAGTCCAACAAGAACATTTCCATTCTGGTGCAGATTGAGAGCCAGACCGGAGTGGACAACGTCGAGGCGATTGCCGCGACCGAGGGCGTGGACGGTGTGTTTGTCGGCCCGAGCGACCTGGCCGCCGCCTTAGGCCATTTGGGCAATGCCTCCCATCCTGAGGTGCAGCGCGCTATCCAACATATCTTCGCCAGCGCGAAGAAGCACGGTAAGCCAAGCGGCATTCTGGCGCCAGTGGAAGCCGATGCGCGCCGCTATCTGGAATGGGGCGCGACCTTCGTCGCCGTTGGCAGCGATCTGGGCGTCTTCCGTTCTGCAACCCAGAAACTTGCCGACGCGTTTAAAAAATAATCACCAGGATGAAGAGAGAGAACATTATGACAATCAAAGTAGGTTTTATCGGTCTTGGCATTATGGGCAAACCGATGAGCAAAAATTTGCTGAAAGCGGGTTACTCGCTGGTGGTGTCTGACCGTAACCCGGAAGCGATTGCCGACGTGATCGCCGCTGGCGCTGAGACCGCGACGACGCCGAAAGCGATTGCCGAACAGTGCGAGGTGATCATCACCATGCTGCCGAACTCTCCGCATGTTAAAGAGGTGGCGCTGGGTGAAAACGGCATTATTGAAGGGGCGAAACCGGGCACCGTGGTGATCGATATGAGCTCCATTGCGCCGCTGGCGAGTCGGGAAATCAGCGAAGCGCTGAAAGCCAAAGGTATTGATATGCTGGATGCGCCGGTGAGCGGCGGCGAACCGAAAGCCATCGACGGCACGCTGTCGGTCATGGTCGGCGGCGATAAAGCGATCTTCGATAAATACTACGATCTGATGAAAGCGATGGCCGGCTCCGTAGTGCATACCGGCGATATTGGCGCGGGCAACGTCACCAAACTGGCTAACCAGGTGATTGTCGCGCTGAACATCGCGGCGATGTCTGAAGCGCTGACCCTGGCGACTAAAGCCGGCGTCAATCCGGATCTGGTTTATCAGGCTATTCGCGGCGGTCTGGCGGGCAGTACCGTGCTGGATGCGAAAGCCCCGATGGTGATGGACCGTAACTTCAAACCGGGTTTCCGTATCGACCTGCATATTAAAGATCTGGCCAATGCGTTGGATACCTCACACGGCGTGGGCGCCCAACTGCCGCTGACGGCGGCGGTGATGGAGATGATGCAGGCGCTGCGCGCGGACGGTCTCGGCACTGCAGACCATAGCGCGCTGGCGTGCTATTACGAAAAACTGGCGAAAGTGGAAGTCACTCGCTAACAAGAAGGGCGCCCTGCGCGCCCTGTTATGCTTGCCTTGCGCGGCACTGTCAGGCTACAAAATTATGAAAATCGTCATTGCCCCAGACTCTTACAAAGAAAGCCTTTCTGCCAGCGAGGTAGCTCAGGCGATAGAAAAAGGATTTCGGGAAATTTTCCCTGATGCACAGTATGTTTCCCTGCCCGTCGCCGACGGCGGCGAGGGAACGGTGGAAGCCATGATTGCCGCCACGCAGGGAAAGGAACATTTCGCATGGGTAACGGGTCCGCTGGGTGAGAGAGTGAAGGCCTGCTGGGGCATGTCCGGCGACGGCGTCACCGCGTTTATTGAGATGGCGGCAGCCAGCGGTCTGGGGCTCGTTCCGCCCGACAAACGTAACCCGCTCATCACCACTTCACGGGGTACCGGGGAGCTAATATTACAGGCGCTGGAGCATGGTGCGGAACGGATCATTATCGGCATCGGCGGTAGTGCGACCAACGACGGTGGGGCGGGTATGATGCAGGNNGCCCGCCTCTGTGACGCCGAGGGACAAGAGCTCGGCCATGGCGGGGGCAGTTTGAGCCGTCTGAGCCGGATCGATCTTTCCGCCATCGATCCGCGCTTACGTGACAGGATGATCCACGTGGCCTGCGATGTTACCAATCCGCTGGTGGGCGAGCGTGGGGCGTCGCGGATCTTTGGCCCACAGAAAGGGGCGACCGAGGCGATGATCGTCGAGCTGGATCGTAATCTGGCGCATTATGCCGACGTCATTAAGGCGTCGCTGCAGGTGGACGTGAAGTCGATCCCTGGCGCGGGAGCGGCCGGCGGCATGGGCGCGGCGCTGATGGCCTTTCTCAATGCGGAGCTGCGCAGCGGGATTGAGATCGTTACCGAGGCGCTGAAGCTGGAAGAGCAGATCCATGACTGCTCACTGGTGGTCACCGGGGAAGGGCGGCTCGATAGCCAGTCTGTTCACGGTAAGGTGCCGGTGGGGGTGGCTCGGGTGGCGAAGAAATACCGTAAGCCGGTGATCGGTATTGCTGGCAGCTTGGCTCACGATGTCGGCGTGGTTCACCAGCACGGTATCGATGCCGTATTCAGCGTGTTAACTTCCGTTTCGACGCTGGAAGAGGCATTTCGCGGGGCGTTTGATAATATTTACCGGGCGTCGCGTAATATTGCTGCCACCCTGCAGGTTGGGATGACCACTGAGGGATGACAACGGGCGGTAAACCCTCTATACTGCGCGCCGAAGCTGACCAGACAGTCGCCGCTTCGTCGTCGTCCTCCTTCGGGGGGAGACGGGCGGAGGGGAGGAAAGTCCGGGCTCCATAGGGCAAGGTGCCAGGTAACGCCTGGGGGGTGTCACAGCCCACGACCAGTGCAACAGAGAGCAAACCGCCGATGGCCCGCGCAAGCGGGATCAGGTAAGGGTGAAAGGGTGCGGTAAGAGCGCACCGCGCGGCTGGTAACAGTCCGCGGCACGGTAAACTCCACCCGGAGCAAGGCCAAATAGGGGTTCATAAGGTACGGCCCGTACTGAACCCGGGTAGGCTGCTTGAGCCAGTGAGCGATTGCTGGCCTAGATGAATGACTGTCCACGACAGAACCCGGCTTATCGGTCAGTTTCACCTTTTACGCAAAAGCCCCGCTCCGGCGGGGTTTTTGCTATTCGAATAGCGGAGAAAGGATGAATAACTGTCCACGACGCTATACCAAAAGAACGCGGCTCATCGGTCAGTTTCACCTTTTTTATGTCAAAACCCCGCTTCGGCGGGGTTTTTGCTATCTGAACCCGTGACGCGGATGAATAACTGTCCACGACGCTATACCAAAAGAAGGCGGCTTATCGGTCAGCTACCGTTATTTAACCACCTTAGGATTCTGTAGCGTCGGGATCGTGGAATCTTGCACCTGATGAACCTGGCCGACGATCGTAGCGACGCTGCCGTTGCTTAAAGCCTCTACGTCTGCGCTGTTATGCGAGCCAAAATTAAAGGTAAGACGTTTATCCGTTTTATTCTGTTCATCTCGCATGGTCACGATAAAATAGTAGCTGCCGGCGATACCGCTCTTCCGACGAATGTCGACAATCACCCCGCGTACCTTGACCCATTTACCCAGATAATCGCTGCTGGCCTTCGCCGGGTTGAGAGTAAACGGCTGCAGGAACTGAGCCACTGAATACGTCTGCATCGAAGCGACGGCGTCATCTCCGGGTTGAAATAATTTGTCTCCCGCGGAATAAAAGGCTTTAGAAGCCAGGCCGCAGCCGCTTAACAGCGAGATGACAAAAACCAGCGGTAATACGCGAAAACGTAATAACATCTCAATCTCCTTATCTATTTTTAAATGATATCCTTGATGCGCTGGATAACGTAATATGCGCTAATTAAATTAAAGGAAAAGTCACCGCTGTCAAATATTTTGCCTGCTGTTGAAATTAAAATAAAAACTGGTGATGTTAGGGCGTCAAATATATAAGTTAACACAGTATTCATATTTTATATGTTTTAGTGAAGTATATTAGTGCTGTGGATATATAATGTTTGGCTATCATTTTTTACATTTATTCACTGCGCCCTGGAAAATAATAATCCGCTATTTCTGCCACCTTTACTTCAGGAAAAAAAATGAAATTGATAACCCGTATTGCCTTTGCCACGCTGTTGACCACCGGTTTCTCTATCACGGCTCAGGCCGCAGACGTTAAGGCGGCGCCAGCACCGGCGCAGGATCCTATTGTTCAGCACTTAAAACTTACCAACGATCAGGTCGCGAAAATTAAAAGCCTGCATCAGCAGTTGGAGAGTAATGTCCAGCAGATTTCCCAACAGGAAATTAAAGACGGGGCTCTGATAAACGTAATTGATTCCGGTAAATGGGATGAAAAAGCGGTCAACGATCAGCTGGCGGCCTTCAGCAAGATTGATCAGCAGGTGCGTTATTACCGCGTGAAGTACTATTTTGAGGTGAATAAGGTACTGACGCCGGAGCAGCGCACGCAGGTGAAAAAAGATCTTGCCGACGCGCTGAGTGAATAATGCCATCGGCCCCTCGCGGGGCCGATATCTTCTTCAGGCCATTAATGAAAATCAACCCAGCCATTTTGCCGTTTCAGGCGAGACTTTCTTCATCCCGCAGGCGGATCTCCGCTTCGGCAACAATGGCTTCCAGTTCGCTAAGCATCTCATCATAACCAAAGCTGGCGGCCCCGGCGACTTGCGGTTGCACCGGGGCTAACGGCGTTGGTGACGCCTTTTTTCTGTTTTTCTTCTTACTCACTGACAGACTCCATCACTTCCGTTGTTACACCGGTAAATCTATCAGCAAAGCGCGCAGCGGCGTATCGGCGACGAGGGTAATGTTAGCTTCGTCACGAATAAATGCGCCGTCACCGCAGGTGAGAGCCTGCTTTTGCTGTTCCTGTGCGACGGCATGGACGGAGCCGTGAATCGACTGCAGGTAGGCGCGTGGACCATGTAATTGCACGTTGATCTGCTCACCTTTCTCCAGCGCGATATGGTAGACCCAGGCCTGTTGGCGAAGCTGGAGGCTGTTATCCCCGCCCTCCGGAGAGGCCAGCAGCTGCAGCGTCGCGTCTGCGACATTGATTTTCTGCTGCAGCGGGTTTTCCCGCTGCGGGCAGGCATCAAGCCAAAGTTGCATTCGCGTTAACGACTGCTCTTTACTCAGATTATGCTCGCTATAGCTCACGCCAGGCTGGGTGGCGATCAGCAGCGCTTCACCGGCTTTGGCCTGCACGTGGTTGCCGTCGCTGTCGCGATACTCCGCTTCGCCTTCCAGAATCAGGTTCAGGATATCGACTTTTGGGTACGTTCTGGCCTGGAAGGAAGCGCCGGGCGCCAGCACTTCCTGGTTGAGGACGCGCAAGGATGCGAAGCCCAGTAATTTCGGGTCGAAGTAGTGGCCAAAGGAGAAGGTGTAGCGGGCCTGCAGCCAGCCGAAGTCTGCTTGTCCGCATTGTTTGGCTGTTCGGGTAGTAATCATGTTCTTGACCTCTCTTTACACTAAATCAATGGTAAAGGTATGGACGCTGTATTGTTAGCCAGATATTCTGCCCGGTATGTTCAAATTTCCTGAATGAGAAAGCGATGGCCAAAGAGAGAGCATTAACGCTGGAAGCGTTACGCGTGATGGATGCGATCGACCGGCGCGGAAGCTTCGCTGCCGCGGCTGATGAGCTGGGACGCGTGCCTTCCGCCCTGAGCTACACCATGCAAAAACTGGAGGAGGAACTGGACGTGGTGCTGTTTGACCGCTCAGGTCATCGCACGAAGTTCACTAACGTTGGAAGAATGCTGCTGGAGCGCGGGCGCGTGCTGCTTGAAGCGGCGGATAAACTCACCACCGATGCTGAAGCCCTGTCGCGTGGTTGGGAAACCCACCTGACGATCGTTACCGAAGCGCTGGTGCCCACTCCGGATCTGTTTCCGCTGATTGAGAAACTGGCGACTAAATCAAACACCCAGCTGTCGATTATCACTGAGGTGCTGGCCGGCGCCTGGGAGCGGCTGGAGCAGGGGCGGGCGGATATCGTTGTCGCACCGGATATGCATTTTCGTTCCTCTTCGGAGATTAACTCACGCAAACTCTATTCGGTGCTCAGCGTGTACGTCGCGGCGCCGGATCACCCGATCCATCAGGAGCCGGAGCCGCTCTCTGAGGTTACCCGCGTGAAATACCGCGGCGTCGCGGTGGCGGATACCGCGCGCGAGCGGCCCGTTCTCACCGTTCAACTGCTGGATAAACAGCCGCGTTTAACGGTGAGTACGATAGAAGATAAACGTCAGGCGCTACTGGCCGGACTGGGCGTGGCGACTATGCCCTATCCGCTGGTGGAGAAGGATATTGCCGAAGGTCGCCTGCGGGTCGTCAGCCCGGAATACACCAATGAAATTGACATTATCATGGCCTGGCGACGGGACAGTATGGGCGAAGCGAAGTCCTGGTGTCTGCGTGAGATCCCCAAGCTGTTTGCCGGCAGATAGTGATGAAGACGCTCCTCCCGCTAGCGGGAGGAGCAGGAAGATTAGTAGGAAAAGGGTTTCGGATCGGGCCCGAAGCGATTATTGCCTTCGGTGCCGCGCTGGCAGTTAAAGATCAGGATCACCAGCCAGCCGATGACCGGGATCAACAGCAGCAATAGCCACCAGGCCGAACGATCGGTGTCATGCAGACGGCGAAATTGCACCGCCCACCACGGTAAAAAGACCAGTACGCCATAGATAGTGGTCAGAATGCCTTCGCCGCCAGCCCGCTGCCAGCCCAGCATTTTATCGATGATGCTCAATACGCCGGTCAGGATGAGGTTGACCAGAATAAACATCCAGTACTCTTTGCGCCGCGCACGGCCGCCAAATCCTATATAGTTTTTTAATACCTTGAGATACCAGTCCATTTCTACGCCTCAATTAACCGTCAATCACTTGTTTTTTAAGCGATCGCAATAAGAATAGACGTGAATGAATGGTGGGTAAATATCTGTTTTCTGAATTATTGGGCGCCATCACTGGCGCCCGACAGATCAACGGAAGCGCTGATCGCGACCGTGCGGTTCGTTGAGATCCTGCTGCGGCCCAATGGAAATAATACCGGTAGGGTTAATGGTTTTATGGCTGCGGTAATAGTGGTGACGGATATGCGGAAAACTCACCGTCTCGGCGATACCCGGCATCTGGTAGATGTCGCGCAGGAAACCATACAGATTGAGGTAATCACTGATGCGCCGTTTATCGCATTTAAAATGGGTCACATATACCGGGTCGAAGCGTACCAGCGTTGTCCAGAGGCGAATGTCGGCTTCCGTTAGCTGATTGCCCGTCAGATAGCGATGCTGGCCGAGGATCTGCTCCAGCCGCTCCAGCGAGGTAAAGACCGCATCCACCGCTTCGTCGTAAGCTTGCTGGCTGGTGGCAAAGCCGGCTTTATACACGCCGTTGTTGACGTTGTCATAGATCCAGCCGTTCAGCTCATCGATTTGTTCCCGCAGCGCTGGCGGGTAGTAATCCCCGGCCCGGGCGCCAAGGCCATCGAAGGCGGTATTAAACATGCGGATGATTTCTGCCGACTCATTGCTGACGATGGTCTGCTGTTTTTTATCCCACAGCACCGGCACGGTCACGCGTCCGGTGTAGTGCGGGTCGGCGTGCAGATACAGCTGATAGAGAAAGTCATGCTGGTAGAGGGTATCGCCGGTGGCTTCCGGGAAGCTATCGTCAAAGGTCCAGCCGTTTTCCAGCATCAGCGGATTGACCACGGATACGGGGAGAAAAGGCTCCAGACCTTTTAATTTACGCATAATTAACGTGCGATGCGCCCACGGGCAGGCGAGAGAAACATACAAATGATAGCGATCCTTTTCCGCTGCAAAACCGCCTTCACCGCTGGGGCCAGCCGCGCCGTCGGCGGTCAGCCAGTTACGGAAGGCGGAAACGGAACGTTTAAAACGCCCACCGGTGGATTTTGTGTCATACCAGGTATCCTGCCAGACGCCGTCAACTAATTGTCCCATCTTTGCTCCTCCTTCAGACTACAGATAGCAAAAGCGAGGAGTGGTCTCCTCGCTTTTTTCATTCATTCAGTATAGTGCGCTTACCATTTCTTATTCAGTACACGGTCAATACTGAAGGCGCCCGGTCCGGTAATGGCCAGCAGCAGGTAACCGCCCGCAATGGTCAGGTTCTTCATGAACATCAGGGAGTTCACGCCTTCCGCAAAGTTGCTATGGAACAGGAACGCGGTCAGCAGCGTAAAGCCCGCAGTGAACAGCGCGGTGGTCCGGGTCAGGAAACCGAACAGAATCGCCAGACCGCCGCCGAACTCAAGGAGGATGGTCAGCGGCAGCAGCGCGCCCGGGACGCCCATGGCTTCCATATACTGCTGGGTTCCCGCATAACCGGTGATTTTGCCCCATCCTGCAGTGATAAACAGAATCGGCATCAGAATACGCGCTACCAATACACCAACATCTTCTAATTTTTTCATTTGTTACTCCAGAAAACCCAAAGGGCGGCGGTTTTGTTTTTTAGTGCAATCCCGCGTAGTTACGCGGTGTTGCTGTCGATGGAGAGGATAGTAGCGAGGCGGAGAGGGAATTGTTAGCAAGGAAAACTGTAGATCTATTTCAAAGTTTCTGAGCAATCAGTACGCGGAGGCGAAAGCGTACCGAACGCGATGGGCCACCACCGGACCTGGTATGGCGTAAGGTAAAGGGCGTCGTAGAGAAGGGCGGCTACGGAAAAGGCGCATGTTGCTGCGAACAGCGTGCAGTAAGGGACAGGGAAATGGCAGAGCGTGGGCGCCAGGGAAAGCGCCCACGCTCAGGGCCGCTAGCGAACTGCCGACTGGCGCAGGATCCCGCGCACCAGGCGCCAGGTGCTCCACAGTCCGAGTCCGCGTTTGGTCCAGCGCATTAAAAAATGCGGATGTCGTACGGACCATACGGCCATCAGACCGCTGCCAACCATCAGCCACGAACGTAAACT
The DNA here is from genome assembly GCF_018223925.1 of Klebsiella sp. 10. NCBI lineage: Bacteria > Pseudomonadati > Pseudomonadota > Gammaproteobacteria > Enterobacterales > Enterobacteriaceae > Klebsiella > Klebsiella sp. 10. The sequence goes on from NZ_JAGRRB010000012.1 coordinate 151,173, forward strand.
CAGCAGCGTATGCCAGCCGCGGTCGAGGGGCGCAGTCGCCTCGTGCCAGTGACGGCGGCAGGCGCTGAGCTCCAGCCGTTGCTGCTGGATCTGGCGCAGCAGCTGCGTCTTTTGCCGTTCACGCTCCTGTCGGCCATTCACGATTTATCCTCCTCCAGAAGGGCACGGTCGTTCTCCAGCTCTTTACGCGTTAGACGCAGCAGCGTGGAGCGGCGCGCCTTACGTAGGGTTAGGATACCCACGATCGCGGCGGCGAGGAGCAGCACAACGGTGGTGGCGATCATCACGTGCAGGCGGTACTGAGCGTCAACGGCCCAGATAACCAGCACTAGCAGACTCATGAGGCCAAACGCGGCAAACAGCAGCGTCAGTCCGGTCATGATCAGTAGCTGGAAGAGGTTGGCTTTCTCCTCCTCCAGCTCCACGACGACCAGACGCAGCCGTGTTTCCACCATTTCGACCAGCAGCGTGACGATGCGCTGACCAATGGAGAAAACGCGCTGACCCGGTCCCTGCGTGTGTTGAGTATTCGCCATAATCAGCGACGCGACAGCAGGACACCCAGCACCAGCCCGACGGCGGCGCCAATTCCTACCCCAGTCCACGGATTTTCGCGAACATAATCATCCGCTCGCGCGGCGGTCTCACGAGTTTGACGAAGAATCGCTTCGCTGGTTTCACCCAAACGAGCGCGGCTCTCTTTCAGCGCGCTCTCGGCTTTACTGCGCAGTTTACCCATCTCTTCTTTCGACTTGTCCGCCGAGGAATTTAGTACTTCCTCCAGGGTATCCGCCAGCGTTTTCAGTTCTGCACGAAGGTCGTCAGTCACATTCTCTTTAGCCATGTCGTTCTCCTGTAGCGTGGTCCGTGTTGCGAAAGTTAATGGTGATTAGTAATCCCGAGACTCCAGCGTTTTTAACTCCTGTTGCGCTTCATTGAGTTTATGCTGGCGTTTGTTAATTTTGTCCGCATCGCCTTTCTTCCGGGCTTCCTGCAGATCGCGCTGACGTTCAGCGATCTCTTCCCGCTGTTTGGCAATTTTTTGCTGATGATCGGCTTTGAGTTTACTGTCGCTACAGTTTTCCCGAACCTGACGTAGCGCGGTATTTAGCCCATCAATGCGACTTTGATTATGATGCTTTTCGGCGTAGCTGATCTCTCGTTGAATATCCTGCTCTTTTTCCTGGCAGGGAGAGGCGGCTAGGGCGCTGGCGCTAAGTGAAGTCAGGACCAGAAGCAGAGCGATGCGGTGTTTCATGGATAGTACCTTCCATTGTCTGAGGGGATACCCGGAGGATATACCCGTTCCCGTTGGTGAACGTGAATGCGTTGATTCCCGCAGGTTTAAGCATAGTAACAAATGCGGGAAACCACCAGACTGGGTTAAAAACCCAGTCTTGTGGCAGCTTACCCGAGGCGATGCGGCGCGTCGCGCAGGCGGGATAGCCAGGCGGTGGGCGAGTTATCGTCCTCCAGCAGGGCAATAATATAACCATGTGGCAGAGCGCGGCCGAGAACTTCTTTCGCCGCCGCGCCCTGGGCGGTGGAATCGAACTTAATCAGCAAACCATCCTTCTGCGGCGTGATGCTTTTAAAGCGGATGCCGTTGGCATCAAGATGATGCCAGACGGAGAAACCGTCTGGCATTCCGATACCCTGGCCAACCGGGCGTATCGCCAGCGTGGCCTCCTGCTGCTGCACCGCCAGCCAAAGCCAGAACAGGGCGCCGAGCAGAAGAGAACCACCCAGCAGCCAGCTGAACTGGCGCAGGGAAGGGCGTTTCATGACCATCATTAGCCCCGGCTTCTGTATTTTTTCTTCCACAGTACCACCAGCGAGCCGATCAGTCCGAAGACCAACAGGGCAACCGGCAGGAGCATCAGGCAGGACATCAGCTGATCTTCATACTTGAGGAATACCGGGGTTTTACCCAGCAGATAGCCAAGCGAGGTCAGGATGAGCACCCACAGCAGGCCGCTCATCCAGTTGAAAAACTGAAAACGGGCGTTATTAAGGCCGGAAAGCCCGGCGATGGTGGGCAGCAGCGTGCGTACGAAGGCGATAAAGCGGCCGATCAGCAGCGCGGAGAGCCCATGCTTATGAAACAAGTGATGCGCACGCTGGTGATAGTGCGAAGGCAGGTGTGACAGCCAGTTTTGCACGATCCGCGTATTACCCAGCCAACGCCCCTGAATATAGCTTAGCCAGCAGCCGAGGCTGGCGGCGGCGGTGAGCAGCAGCAAAGTTTCCGGAAAACCCATCGCCCCTTTGGCGATCAGCACGCCCACGAGCACGAGCAGACTATCCCCCGGTAAAAACGCGGCAGGCAATAACCCGTTCTCAAGGAACAAAATCATAAACAAGACAAAATACAGCATGCCTATCATGGAGGGATTCGCGAGCGTTTCGTAATCCTGAGCCCACAAGGCATTCAATAACTGGGTAAATAGTTCCATTCACGATTCCTGGTACATCGGTTAACGGCACGTCTGAGCGCGTGGCATATAGGGCGACAAGATTTTTATGAGATTATGGTCGCTGCTTAGGCGCTCTGAACGCTTCCCTGTATAAGACTGAAGTAAGTAAATACCTACCCCCAGAACGACAAAATGCATCTAATTGTAACAAATCACCTGACTTTCCGTCAGAGAAATTGCAACGTGTTGCTCGTTGATTTTGCTGATTGCGGAGATGGGAGGCGAGAGGATTTACACAGGCTGACACTATATATGACTTGCTTACTCCAGCCTCACTGTCAGACAGGCGCGCAGGGGGGCGCGCCGGAGGGATAAGGCCTTATTTCGCGGCGTTGACTGCGGTATCGAGATGAACGACTGGGTTTTCGGCAAATAAGTAGCGATCGGCATTAAATTCAAAGTCATCGCTGGTTTCGTTGAACAACATTTGCTTGGTATTTTCCAGATGCTGCCACATCGCCAGCTTGGCGGCGTTGGGATCTTTTCGCAGCAGAGCTTTCAGGATTTGATCGTGGTCGTCGCACCAGTTATCGACCGTACGCAGGTCGATATGCTCATGCAGCTTTTTCCAGTAGGGGTTATGCACGCGCTGGGTCCACATCTTTTCCACGATCGCCGCCAGCGCGCTGTTCTGCGTCGCCAGCGCCACCTGGACGTGAAACTGCAGGTCCCACTCGGAGTCGCGGAAACATTTCTCGTTACGCGCTTTCTCCTGAATCTCCATCAGCTTCATGATGTCCTGTTTGGTCACCTGAGTCGCCGCGAATTCGGCAATATTGCTTTCAATTAGCTGCCGCGCCTGCAGCAGTTCAAAGGGGCCATAGTTGGCGAACTCAAGGCTTTCATCGGCCACCTGCTGGTATTTCGGATGGTTGGAGATAACGTGGATACCCGACCCTTTGCGGACTTCGACATACCCTTCCACTTCCAGCATGATAATGGCTTCACGAACCACGGTGCGGCTGACGTTTTTTTCATCGGCGATGAAGCGCTCGGCGGGCAGCTTATCCCCTACAAGGTAGACACCTTGTTCGATGCGCGTCTTCAGCTCAGCGGCAAGCTGCTGATATAGACGGCGTGGTTCAATGATTTCCATATTCGCTCCCGGAAGATGGCGACAATATTCGATTTGTTATACCACTTTTACGCGCTTTCCACCACTGGCAGGCATGAAAAAGCCGCCTGAGAAGGCGGCTTGATCGGCGATTACCTTGCCATTCGATCTAACTCTGCGTGACCGGTTTGCGGCTGCTAAGCGGCGTCGAGTCATCGTCAGCCGGTTTGTTTTTCAGCACCGTCCAGATAACCAGCGCGCCCAGCAGGTCAAAGACGGCCAGTACCGCAAACAGCGGGCTAAAGCCGATGGTGTCTGCCAGCGCGCCGACGACCAGGGCGAACATGGTGCTCGCTAGCCAGGCGGCCATCCCGGTCAGACCGTTGGCGGTAGCGACTTCGTTACGGCCAAAGACGTCGGAAGAGAGGGTAATCAGCGCCCCGGACAGCGCCTGGTGAGCGAACCCGCCGATGCACAGCAGGGCAATCGCCACGTACGGGCTGGTGAACAGGCCGATCATCCCCGGGCCAATCATCAGCAGGGCGCCCATGGTGACCACCATTTTACGCGACACGATCAGGTTGACGCCAAACCAGCGCTGGAACAGCGGCGGCAGATATCCGCCGACGATGCAGCCGAGGTCGGCGAACAGCATCGGCATCCAGGCGAACATGGCGATCTCTTTCAGGTTAAAACCGTAAACTTTGAACATGAACAGCGGGATCCAGGCGTTAAAGGTCCCCCAGGCCGGCTCGGCGAGGAAGCGCGGCAGGGCGATACCCCAGAACTGACGGTTGCGCAGGATTTGCCACGGCGACATTTTCTTCGCGTTATTGGTCTGATGCTGAGACTCCTGACCGCCAATGATGTAGTCACGTTCTTCGTCAGATAATTTTTTCTGGTCGCGCGGGTGTTTGTAGAAGATAAGCCAGGCGATGGCCCAGGCGAAGCTCAATACCCCGGAGATGATGAACGCCATCTGCCAGCTGTGCATGACAATCGCCCACACCACCAACGGCGGCGCGATCATGGCGCCAATAGAGGAACCCACGTTGAAGTAGCCCACCGCGATAGAGCGCTCTTTTGCCGGGAACCACTCTGAGCTGGCCTTCAGGCCGGCGGGGATCATTGCGGCCTCCGCTGCGCCGACTGCGCCACGGGCCAGCGCCAGTCCACCCCAGCTGCCGGCCAGCGCCGTTGAGCCGCAGAATACCGCCCAGGCGATGGCGAAGAAGGCATAGCCAATTTTGGTCCCCAGAATATCAAGGACATACCCCGCGACGGGCTGCATAACGGTATAGGCAGCGGAATAGGCTGCAATGATATAGGAGTACTGTTGGGTCGAAATGTGTAACTCTTCCATCAGCGTCGGCGCGGCCGCCGCTACGGTGTTACGGGTCAGGTAGCCCAGCACGGTGCCCAGCGTCACCAGCGCGATCATGTACCAACGTAACCCTTTAATTTTACGCATGTAAACCTCATCGTCTGTTATCTTTCCGCATCAGGTGCGGCCTTTACCGAGCGCAATAAGCGGCCGGGAAAGCGAAACGGAGGATTCAGGAGGGTAGTCCCCTCTGGCCTGAACCTTACCATCAGTTGTTATGTTGAAAGTCGGTATCCATTCCGTATAAGCCGATGCCATAAGCACCGGTAATGCATTCCGTCGGTTTATATGTTGCGACGGCAGAAAGATAACTTGTCATACAACTTTAAAAGTTGAGAGCTGTCACAAAAGTGGGAAAGTTAGTGTGGTCTTTATCCCTTGCCTGGAAAGCCAGAGATGGCGCGCTCTGGCGAGGTGTTTTGCTCCAGGGCGGTCATTTTTTTATCGACGTTTGTTGATCTAACTCACGAAAAACAGTTCGGTCTGTAGAAATTGGTGTGATAACTTTGTCAGCATTGTAGTCAATCATCTGAAAGGCTCCCGCACTGGAGCGAAGAGGACACGCGAATGACATCGTTTATGACTGAAGATTTTCTACTTGATACCGAGTTTGCCCGCCGTCTGTACCATGATTACGCCAAAGATCAGCCGATTTTCGACTACCACTGCCACCTTCCGCCGCAGCAGGTTGCCGAAAACTATCGCTTTAAAAACCTGTATGACATCTGGCTGAAAGGCGATCACTATAAATGGCGCGCAATGCGCACTAACGGCGTGCCGGAGCGTCTGTGTACCGGTGATGCGTCCGATCGCGAGAAATTTGACGCCTGGGCGGCCACGGTTCCACACACTATTGGCAACCCGTTATACCACTGGACCCATTTAGAGCTGCGTCGACCTTTTGGTATTACAGGTAAGCTGTTGTCGCCATCCACCGCCGATGAGATCTGGGACCAGTGTAATGATTTGCTGGCTCAGGATGCCTTCTCCGCCCGCGGAATCATGAAGCAGATGAATGTGAAGATGGTCGGTACCACCGACGATCCGATTGATTCTCTTGAGCACCACGCGGCTGTCGCCAAAGACAACTCCTTTGACATCAAAGTGCTGCCGAGCTGGCGCCCGGATAAAGCCTTCAACATCGAGTTGGCGACCTTCAATGATTATATGGCTAAGCTGGGCGAGGTATCCGATACCGATATTCGCCGCTTCGCTGACCTGCAAAGCGCCCTGACCAAACGTCTGGATCATTTTGCCGCACACGGCTGCAAAGTCTCCGATCATGCGCTGGACGTGGTGCTGTTTGCCGAAGCGACCGACGCCGAGCTGGATGACATTCTGGCGCGCCGCCTGGCTGGCGAGACCCTTAGCGAACACGAAGTGGCGCAGTTCAAAACCGCGGTGCTGGTGTTCCTCGGCGCAGAGTATGCCCGTCGCGGCTGGGTCCAGCAGTACCACATTGGCGCGCTGCGTAACAACAACCTCCGTCAGTTCAAACTGTTAGGGCCAGACGTCGGCTTCGACTCGATCAACGATCGTCCGATGGCGGAAGAGCTGTCTAAGCTGCTGAGCAAGCAGAACGAAGAAAACCTGCTGCCGAAAACGATTCTCTACTGCCTGAACCCGCGTGATAACGAAGTGCTGGGCACCATGATCGGTAACTTCCAGGGTGAAGGCATGCCAGGCAAGATGCAGTTCGGCTCCGGCTGGTGGTTCAACGATCAGAAAGACGGTATGGAGCGGCAGATGACCCAGCTGGCGCAGCTCGGGCTGCTGAGCCGCTTCGTCGGGATGTTGACCGACAGTCGCAGCTTCCTCTCCTACACGCGCCACGAATACTTCCGCCGCATTCTGTGCCAGATGATCGGCCGTTGGGTGGCTGCCGGCGAAGCGCCTGCGGATATCGCGCTGCTGGGCGAGATGGTGAAAAACATTTGCTTTAACAATGCGCGTGACTATTTCGCCATTGAACTGAACTAAGGCCAGAGGTCGGTTGATATGCAATACATCAAAATCCATTCGCAGGATAACGTCGCGGTCGCGCTGACGGATATCGCTGCCGGTAGCGTGGTGACGATTGATAATGACTCGGTCACCCTCGGCCAGGATATCGTTCGCGGCCACAAGTTTGCACTGCGCGCTATCGCGAAAGGGGAAAACGTCGTTAAGTACGGGTTGCCGATTGGCCATGCGCTGGCGGATATCGCGCCGGGAGAGCATGTTCATGCGCACAATACGCGCACCAATCTCAGCGACCTTGACGCGTATCGCTATCAACCGGACCTGGTTGCCCAACCGCCACAGCCTGCGGATCGCGAAGTACAGATTTATCGTCGCGCCAACGGTGACGTCGGCGTGCGCAATGAGCTGTGGATCCTGCCGACCGTCGGCTGCGTCAACGCGATGGCCAGACAAATGCAGAACCGTTTCCTGAAAGAGACGTATGGCGCTGAGGATATCGATGGGGTACATCTCTTCAGCCACACCTATGGCTGCTCGCAGCTTGGGGACGATCACATCAACACTCGCACCATGCTGCAAAATATGGTTCGTCACCCGAACGCCGGGGCGGTGCTGGTGGTTGGCCTTGGCTGTGAAAACAACCAGGTGGAGGCCTTTCGCGAGACGCTGGGCGAGTTTGACCCGCAGCGCGTGCACTTTATGGTTTGCCAGCATCAGGACGATGAAGTGGAGGCGGGGGTTGAGCATCTGCATCAGCTGTATGAAGTGATGCGTCAGGATAAACGCCAGCCGGGCAAGCTCAGCGAGCTGAAGTTTGGCCTCGAGTGCGGGGGATCGGACGGCCTGTCGGGCATTACCGCTAATCCGATGCTGGGCCGCTTCTCAGACTATGTGATCGCCAACGGCGGCACTACCGTGCTGACCGAAGTGCCGGAGATGTTCGGCGCTGAACAGTTGTTGATGAGCCACTGCCGCGACGAAGCGACCTTCGACAAGCTGGTGACCATGGTCAATGACTTTAAGCAGTACTTTATTGCTCACGACCAGCCTATTTACGAAAACCCCTCGCCGGGTAATAAGGCCGGAGGGATCACTACCCTCGAAGATAAGTCGCTGGGCTGTACTCAGAAAGCGGGCTCCAGCCAGGTGGTGGATGTTCTGCGCTACGGCGAGCGCCTGAAGGTTCATGGTCTGAATTTACTGAGCGCGCCGGGCAACGACGCGGTCGCCACCAGCGCGCTGGCCGGCGCCGGCTGCCATATGGTGCTGTTCAGCACCGGTCGCGGCACGCCGTACGGCGGCTTTGTGCCAACGGTGAAGATCGCCACCAATAGCGAGCTGGCGGCGAAGAAAAAGCATTGGATCGACTTTGATGCCGGGCAGCTGCTCCACGGCAAAACGATGCCGCAGCTGCTGGAAGAGTTTGTGGATGCCATTGTAGCCTTCGCCAACGGTAAACCGACCTGTAATGAGCAGAATGACTTCCGCGAGCTGGCCATCTTTAAAAGCGGTGTTACCCTGTAAAGGCGTATTTGCGTTGGCGCCCAGAGGCTTGGTTTGTGTATCGGCCTGATAGCGTAGCGCCATCGGGCTCGTAACAGCGGCGTTTCAGCCAGTGAAGCGCCGTTTGTTTTTTTCAGTCAGGGAGCTTACATGACCGCGTATTGGCTGGCCCAGGGGGTCGGCGTCATCGCCTTTCTTATCGGCATTACCACCTTTATCAACCGCGATGAACGCCGTTTCAGGCTACAGCTGGCGGTCTATAGCGCTATTATCGGCGTTCATTTTTTCCTGATGGGCGCCGGGCCGGCTGGAATGAGCGCCGGGCTCAATGCGCTTCGCACGGTCATTTCCTTACGCACCCGTAGTCTGTGGGTGATGACAGTCTTTATCCTCCTGACGTTGATTCTCGGCCTGGGTAAACTGCAGCATGCCATGGAGCTGCTGCCGATCATTGGCACCGTCGCCAGCACCTGGGCGCTGTTTCGCTGCAAAGGGCTAACCGTCCGCTGCGTGATGTGGTGCTCCACCGCCTGCTGGGTCACGCATAATCTGTGGTTGGGTTCCATTGGCGGGACGCTGATAGAAGGCAGTTTCCTGATCGTCAACGGGCTGAACATCATTCGCTTCCGCCGGATGCAAAAGCGCGGTATCGATCCGTTTAAGGTTGAAAACGCAGTACAGGAAGAGAGCCCCTCCGCCCGATAGCGGAGGGGAAAGGCGTTATCCGCGCAGGGCGTTTTTCGCCAGCTGGTCGTCTTCCGCCATGCAGGCCGCGGCGGTAAACAGGGCGTCGGTGGAGGAGTTCAGCGCGGTTTCGCAGGAGTCCTGCAGCACGCCGATAATAAAGCCAACGGCAACCACTTGCATCGCCACATCGTTCGGGATCCCAAACATATTACAGGCCAGCGGGATCAGCAGCAGCGAGCCGCCCGCCACGCCGGAGGCGCCGCAGGCGCACAGCGAAGCGACCACGCTCAGCAGCAGCGCCGTCGGCAGATCCACCGGAATATTCAGCGTATGCACCGCCGCCAGCGTCAGCACGGTGATGGTGATTGCCGCGCCAGCCATATTAATGGTCGCCCCCAGTGGAATAGAGACCGAATAGGTGTCGCGATCCAGATTCAGCTTCTCGCACAGCGCCATATTCACTGGAATGTTGGCGGCGGAGCTGCGGGTGAAGAACGCGTAAACGCCGCTTTCGCGCAGGCAGGTGAGCACCAGCGGATAGGGGTTGCGGCGGATCTTCCAGAACACCAGCAGCGGATTAATCACCAGCGCTACCAGCAGCATACAGCCCACCAGCACCAGCAGCAGCTGGGCATAGCCCCACAGGGTCTCGAAACCGGTGGTCGCCAGGGTGGAAGATACCAGGCCGAAGATCCCCAGCGGCGCAAAGCGGATCACCACTTTAACGATAAAGGTCACCGCGTGGGAGACGTCGTTGATCAGGTTTTTGGTGGTGTCGTTACCATGACGCAGGGCGAAGCCAAGCCCCACCGCCCACACCAGAATGCCGATATAGTTGGCGTTCAGCAGAGCGTCGATCGGGTTGGACACCATGCTCATCAGCAGGCCGCGCAGCACCTCAACAATCCCCGACGGCGGCGTGATGCTGTCGGCGGCGGTGGTTAAGTGCAGGGTCGAGGGAAAGAGAAAACTGAACAACACCGCGGTCAGCGCCGCGCTAAAGGTGCCCAGCAGATAGAGAAACAGAATGGGGCGTATACTGGTTTTTTGTCCGTGCTGATGGTTGGCGATCGAGGCCATGACAAGCATCAATACCAGCACCGGCGCTACCGCTTTTAACGCGCCGACGAACAGGGTCCCCAGCAGACCGACGGCGATAGCCGCAGGCTTAGAGACCAGCGCCAACAGTACGCCAAGCACCAGGCCGATTAAAATTTGTTTCACCAGGCTGCCTTGCGCCAGGCGGGAGAGCCACCCTGATGAGGGAGTGCGTGTTGTCATAATTCATTCCTTCCAGTGATGTAGCAAGCCATCCCAGCCACGTATTATTTTTTACGTTTATGTCAGGATGTAAGTAGATGTTTGCATAGTCGAGTATACGGAAAGAAAGACTGGCGGGAAGCGTAAAATACTGTGATTTTAATATGGATCTTATTTTTTAACTGCGTAGCAACATAATTGTGACATGAGCAGGTATTCTCGTTACGAGAACGTCTGCTATAGCTGATTACCGCGCCGCCAGCGAGGGCCGACGGCGCGGTAGCAGATTACTCTGGCAGTTTGCGCTGCTTGTCGTGCTGCCTGTTGACCCAGGCGTTAATCAGCAGCGTGACGGCCAGGATGCCGCCCACCACGCCCAGCGAGATGGCAACCGGGATATGGTAGAAGTCGACGATCAGCATCTTCACGCCAATAAACACCAGGATCACCGACAGACCGTATTTGAGCATCGAGAAGCGCTCAGCGACCCCCGCCAGCAGGAAGTACATGGCGCGCAGGCCGAGGATGGCGAACAGGTTCGAGGTCAGCACGATAAACGGATCGGTGGTGACCGCGAAGATTGCCGGGATACTGTCGACGGCGAAAATCACGTCGCTCAGTTCCACCAGAATCAGCACCAGCAGCAGCGGGGTGGCGAACAGCACCCCGTTTTTACGGGTGAAGAAGCGCTCGCTCTCGATTTTATCGGTCATCCGCAGATGGCTGCGGATCCAGCGCACCAGCGGTTTATCGCCGATGCCGGAGTCGTCCTCTTTCGCCAGCGCCATCTTCACGCCGGTAAACAGCAGGAAGGCGCCAAAGACGTACAGCAGCCAGTCGAACTGCGAAATCAGCCAGCTGCCGGCGAAGATCATAATGGTACGCAGAACGATCGCGCCCAGTACGCCATACACCAACACCCGGCGCTGCAGAGCAGGCGGTACGGCGAAATAGCTGAACAGCATCAACCAGACGAAGACGTTATCGACCGCCAGCGCTTTTTCAATCAGATAACCTGTGAGGAAGGCTAAGGCCTGCGGATCGGCGACGGCCCGGCCCTGGGTTTGCACCAGATACCACCAGAAGGCGGCGTTGAACAGCAGAGAAAGCGTGACCCAGAGGATTGACCAGCCAGCGGCCTGTTTCATGGTCATGCTATGCGAACCGCGTCGTCCCTGAAGCAGCAGGTCGATTGCCAACATGATCGCGACAACGACAGCGAATCCACCCCATAGCAACGGCGTGCCGACAGTATTCATTTGATATTCCTTACATAAAAACAAAACGGCTGACGTCGGAAGACGGCAGCCGCTGCGCTTTTATGCATAGACCTCGCCTTCCGGCAAGGTCTCACTTACAACAACCAAAGTACATCGCGATGGGCTTTGGTTATTGCCCGGCGACCGGATGCGGTATTGCACGCATCGTAATGACGATCAACCGGCAAGGAAGTTACTCCCCTTTGCACGTAACAAAATATGTCACAGGGCGGTTTTCGTCAATGGCGGCCGGTCAGGCCTTTACACTCTTTTACGCCAGCGGCTGCGTATCGGCCGGGAAGATCACCCCGGTCTGGCGACGAATTTCGCTGGACAGTTTGGCGGTGATCCGGCTCACCGCCAGGCCCGGGTGATCCACATCCTGTGTCTCCACCAGCCGCGCAAAGGTCTCCGCCTCATACAGCATGGTATTAATGTGCTGGGGCTGCGTCAGGTCCTGGGCTTTACCGCCGCGCGGCACAAACGCCAGCTTCTGACATTCGGAGATTTTTTCGATCACTAACGCGCCGTCTTCGCCCTGAATTTCACTGGGGATCGCGGAATCGCTAACTTTGGAGTGATGCAGCGTCACGTCGAAGTCGCCATAGCTCAGCACCACGGTGCCCTGGGCGTCTACGCCGCTGTCCAGCAGGCTGGCGGTGGCAAGAACGGCCTGCGGCTCGCCCCACAGCGCCACAGCGGACGCCAGGCAATAGAAGCCGATATCCATAATCGAACCGTTAGAGAACGCCGGGTTAAAGGTGTTGGGGTTTTCGCCGTCAAGGTAGCGCTGATAGCGCGAGGAGTACTGACAGTAGTTGATAAAGGCTTTGCGTAGTTTGCCCACTTTAGCGAGCGTTTCTTTCAGTAGGAGAAAGTTAGGCAGACTGGCGGTTTTAAAGGCTTCAAACAGCACCACGTTATTTTCTTTCGCCAGCGCTATCGCCGCCTCGACTTCCTGCAGGTTCGACGCCAGCGGCTTTTCGCAAATGACGTGCTTCTTATGGCTCAGGAACAGCCGGGTCTGCGGAAAGTGCAGCGAGTTCGGGCTGGCAATATAGACCGCGTCAACGTCAGGGCTCTGTGCCAGTTCATCGAGCGAGGTAAACAGATGCTCGACAGGATAGTCTTTGGCGAAGGCTTGCGCCTGTTCGAGGCTGCGGGAGTAGATGGCGGTAAGTTTATATTTGCCGGTTTCATGGGCGGCATCGACAAACTGCTTGGTGATCCAGTTTGTGCCAACAACTGCGAAACGTATCATAAACGTTGACGAACTCCGTTAAAGGGAACCTGCCGCCACTCTATCATGCCGTCATGACAAAACCAGTGCGTCACTACGCAGAACGATTTAACGAAAGGTGCGTCAGCCACAGGCGGGTGTCGAACTCCAGCTGGTGGTACTGCGGCTCCATATGGCAGCACAGCTGATAAAAAGCCTTGTTGTGATCCTTCTCTTTCAGATGCGCCAGTTCATGAACCACGATCATCCGCAGAAAGGCTTCCGGCGCGTCGCGAAATACCGTCGCCACGCGAATTTCCGCTTTAGCTTTCAGCTTACCGCCCTGCACGCGGGAAATGGCGGTATGCAGGCCGAGCGCATTGTTCAGCACGTGGATCTTACTGTCATACATCACTTTGTTGATCGGCGCCGCGCCGCGCAGAAAGCGGTTTTTCAAGTCCTGGGTGTACTGATACAGCGCTTTATCGCTGTTAACGTCGTGCCCTTGCGGATAGCGCTTTTGCAGCACCTCGCCGAGGCGGTCTTGCTCGATTAACGTGGTCACCTGCGCCAGCAGCGATTCAGGATAGCCCTGTAAATAAATGAGTTTTGTCATCGTCTTATCATTATGTCTGTCAGGAGGGCAGTTCAGCCACGGTCATGGTAAAGACCAGCGGCGCGGTACCCTCATTGCGGTAACCGTGCTCTATTTCGGTGCGGGCCACCGCCGATTCCCCGGCCGCCACCGTGCGGCAGGTCTCGCCAAGCGTCAGCGTCAGCGCGCCGGCTTCCACGTGCAGCAGCTCGAAGGTTGTTGCCGGGTGGCCAGGCGAGGCAAAGGCTTCGCCGGGCTGCATCTCCCAGCGCCACAGCTCAATCATATTCGGCCCGGCGGTGCCGGCGAGGAGCCTGGCGCTGCCCCCCAGCGGGCCTTGCCAGAGGGTGGGGATCTGCTCGGCGGGAATAATATGCAACGCGGGTTCGCTTGACACATTGACAATATCCGCCACCGAGACGCCCAGCGCGGCGGCGAGTTTGCAGAGGATCGCAATGCTGGGATTGGCGGCCTCTTTTTCCATCTCGACCAGCATACCTTTGCTGATGCTGGCCCGGCGCGACAGCTCGTCCAGCGACATTTTTTTCGCTTTACGGTAGGCCTTCAGCCGCGTGGCGACGGCGCGACTTACCTGGTCGACATCAGATCCTGAATCGGTCGTTATATTGACTTTTACGTTCATTGGTCACTATGATGAAACAAATTGGTCATTACAGGATTATCGAATGCGTAGCGTAACGCCGTCAATCGAATCTGCGGTCAGCCGCCTGGCGCCGGGCTTTCGGGCATTAAGTATTGTGGTGGAGAGCGCGCCGGTGGCCGATCCCGCCGTCGCGGAGCAGGCGCTGGCCGAGGCCTGCCTGGCGGTGCAGCAGGATGATGTGCCCTGGGCGCAAGCGCACCTGGCGGCATGGGATGAAGCGTTCAGCGCCTTCGGCGCGAAGGCGAAACGTACCCCCTGTTCGGCGCAGGCGCTGCGCAAGCGGGTGCTGAAAGAGGGGAGCCTGCCGGCCATCGATCCGGTGGTGGATATCTACAACGCGATCAGCATTCGCTATGCCGTCCCGGTCGGTGGGGAAAATCTGGCCGCCTACCGTGGCGAACCGCGGCTGGCCATTGCCCGCGGCGATGAGCCATTCGATACGCTAAAATCGGCAGAGCCGGTAGTGGAATATCCGGAGCCGGGCGAAGTCATCTGGCGGGATGATATAGGCGTAACCTGCCGACGCTGGAACTGGCGACAGGGCGTGCGCACCCGGCTGGACAGCGGCGCGCAGACGATGTGGTTTATTCTCGAAAGCCTGCCGGCGATGCCGTTGTCGGCCCTGCATGAGGCGGGAGAGCGGCTGGTAGGTTATCTGCAGCAGCTGATGCCCGGCGCTCGCGCGTCGATAACGCTGCTGCGAGCCGATGACGAGGGCGATCTACGCTGAGCGGCGATGATCAGCGATCTCTCTTCAACTGGACAGGATTTGCGTATAAACTCGCGGGTTTTACTATTCCGGAGGCGGAGAGGCGATGAGCCAGGCAGAGTTAAACGGTGAGTTATTCACATTAGAGCGGTTCCCACCTAACGCTGAAGAAGAAGCGCTTCAGGCATGGGAAGCGGCGGATGAATATCTGCTGCAACAGGTGAATGACGTCGACGGCCTGACGCTCATCTTCAACGACGGCTTCGGCGCGCTCGCCTGCGCGCTGGCGGAGCGCAACCCGGTCAGTATCAACGACTCCTTTATTTCCGAGCTGGCGACCCGCCACAACCTGCGGATGAACGGTATCGATGAAGAGAGCGTGCGCTTTCAGGATAGCCTGAGCCCGCTACCGGCCGCGCCGGCGCTGGTGCTGATTAAGGTGCCAAAACAGCTGGCGCTGCTGGAACAGCAGCTGCGCGCCCTGCGCGAAGTAGTTACGCCGGAAACCCGCATCATCGCCGCGGCGAAAGCCCGTGATGTGCACAACTCGACGCTGGCGCTGTTTGAAAAAATCCTCGGCACCACCACCACCTCGCTGGCGTGGAAAAAAGCGCGTCTGATCCACTGCGTTTTCACCGCTCCTGAGCTTGCCGATGCGCCGCAAACCTACAGCTGGAAGCTGGACGGCACGCCGTGGACCATCCATAACCACGCCAACGTTTTTGCCCGCAGCGGGCTGGATATCGGCGCGCGTTTCTTCTTGCAGCATTTACCGTCTGATCTAGAAGGCGAGATCGCCGATCTCGGCTGCGGCAACGGGGTGATTGGCCTGCAGGCGCTGGCGCAAAACCCGAACGCGCGGGTCATGTTTACCGATGAGTCGCACATGGCGGTGGCTTCCAGCCGGTTGAACGTCGAGCGCAATCTGCCGGACGATATCGCACGCTGTGAATTTATGGTCAACAACTCGCTCTCCGGCATTGAGCCCGACCGCTTTACGGCGATTCTGTGTAATCCGCCGTTCCATCAGCAGCACGCTATTACCGACCATATCGCCTGGCAGATGTTTAACGATGCCCGCCGCAGCCTGAAATACGGCGGCGAGCTGTACGTCGTCGGCAACCGCCACCTCGATTACTTCCGTAAGCTGAAGCGTGCGTTTGGTAATTGCACGACGATTGCGACGAACAATAAGTTTGTCATTTTGAAAGCAACGAAGGTGCGTAAGCAGCGCTGATTCTTGTCGCGGTTTCCCCCGGCTCGCGGCTGTCGCCTTAGCCGGGCTAGCGTGCGGGATTATCGTGGTAGCCCGGGGAAGGCGCATCGCGCCGCCCCCGGGACAGGGCTAAATCGCCAGCGCCAGTTTAGTGCCCTGGGCAATCGCCCGACGCGCATCCAGCTCCGCCGCCACGTCGCAACCGCCGATGAGATGCACCGTTTTCCCCGCCGCGCGCAGCGGATCCGCCAGCTCGCGGCGCGGCTCCTGACCGGCGCAGATCACCACCTGATCGACCGCCAGCAGTTGGCGCTCGCCGCCGATAGTGACATGTAACCCTTCATCATCGATCTTTTCATAGCTGACCGCCGGGATCATTTTCACCCCGCGCGCCAGCAGCGTCGCGCGGTGGATCCAGCCGGTGGTTTTGCCGAGCCCTTCGCCCGGTTTGCTGGCTTTGCGCTGCAGCATCACAATCTGTCGCGGGCTTTTACTCAGCTGCGGGCCTTCAGCACTCAGCCCTCCCGCCGTTTGCAGGCTGGTATCGATACCCCATTCGCGGCAGAACTCGCCGATATCCTGGCTGGTGGCCGCGCCCGACTGGCTTAAAAACATCGCGGTGTCGAAGCCGATGCCGCCGCAGCCGATAATCGCCACCTTCGCGCCAACCGGCGCTTTATCGCGCAAGACATCAAGGTAGCTCAGCACTTTTGGATGATCGATCCCGTCGATCGCCGGCAGGCGCGGGGCGATGCCGGTGGCGAGGATCGTCTCATCGAACGCCAGCAGATCGTCTGTCGTGACGCGGGTGTTCAGGCGTAGATCGACACCATGGAGATCGAGCATGGTGCGGTAGTAACGCAGCGTCTCGTGAAACTCCTCTTTGCCGGGGATCTGTTTGGCGATATTAAACTGACCGCCGATCTCCGGGAGCGCATCAAACAAAGTGACGTGATGACCGCGGGCGGCAGCGTTTACGGCGAAGGCCAGACCGGCAGGCCCGGCGCCGACCACCGCCAGCCGTTTAGGCGCGTTGGCCGGCAGGACCGGCATCAGGGTTTCATGACACGCGCGCGGGTTGACCAGACAGGAGGTGACTTTGCCGACGAAGATCCGATCGAGACACGCCTGATTGCAGCCGATGCAGGTGTTGATCTGATCGGCGCGATCGTCCTGCGCTTTTGATATAAATTCGGCGTCGGCAAGGAACGGGCGGGCCATCGATACCATATCGGCATCGCCGCGGGCGAGAATATCCTCCGCGACCTGCGGATCGTTAATGCGGTTGGTGGTGATCAACGGGATCGACACCGCGCCCTTCAGCTTGCGGGTGACCCAGCTGAAAGCTCCGCGCGGTACCGGCGTGGCGATGGTCGGAATGCGCGCTTCGTGCCAGCCAATCCCGGTGTTGATGATGGTCGCTCCCGCCGCTTCAATCGCTTTGGCCAGTTCAGTGACTTCCGCCAGCGTGCTGCCGTCGTTGACCAGATCGAGCATCGACAGACGGTAAATGATAATGAAATCGTGGCCGGCGCGCTGGCGCACCGCCTTAACCACCTCTACGGCGAAACGCATGCGCCTGGCATAATCGCCGCCCCATTGGTCGTCGCGCTGGTTGGTGCGCGCGGCGAGAAATTCGTTAATCAGATAGCCCTCAGAGCCCATCACCTCGACGCCGTCATAGCCCGCTTCGCGCGCCAGCTGGGCGCAGTGGGCAAAATCATCGATCAGCGTCAGGATCTCATCGTGGCTCAGTTCATGGGGGGTAAAACGGTTGATCGGCGCCTGTAGCGCCGAGGGGGCCACCAGCGCGGGCTGGTAGCTGTAACGGCCGGTGTGCAGGATCTGCAGAGCGATTTTGCCGCCTTCCTGATGTACCGCGTCGGTAATATGGCGATGGTGCGCCAGATGGCTGGCATCGTTGAGTACCGCGCCGCCGGCCATGGTGACGCCAGAGGGCGCCGGAGCGATGCCGCCGGTGACGATCAGCGCCACGCCGTGACGGGCGCGCTCGGCGTAAAAGGCCGCCAGCCGCTGCGCGCCGTCCGGCAGCTCTTCCAGCCCGGTGTGCATTGAGCCCATCAACACGCGGTTTTTGAGCGTTGTGAAGCCCAGCTTAAGCGGGGCGAAAAGCGACGGATAGCGGCTCATAGTGGCTTCCAATGTAAAATTATTGTTATGTGGTCGGATGAGTTACTAATTTAGCCGTCGCGGAGAAAAAGGGAAAAGGGGAGTGCGGTGATTGTGATGGGATTCAAAGAACGGCGAAGCGTTGCCCCACACCCCGGCCCTCTCCCAAAGGGAGAGGGGGAAAGGCGGATCGGTACCGGTGGTTAGGGTGACGGGGAGGACGCTACGCGCTGGCGGCGCTCCAGGCCCGGCGCCTGCCACATCGACGTTGTCAGTCCGCTATCGACAAGGCCAAGCTGATCGGCGTACACCGTCTGCCACTTGCTCATCATCTCCTGATACAGCTCGCGATGCTGCGGATTTGGGGTGAACTCGCGGTGCCAGCTCACTAACCGCTCTCCGGTGCTGGCCATATCGTCATACAGCCCGGCGCCGGTTCCGGCGGCGATGGCGCAGCCCAGCGCGGTGGCTTCGCGGACCACCGGCACCCGCACCGGCAGGCCGGTGACGTCGCTGAGGATCTGGCTCCACAGCGCGCCTTTAGAGCCGCCGCCGGCAAACACCAGGCTGTCGAATGTCACTCCGGAGAACTGCGAGATCTGCGCGAGGTTGCAGGCGGAGACAATCGCCGCGTTCTCTTCCAGCGCGCGGAACAGGGTCGCTTTATTGCACTTCTCCGGATCGATGGAGAGGTTAATAAACGACGGCGCGGCGTGGTACCACTGCTTAAAGTGCATAGCGTCGGAAAAAATAGGCATCACGCCGTGGGAACCGGCGGGGACGCGGCTGGCCATCTCCTCCAGCAGCGAATAGGCATCGACGCCGAGCCGCTCGGCAATCAGTTTTTCTTCAGCGCAGAAGGCGTCGCGAAACCAGCGCATGGTCAGGCCGGTAAAGAAGCTGATCGATTCCGCCTGCGCCATGCCGGGAATGACATGAGGATTAACACGAATATTCATCTGCGGATCGGTGCGCACCTGCGGCAGGTTGACCACCTGCTGCCAGAAAGTGCCGCCGAGTACCGCGGTTTGCCCGGCGCGCACCACCCCAAGGCCCAGGCAGCCGAGCTGGACGTCGCCGCCGCCCATCACCACCGGCGTCCCGGCGCGCAGGCCGCTCTGCTGCGCCGCCGCTTCGGTGACGGCGCCCAGCAGGGTACCGGTCTCTTTGACCGGCGACAGCATATCGGCGCGCAGCCCGGCCATATCCAGCAGCGCCGGACGCCAGTCGCGGCTGAACAGATCGAGCATGCCGGTGGTGCCGGCGTTTGACGGGTCGACCGCCAGCTCGCCGGAAAGCTTCGCCGCCAGCCAGTCGCTGATCATGGTGATGGTTGCCGCTTTGCGGTAGATATCGGGGCGGTGGTGCGCCAGCCACAGCAGGCGCGGCATGGCGCTGAGCGCCAGGGTTTGTCCCGAGACCTCGTATACCTCGGATTCGAAGCGATAGTCGTGGATCTCCTTAAGCTCCGCCACTTCGCGGCTGGCGCGGGCATCGACGTTGGCGCAGGCCCAGATGGCCTCGCCGTTGCGGTCATAGAGAACGATGCCTTCGCGCATCGAACAGCAGGCGACGGACTGAATATCGGCGGCAGAGAGCCGGGCGGCGTCGAGCGCCTGGCGAATGCACTGGCAGGCCAGCTGCCAGTTGGTGGTAAGGTCGAACTCCATCGAGCCGGGGACGTTATCAACGCTCAGGTGTTTCCATTCGGCCTGGCCTACCGCCAGCTGGCGGCCATTAAGATCGAAAATAACCGCCCGAATGCTGCCGGTCCCGGCATCTAACGCTAACAGGTAACTCATGACATGCGCCTCGCTGTTGTCGCGCGGCGCCAGGCCGTCAGGAGGCCAGGGTAAGCACCGCGCGTGCTGTTGTCTCTTCCGTTACCAGGCCATTAATGCGCTTGCCAATCAGAGCGGCATAAATCGCCTGCGCTTTTTCTTCTCCCCCGGCGACGCCAACGATGGTCGGCAGCTGCGCTAGCTCATCAAGGGTCACGCCGAGCAGTTCCCGATGGATCTCCAGTCCTTCTACCGGCCTGCCGTCGGCCTGCAGGAAATAACCTAAAATGTCGCCGACCGCGCCTTTGCGGGCGTACATCAGCTGTTCGCCCTCGCTGATATAGCCGGAGCGTAAAATGGTGGCGTCGCGCCGCTGATCGATGGCGCCGATGCCAACCACCGCCGCGTCCGCCGCCGTCGCCGCGAGGATCACGTCGCGCACGCTCGACTCGCGGCGCAGGATCTCGGCGACCTCCGCCGAAGAGACCCGCAGCGGCGCCGGGATAATGCTGACGCTGCAGGCGGCATCAAGCTGGCCGATGCCGGTCATATACGGGCCGACGCCGCCGGAGAGAGTCACCAGCCGCACCTGCTGCGAGCCGATAAAGCCGCTGAGATGCTGCAGGCAGCTCATGGTGGCTTCGCCGAAGCCGACCGCCAATAATTGCCCCGGTTGCAGAATACCCATCAGCGATTGCGCCGCGCCGATCCCCAGCCGGGTATTCATCGGCGGGGTGTTGAGCGCCGGCAGCACGCGGGCAATCTTGAGGCCAAAACGCTGCTGGAGTTCACTTTCAAGCGCCAGACAGCCCTCATAGCGCGAGTTGATCTGCACGCGGATCACCCCGGACTGGCGGCCTTTCTCCAGCAGGCGAGAAATCTTCAGCCGCGGCAGTCCCAAACGCTCGCCGATGTCATTTTGCGTCAGGCCGTCGTGGTAGTAGCACCACGCCACCCGCGCCACCAGCTCTTCCTCGGCTAACGCCAGCCCGGCGTAGCGGTTCTCTTCCGTAATGCGTTTTTCGCTCATAAATTGAACTCTTATAAAAATTTAGATCATATGTTCGCTATTGCGCGGTCGGAAAGTGTGAGCCGACTGGCAAAACGGATCTTTCATCGCTGGCCCATTTTTTCCTGAGGATCTAAAGCGCCAAACTGTGATCTTCGCACGGTTGTAAATATAGTTCACCGTCTACGCTTTTGAACATTATTAAATTTAAAAATCATTTGTTCAAACGAGGCGCGACGATGAAGCCACTGCTTGAAGCTCGCCAGATCCGCAAACAGTTCTCCGGCGTTGCCGTGCTGAAGGGCATCGACTTTACGCTATGCGCGGGCCAGGTGCATGCCCTGATGGGAGGCAATGGCGCGGGTAAATCGACGCTGATGAAGATCATCGCCGGCGTCGAAACCCCGGATAGCGGTGAGCTGACGATCGGCGACCGCGCGTTTGCGCGCCTCAGCCCGGCGCTGGCCCACCAGCTGGGCATTTATCTGGTGCCGCAGGAGCCGATGCTGTTTCCCAACCTCAGCGTGCGCGAGAACATTCTCTTTCGTTTGCCGAAGCGGGCGGATACCGCCGCGCGACTGCAGGAAAAACTGCAGCAGCTGAACTGCCAGATCAACCTCGACGCCAGCGCCAGCACGCTCGAGGTAGCCGATCAACAGATGGTCGAGATCCTGCGCGGGCTGATGCGCGAGGCCAGGATCCTGATCCTGGATGAACCCACCGCCTCTTTAACGCCGGGTGAAACCGAGAGGCTCTTTAGCCAGATCCGTGCGTTACAGGCGCTGGACGTTGGGATCGTCTTTATCTCACACAAATTGCCCGAAATCCGCCAGCTTGCCAGCCATATTTCGGTGATGCGCGACGGCGCGGTGGTGCTGAGCGGCGAGACCGCGGCATACCGCGACGAACAACTGATTAACGCGATGACGCCGGTCAGCCGCGACCATGCGCTGAGCGACACGCAAAAGCTGTGGCTGTCGCTACCGGGCAACCGCCGTACGCAACCGCAGGACTTTCCCGTGCTGCGGGTGGAAGATCTTACCGGCGAAGGCTTTATCGATCTCAATCTGGAGATCCGCGCCGGAGAGATCGTCGGTCTGGCCGGGCTGGTGGGATCCGGGCGCACCGAATTTGCCGAAACCTTATACGGCCTGCGTCCACCGCGCGCCGGGCGAATCTGGCTGGAGAACCGCGAGATTAGCTGCGACAGCACCCGCGCCAGGTTGGCCAGCGGGCTGGTCTATCTGCCGGAAGACCGCCAGGTCTCGGGGCTGTTTCTCGATGCGCCGGTGCGCTGGAACACGGTGATGTTCAATCAGCCGTCGTGGTGGCAGCAGGGGAAACGGGAGGCGGCGGTGGTTGAACGCTATCACCGGGCACTGGGGATCAAGCTGGCCGATGGCGATCAGCCGGTGCGCACTCTCTCTGGCGGTAACCAGCAGAAGGTGCTGCTGGCGCGCTGTCTGGAAGCTAATCCGTTACTGCTGATTGTCGATGAGCCGACGCGCGGCGTGGATGTCTCCGCCCGCGCCGATATCTATCAACTGCTAAAAAGCGTTGCCGCGCAAAACGTGGCGGTGCTGATGATCTCCAGCGATCTGGATGAGTTCGTTGGCCTTGCCGACCGGGTGCTGGTGATGCATCAGGGCCGCTACAGCGGCGAGCTGGCGCGGCAGGCGGTGACCGTCGATCGCATGATGACCCTGGCCTTTGGAGGGCAGGCATGAAAACGTTACTCAAGAATCGCGAACTGAGCGCCTTCTTTGCCATCGTGGCGCTCTTTGTTGTGCTGGTGGCGCTCAATCCAGCCTATTTCAGCCTGCAGACCCTGGCGATGATTTTCTCCAGCTCGCAAATCCTCTGCCTGCTGGCATTGGGCGCGACCCTGGTGATGCTGACCCGCAATATTGACGTGTCGGTAGGTTCGACCGTTGGGCTATGCGCCATCGCCGTCGGCGTGGCGCTGAACAACGGCTATGGGTTGGCGACGGCTATCGCCTTCGCGCTGGCGATTGGCGCGCTGGCCGGAGCTTTTAACGGCCTGCTGGTCGTGGGGCTGCGCATCCCGGCGCTCGTCGCGACGCTCGGTACGCTGGGGTTGTATCGCGGGGTGATGTTGCTGTGGACCGGCGGGAAATGGATCGAAGGCTTGCCCGACAGCCTGAAATCGCTCTCGGAGCCCGCGTTTATCGGCGTGTCGCCGCTGGGCTGGCTGGTGCTGGCGCTGCTGCTGGCGGGCGGCTGGCTGCTGTCGCGCACCGCCTTTGGTCGTGATTTTTACGCCGCTGGCGATAACCTCGCCGCCGCGCGCCAGCTGGGCGTGGCGGTCAACCGCACGCGGATGCTGGCCTTTACCCTCAACGGTATGCTGGCGGCCTGCGCCGGGATCGTCTTCGCCGCGCAGATTGGTTTTGTGCCTAATCAGACCGGCAGCGGCCTGGAGATGAAAGCCATCGCCGCCTGCGTGCTGGGCGGGATCTCGCTGCTCGGCGGTACCGGCACGCTGCTTGGCGCGTTTCTCGGCGCCTTTTTCCTCACCCAAATCGACACCGTACTGGTGCTGTTCCGCCTTCCCGCCTGGTGGAACGACTTTATCGCCGGCCTGGTGCTGCTCGGCGTGCTGGTGCTCGATGGCCGTCTGCGTCAGGCGCTGGCCCGCCATCAGCGGGCGCTGAAGTACAGCCGTTTCCAGCCCGGTAACAAAGGGGGGAAACAGGTTGCCCGCTTTCCTGAACGCAAAAGCAAAGAGGTGGCTTAAATGAAGCTGAAGCTTAACTGGGAAAGCGCGCTGCTGGCGTTGCTGATCGTGGAGATCCTGCTGTTCGGCGCGCTGAATCCGCGCATGCTGGATCTCAATATGCTGCTCTTTAGCACCAGCGACTTTATCTGCATCGGCATCGTCGCGCTGCCGCTGACGCTGGTGATCATCAGCGGCGGGATCGATATTTCGCTGGGCTCGACCATCGGCCTGTGCGCCATCGCCCTCGGGGTGATGACCCAGGCGGGCTGGCCGCTGTGGCTCGCGGTATCGCTGACGTTGCTCTTGGGACTGCTGTGCGGGTTATTCAACGCCGCGCTGATCCACTACACCGGCATCAGCCCGCTGGTGATCACGCTTGGTACGCTGTATCTGTACGGCGGCGGCGCGCTGCTGCTTTCCGGGATGGCCGGCGCGACCGGTTACGAGGGGATTGGCGGTTTTCCCGATAGCTTCACCGCCTTCGCCAATTTAACCCTCGCCGGACTGCCGCTGCCGCTGGTGCTGTTCGCGATTATCACCTTTTTCTTCTGGCTGCTGACCCATCGCGGGCGCTTTGGCCGCCACCTCTTTTTACTCGGGCAAAACCCGCGCGCCGCGCGCTATGCCGCGCTGTCGGTGAACGGCATCCCGTACGTGCTGTATGGCCTGGTGGGCGTCGCCTCGGCGGTCGCGGCGCTGGTGATGGTCTCCTATTTCGGCTCGGCACGTTCGGATTTAGGCCGCGACCTGCTGATGCCTGCGCTGACCGCGGCGGTGCTCGGCGGGGCCAATATTTACGGCGGCTCGGGATCGATACTGGGTACCGCGCTGGCGGCATTGCTGGTGGGGTATCTGCAACAGGGTTTACAGATGGTCGGCATCCCCAACCAGGTGTCGAGCGCGCTGTCAGGGGCGCTGTTGGTTGTGGTGGTGATGGGGCGTTCGCTGAGCCTGCACCGTGAATGGGTGCGCGCGACCTGGCGGCGTCTTTTCTCGCATAAAACAATCGGAGCATAAAATGAAATTAAAACTGATCGTGCTGGCGCTGGCGATGAGCGTGGTTACCGCGCAGGCGGCGGACCGCATCGCCTTTATTCCTAAGCTGGTCGGCGTCGGCTTCTTTACCAGCGGCGGCAACGGCGCGAAAGAGGCGGGGAAAGCGCTGGGCGTGGATGTCACCTATGACGGCCCAACCGAGCCCAGCGTCTCCGGCCAGGTGCAGCTTATCAACAACTTCGTCAACCAGGGCTACAACGCGATTATCGTTTCCGCTGTCTCGCCGGACGGCCTGTGTCCGGCGCTGAAGCGGGCGATGCAGCGCGGGGTGAAAGTCCTGACCTGGGATTCCGATACCAGGCCGGAGTGCCGCAGCATCTATATCAATCAGGGCACGCCGCAGCAGCTTGGCGGCCTGCTGGTCGAGATGGCGGAAAAGCAGGTGACGAAGCCTACTGCCAAGGTAGCGTTTTTCTACTCCAGCCCGACGGTGACCGACCAGAACCAGTGGGTGAAGGAAGCCAAAGCCAAAATCGAAAAAGAACATCCGCAGTGGCAAATCGTCACCACCCAGTTTGGCTATAACGATGCCACCAAATCGCTACAAACCGCCGAGGGGATCTTAAAAGCCTATCCGGATCTCGACGCCATTATCGCGCCGGATGCCAATGCGCTGCCGGCGGCGGCGCAGGCGGCAGAGAACCTCAAGCGTCAGGGCGTGGCGATCGTCGGCTTTAGTACGCCGAACGTGATGCGTCCGTACGTTGAGCGCGGCACGGTGAAAGCGTTCGGCCTGTGGGATGTGGTTCAGCAGGGCAAAATTGCGGTTAACGTCGCCGATCGATTACTGAAAAAGGGCGATCTTAACGTAGGCGACAGCGTTGAGGTGAAAGATATCGGCTCGCTGAAGGTCGAACCGAACAGCGTGCAGGGCTACCAGTATGAGGCGAAGGGCAACGGTATCGTGCTGCTGCCGGAGCGCGTGGTGTTCAGCAAAGAGAACATCAACAACTACGACTTCTGACGGAGGATGAGATGGCAGATTTAGACGATATCAAAGAGGGGAAGGACTTCGGCATCGACCGCCCGCAGCAGAATACGCTGTATACCCTGAAAGGCTGCGGCTCGCTGGATTGGGGCATGCAGTCGCGGCTGGCGCGCATTTTTAATCCGCACAGCAACCGCACGGTGATGCTGGCCTTCGATCACGGCTACTTCCAGGGGCCAACGACCGGGCTTGAGCGTATCGACCTGTCGATTGCGCCGCTGTTTGCCGACACCGACGTGCTGATGTGCACCCGCGGCGTACTGCGCAGCCAGGTACCGGCGGCCACCAATAAGCCGGTGGTGCTCCGCGCCTCCGGCGGCAATTCGATTTTGAGCGAACTCTCTAACGAATGCGTGGCGGTGGCGATGGAGGACGCGCTGCGGCTCAACGTATGCGCGGTGGCGGCGCAGGTCTATATCGGCAGCGAATACGAACATCAGTCGATCAATAACATCATCAAACTGGTGGACGCCGGCAATCGCTACGGTATGCCGGTCCTGGCGGTTACCGGCGTCGGCAAAGAGATGACCCGCGATGCGCGCTACTTCTCGCTGGCCAGCCGGATTGCCGCCGAAATGGGGGCGCAGTTTGTGAAGACCTATTTCGTTGAGGAAGGCTTTGAAAAAGTGACCGCCAGCTGTCCGGTGCCGATCGTTATCGCCGGCGGTAAAAAACTGCCGGAGCATGAGGCGCTGGAGATGTGCTGGCGGGCGATCGACCAGGGGGCTTCCGGGGTGGATATGGGGCGCAATATCTTCCAGTCCAGCGCCCCGCGCGCGATGCTGAAGGCGGTGAAAAAGGTGGTGCATGAGAATCTGAACGCGCGCGAAGCGTATCAGTTCTGGCAGGAAGAAAAACAGGGAGAGCTGAAATGAACGTCACGCTAGTGGAGATCAATATTAAACCCGAGCGGGTGGATGAGTTTCTCGAGGTGTTTCGCGCCAACCACGAGGGCGCGCTGCGGGAGCCAGGCAACCTGCGCTTTGATGTCCTGCAGGATCCCGAGGTGAAAACCCGCTTTTTTATCTACGAAGCCTATAAAGACGATGAGGCGGTGCTGGCGCATAAGAAGACGCCGCACTATTTAGCCTGCGTCGAAAAGCTGGAGGAGATGATGTCGCAGCCGCGGCAGAAGCGCAGCTTTATCGGCCTGTTACCGCAGGTGTGAGGGTTATCCTTCACCCTCTCAGAGGGAGAGGGTGAAGGACACTTTATTACGCTTCTTCGACCGAAACGCGCAGGGCCGCCAGCGCCTTGCGTGCCGCCTTCAGCACCTGCTCGCACTGCTCAAGGGTGAGCGTCAGCGGCGGTTCAATGCGGATCGTCTTGGCGTTGTTTAACGTCCCGGCGACCAGCACCCGCTGTCTGAACATCTCGCTGGCAAAGTCGTAGCCAATCTCGTTATCAACAAACTCGATAGCCATCAGCATGCCTTTCCCGCGCACTTCATTCACCAGGTCCGGATACTCCTGCGCCAGCAGGCGGAAACCGTCCAGCAGCATATCGCCTTTCTGCGCCGCCTGCGCCGGCAGGTTTTGCGTCAGCAGCACGTTGATCGTCGCCAGCGCCGCCGCACAGGCCAACGGGTTGCCGCCGAAGGTGGTGGTGTGCAGGAACGGGTTATCGAAGAGCACCGAGAAGACCTCTTCCGTCGCCACCGTCGCGCCGATCGGCATCACACCGCCGCCGAGCGCTTTCGCCAGACACAGAATGTCCGGCTGGACGTTCTCATGCTCGCAGGCGAACATCTTGCCGGTGCGGCCCATGCCGGTCTGCACTTCGTCGAGGATCAGCAATGCGCCAAACTCGTCGCACAGTTTACGCACCGCCGGTAAGTAACCCGCCGGCGGGAGGATCACGCCCCCTTCGCCCTGAATCGGCTCGAGGATCACCGCCGCGACGTCGTCGCCGGTTTTCTTGCACTCGCTCAGCATGGTGCGCATGGCGTTGATATCGCCGAACGGCACGTGGCGGAAGCCCGGCAGCAGCGGCATAAACGGCTTGCGGAAGGTCGACTTGGCGGTGGCCGACAGCGCGCCCAACGATTTACCGTGGAAGGCGCCGCTGGTGGCGATGAAGGTAAATTTACCGCGCGGCGACTGATAGGCTTTCGCCAGCTTGATGGCCGCCTCTACCGATTCGGTACCGCTGTTGCAGAAGAAACTGTACTTTAGTTTCCCGGGCGTTAAGGCTGCCAGGGTTTTCGCCAGCATCGCGCGTAGCGGGTCCAGCAGCTCCTGACTGTGAAGCGGTTGTTTCGCGAGTTGATTCTCGACGGCGGATACCACAACTGGATTACGGTGCCCTACATTGAAGATGCCAAACCCACCAAGGCAGTCGATAAACTCCTGTCCCTGGGTGTCGACAAGCGTATTTAACCCTCCCGCTTGCCACTCTACGGCTCCGTAATCCCCGCCGGCTGTGACCGATTTTCGATACTCTAAAAACCCCGGATTCACATGCTCTTTAAAGTATTCCCTGACCTCCTGGTTAAGTGCTTTCATTTCCTCATGATCAAGCGTGCGCTTTTCAATGAGATTCAGTGCGTGTGCGCTGCAGGCCAGAGCCGATGCGCTGGAAGGTAACCTGTTCAAAATGTGCTCCTGGGGCGGACGTATCACACGATACTGGATTAAGTATTGCAGGGATTACGCCAGTTCGGCAGAAGCGGTGAAAATCGGGATAAATGCAAAGTAAAAGACGAATTGTGTAAAATTTAATCTCATTGCGCCACTATTGGCACGTTTTATTCCTGAGCTGACGAGATTTTCTGCCTGGCGGCAATGGTCGGGGCGATCCGCCGTGGTGCGGGCTGCCCCAGCGCGGGGCAGCCGGTGGTGAAAAAAGAGGCTTAGTCGAGCTGAGAGATCTCCATCGCCGCCCGGTCAATAATGCCGATGATCTGCTTGAGCTGGGCGGCACTGCTGGCCTGCTGGTTCACTTTCAGGTCGAGGACCGCTTTGAAGTTTTCCAGCGCGCGCTTCATCTGCGGATCGCGGCGCAGCTCGCAGCCGACCATCCGCGCCTGCAGGCGCTCCTGGATATGGGCCAGGTGCTCCTGGTTTTCGGCGTGCAGCTGTTTTCCTTCCTCGCTGATAAGGATTTTCTTGCGTCCGTTGTCGTCTTCCACGCTGATAAGGCCCTGGTCCTGGAGCAGATCCAGCGTCGGATAGATCACCCCCGGGCTGGGGCTGTAGTTCCCCTGGGTAAGCGTTTCGATCTCTTTGATCAGCTCATAGCCATGGCTGGCGCTGCGGCTGAGGATATCCAGAATGATCAGCCGCAGTTCGCCGTGGCCAAAGAAACGCTGGCGACGTCCGCCGCCGCGGCGGCCATGGTCGCCGTGTTCGCTGGGATCACCGTGGCGCCCGCGTGGCCCACGCCCTTCTTCATGATGATGTCGCATGGTTACCTCCTGCTGTTTTTGATATATCTAATTTATATCTAAAAAATGAATGTTCGCAATGCTGGTTGCTATTTATTTTTTAAGATGTTGATATATATGTGATTGTTTTCTGGATGTGGATTTTGATGCGGTTTGTTTTGACTATATCAAAAAAAGACTTGCATTCTTTTTAGTTGGCAATCATTATCATTTGCATCAAGTTTAGATATATCTATTTACCGTTCACGAAGGCAATCGATGATGACAAAAACCAAAGCAGACAAGTACCCGCAGCGTGTCCGCAATGAGCTGCGTTTCCGTGAGCTGACGGTGCTGCGCGTGGAGCGCGCAGGCGCGGCGTTCCAGCGTATCGTGCTGGGAGGCGAGGCGCTGGAAGGCTTCGCCTCTCACGGCTTTGACGACCATACCAAGCTTTTTTTCCCCGAGCCGGGCGCGGCATTTACCCCGCCGCAGGTGACCGAGGAGGGGATTGACTGGGGGGAAGGCGTGCGGCCTGCCACCCGCGACTATACGCCGCTGTACGATGCCGAACGTCACGAGCTGGCTTACGATTTCTATATCCACGATGGCGGTATCGCCAGCCGTTGGGCGCTGGAAGCAAAAGTGGGCGATAAGCTGGTGATCGGCGGCCCGCGTGGCTCGCTGGTGGTGCCGGAAGATTATGCCTGGCAGCTGTATGTTTGCGATGAGTCCGGCATGCCGGCGCTGCGCCGTCGTCTGCTGGGATTACGCCAGCTGCCGGCGAGGCCGCAGGTGACGGCCATCGTTACTATCGCCGATGCGTCGTATAAAGATTATCTGGCGGATCTCGACGGCTTTAACATCGATTGGGTGGTGGGCCACAATCCGGCCTTCGTCGCCGAGCGTCTGGCGCAGGTGAAGGTGCCGGCGGAGGATTATTTTATCTGGCTGACCGGCGAAGGCGCGGTGGTGAAATCGCTGCTGGCGCGCTTTGAAGACGAGAGCATCGATCAGCAGCTGGTGCGTTCCCAGGCGTACTGGCACAGCAAGTAAAAAGCCATCGTGGTAAAACCCGGATAGCGGCGCGTCGCGCCTTATCCGGGCTACCGGCGGTGCCGTTTTTTGTCGGGTGGCGGCTTACGCCTTACCCGACCTGCTATTCGGCGGTGTTACGTCGCCCCGGTAAGCGTAGCGCCACCGGGGAAGGCTTAGCGTTCCGCCAGCGCCTTAAACACCATCGCCACCGCGTGGGCGCCGGGGTCCATGTTGCCGAGCAGGCTATCGCTGTTGAGATAGGACGCGCGTCCGGCGCCGGCTTTGCTTGACTGGCAGGTGCGATCCGCCCCGGCCTGCGCCGCGGCGAAAGCGGCCTGCAGATTCTCCGGTTCGGCCAGCAGCGCCGCCAGGGCCGGCTGCAGAGCGTCGATCATCGTCCGGTCTCCCTCATCGGCGCCGCCGTAAAACTTCATCTGTTCCAGACCGGCGTTCAGCGCCTCGGCCACGCTGGCGCCTTGCCCCAGCTTCTGCCCGGCAGCGGTGAAGAAGATAGACATCAATACCCCGCTGGAGCCGCCCATCACCACCGTCAGGCGTTCGCCGATCAGCGCGAAGAGCGTTGGCAGATCGTTCAGCGGCAGCTGCTGACGCTCGAGCCGCTCGGCAATCTCGCGCGCCCCGGCGGCGAAGGTGGAGCCGGTATCGCCGTCGCCTACTTTGGCATCCAGCGCGTTGAGATGTTCTTCAAGATCGATGAGGGCGCCGGTCACCTGCGCCACGTAATCGCCCACCTGTGGGTTGGCCGAGGGCGTAAAATCCACCCGGGCGCTGTCGAGGGTGGACGGCACGACGTTGATAGTCCGCGGCTGCACCGGCTTCTGCCAGCTGGCGGTTTCCACATCCGAAAGCAGCGCTTTCTCAATACTCTCCTCCAGCACGATGGCGGTCAGCGAGAAGCCTTTCATATCCAGCGCCGTCACCAGCGAGGCCGGGCCTATTAACCAGTCAATGCGCGCCTGCAGCGGGGTGTTGGCCAGCTCGCGGGTCAGAATCGCCATCTCAGCCACCGACACGCCGCCGAGGTTATTGAGCATCACCGCCAGGCGGCCGGTTTCCGGTAGGGCGGTGGTCAGTTTTTCCACCATCAGGTTAACGATCTCCGCACTGTTTTGCGTGGCGATCGTCGAGGCGCCCGGCTCACCGTGGATGCCCATTCCCAGCTCGGCGTGACCGGCCTGATGGCGCGGCGCGCTGTCGGCTTCCTGCGGCAGGTGGCAGCTGGCCAGCGCCACCCCGATGCTGGCGGTATGGCTGGCGGCGTATTGCGCTTCACGCAGGACGGTGGCGAGGTTGAAGCCGCGCTCGGCGAAATAGCCCGCCACTTTATGCACCAGAATGGTCCCGGCGATGCCGCGCGGCTGTTTGTTATCCGGCAGCGAAATATCGTCGCCGACGATCAGCATCTCCACGTTGTAGCCGAGTCGGCGCGCTTTCTCCGCCGCCAGACCGAAGTTAAGCCGATCGCCGGTGTAGTTTTTGACGATCAGCAGGCAGCCCGCCTCGCCGGTCACTGCCTGAATGGCGGTGAGCACCGCGTCGACGCTCGGCGAGGCGAACAGATCGCCGCAGACCGCGGCGGTCAGCATGCCTTTACCAATAAAGCCGACGTGCGCCGGTTCATGGCCGGCGCCGCCGCCGGAGATCACCGCCACGTTGTTTTTATTCAGATCGCGACGGACCACCACCCGGATCGCCGGGTCGCTCTCCAGACGGGCGAGGTTATTCCACGGGCTGGCGATAATGGTACCCTCAATCACATCGTTGACGAGGCTGGCGCGCTGGTTAAAAAAGAATTGAGACATAGTGGTTCCTGAAGAGTAAGCGAAAACTCACCCTCCGGAGGCAGGCCCCCGGAGCGGTAACGGTCAACGTGAATTTTAGTCACGGATAAGGCGCTGGTGGCGCATATCGAGCACGATAGTCTCGCCGGGCTGCACGCTGTTCAGCGCCTCGCCCTGCTGGCTCAGCCAGGCGATCCCCGCCGCGCGGGCGATAATCGCGCCGTGAGCCTGTTCGCTGCCATCGCGCAGGCACAGGCCTTTAACGAAGCTGGCATCCAGCTGTAAGACGGTTGAGGGATAAATGTTGTCGGCAATAATAATTGTTGGCTCGCCGGGCGTCGGCACTCTCTCCTGAACGCCCTGCAGATGGCGCAGGGTGCGCTGCAAAATATCTTCGATATCGATATAGCGCGCCTGCAGGTAGGGGTCATCCAGCTGGCGATACTGCTGGCTGAGCTCCATCAACACCTGATGCCATGCCCATTCCGCCGTGCATTGTTCGGTGAGCAGACGATCGTTGGCGGCATCAAACAGATCGTCATCGTCGAGCAGGGTGTGGTGCCCGGCGAAGATCGCCGCGATATCGGCGTGAAATTTATTTTCCGCCAGCTCGGTCAGGGCGATAAGATCCGCCAGCGTCTGGTCAATGGCCTGGCGCAGGCGCTGCTGCTCGCGGGCGGCATCGGCGGCAGCCGGGCGGAGCGGCTGGATCAGGGCCAGCGGATAGCGCAGGGCAGCGCCTTCGACGCGCTCGGGCGTTGCCGGAGCCGCTGCCGGTTGCGCCGCAGGCGATTCACCGAAGTTATCGGCGGCCAGCGCCTGAAACGCCGCCAGCGCCGCGTCGGCATCCGGACCGCGGGCCAGCAGGCGCAGCTTATCGTTGCGGCGGACCTGCAATAGCGCGATTTGGTTGAGGCTGTCCGGTTTGACGCACTTCCCGTTTTTCTCCAGCAGCAGATCGGCGTTAAAGCCCGCCAGCGCGGCGACCAGCTTCGACGCCGGACGCACGTGCAGGCCGTTATGATTGTTAATAATGACTGACACCGATTTTGTGTCGCCGTCGTCGGCAAGCATCGGCGCCGGCGCGGCGTCAGAAGTTGGCGAAGGTAAACCCAGCTGAACCCGCTTGGCCTCCAGGGCGCTCATGGCGTCGGCGATCACCTTGTCGATCCCGGCGCCGGAGGCAGCGCTGACGGTGGCCGCCAGCGTCCCTTCCACCAGCGGCGCGGCGCACAGTCGCACCTTCGCGGCAATCGCCGGATCGAGCAGATCGAGGGCGGTTTCGGCGCTGAGCAATGCGCTGCCGATATCCATCATCACCAGCACGTGATCGGTATCGGCCACGGATTCGATCGCCTCCATGACTTTAAACGGATCGGTGCCGATCGGGCTGTCGGGATCGTCGATCCCGGCGGCGATCGCCAGTTTGCAGCCATCGTTGATTAACATCTGCCGGGCCAGTTCTCCGACACCTTCGCCCAGCCGGGCGCTATGAGAAACAATAACCAGGTTTACCATCGCAATTTCCTTACTCTTTGGCGGCGGCGGCCAGCATCTGAACCATAAACAGCACCGAGGTCGCGCCGGGATCCTGATGTCCGATGCTGCGCTCGCCGAGATAGCTGGCGCGGCCTTTACGCGCCTGCATAGTGATGGTGGCGTGGGCCGCACGCTCGGCCACTTCGCAGGCGGCATCCAGCGCGGCGGCGATCGACAGGTGCTGCTCGCTGGACTGGCGCAGGGAGTCCACCACCGGCAGCCAGACGTCGCACATGGTTTTATCCCCTGGCTCCGCTTTGCCGCGGTTGACGACACCGTCCGCACCTTCGCGGATCATCAGGTACAGCTCGTCGAGCGTCAGGCTCTGGTGGGCCTGGGTCACCTGCGCGGCGCGAATGAAGAAGGTGCCGAACAGCGGGCCGCTGGCACCGCCGACGTTGGAGAGCAGCGTCATGCCGGTGTTTTTGAGGATAAAGCCAATATCTTTATCGGCAATCGACGGCAGCTTTTCGACCACTTTACTGAAACCGCGGTGCATATTGAGACCGTGGTCGGCGTCGCCAATCTCTTTATCGAGGCCGGTGAGAAAATCGCTCTCTTTGGTGAAAATATCGCCGCAGCGGTACAGCCAGTCGACGATTTGCGTTCTGTTCAGTGACATGTCGTGCTCCTTAGTTTCCCCAGTTCAGCGCCGGGGTGTGAACCGGGGCGTCCCATAGCGTCAGCGTCTCGTCATCCACTTTCAGCAGAGTGATGGAGAAGCCCGCCATATCCAGCGAAGTACAGTAGCTGCCGATGAGGTTGCGTTCGATGATGATGCCGGACGCTTCGCAGCGCTGGGCGAGGCGGTTATACACGCCATACAGTTCGGAAAGCGGAGTGGCGCCGAGGTTATTAACCAGCGCGATAACCCGGTCGCCGTTTTGCAGCGCGGTTTTGCTCTGCTGCACTTCCTGCCACGCGCCCTTGACGGTATCCCACTGGCGCAGCGTGCGGCTGTAAGCGCCGTTTTCCAGCAGGGTATCGAACATCTCATCGACGGTTTGGTCCAGCGAGCTGAAGCGGCGGCGGTCGATGCCCGGCTCGCCGTGAATGCCGACGCCGAACTCCATCTCGTCATCTTTCAGCGTAAAGGATGGCTGCCCGGCAGCCGGTACGGTGCAGGCGCCAAGGGCGATACCAATCGAGTGGCCGAGATTGTTCAGGCGGCGGCCCAGTTCAGCGCAGGCTTCCAGCGAGTCGCCGCGCTCGGCGGCGGCGCCGACCAGTTTTTCGATCAGTACGGTGTTGGCGACGCCGCGACGACCGGCGGTATAGAGGCTGTCTTTCACCGCCACGTCGTCGTCGACCACCACGGTGGTGACTTTAATGCCGCTCTCATGCAGCAGCTCGGTGGCGGTCTCAAAATTCAGGATGTCGCCGGTATAGTTTTTGATAATTAGCAAGACGCCTTCGCCGCCGTCAATTTGCATCGCGCATTCAAACATTTTGTCCGGCGTCGGCGAGGTGAAGATTTCCCCCGGACAGGCGCCGGAGAGCATGCCCTGGCCGATATAGCCGCAGTGCATCGGTTCATGTCCGCTGCCGCCGCCGGAGAGCAGGGCCACCTTGCCAGCCACCGGCGCGTCGGTGCGGGTCACATACAGCGGGTCCTGATGCAGGGTCAGCTGCGGATGGGCTTTAGCCAGCCCCTGTAATTGTTCATTCAGTACATCTTCAACACGGTTAATCAGCTTTTTCATTATTCAGTGCTCCGTTGGAGAAGGTTCGATGCCGCCTCTCTGCTGGCGGAGGCGGTCATCGCGTAGGGGTATCGTCTGACGGTGGAGCGTGCCTGGCGATATGATGATTCTGGCTGAGCGGACGAAAAAAAGAATGCCCCGACGATCGGGTTTCATTACGAAACATTGCCTCCTTGTTTTGTTTCTTTATGGAACGTTTTTGCTGAGGATATGGTGAAAATGCGAGCTGGCGCGCTTTTTTTCTTCTGCCATAAGCGGCGGTCAGGATAGCTGGCGAAGCGGGTGGAAAAAAATTTTTTGCTGATTTTCTGCCGACTGCGGGAGAAAAGGCGGTCAAACACGGAGGATTGTAAGGGCATTATGCGGCAAAGGAGCGGATCGGGATCGCAATCCTGACAGAGACTAGGGTTTTTTGTTCCAATATGGAACGTAAAAAATTAACCTGTGTTTCATATCAGAACAAAAAGGCGAAAGATTTTTTTGTTCCCTGCCGGCCCTACAGTGATCGCACTGCTCCGGTACGCTCCGTTCAGGCCGCGCTTCACTGGCCGGCGCGGATAACGCCAGGGCTCATCATGTCTACATGCGCACTTATTTGAGGGTGAAAGGAATGCTAAAAGTTATTCAATCTCCAGCCAAATATCTTCAGGGTCCTGATGCTGCTGTTCTGTTCGGTCAATATGCCAAAAACCTGGCGGAGAGCTTCTTCGTCATCGCCGACGATTTCGTAATGAAGCTGGCGGGAGAGAAAGTGGTGAATGGCCTGCAGAGCCACGATATTCGCTGCCATGCGGAACGGTTTAACGGCGAATGCAGCCATGCGGAAATCAACCGTCTGATGGCGATTTTGCAAAAACAGGGCTGCCGCGGCGTGGTCGGGATCGGCGGTGGTAAAACCCTCGATACCGCGAAGGCGATCGGTTACTACCAGAAGCTGCCGGTGGTGGTGATCCCGACCATCGCCTCGACCGATGCGCCGACCAGCGCGCTGTCGGTGATCTACACCGAAGCGGGCGAGTTTGAAGAGTATCTGATCTATCCGAAAAACCCGGATATGGTGGTGATGGACACGGCGATTATCGCCAAAGCGCCGGTACGCCTGCTGGTCTCCGGCATGGGCGATGCGCTCTCCACCTGGTTCGAGGCCAAAGCTTGCTACGATGCGCGCGCCACCAGCATGGCCGGAGGACAGTCCACCGAGGCGGCGTTGAGCCTCGCCCGCCTGTGCTATGATACGCTGCTGGCGGAGGGCGAAAAGGCCCGTCTGGCGGCGCAGGCCGGGGTAGTGACCGAAGCGCTGGAGCGCATCATCGAGGCGAACACTTATCTCAGCGGCATTGGCTTTGAAAGCAGTGGCCTGGCCGCCGCCCACGCAATCCACAACGGTTTCACCATTCTTGAAGAGTGCCACCATCTGTATCACGGTGAGAAAGTGGCCTTCGGTACCCTGGCGCAGCTGGTGCTGCAGAACAGCCCGATGGACGAGATTGAAACGGTGCTGGGCTTCTGCCAGCGCGTCGGCCTGCCGGTGACGCTCGCGCAGATGGGCGTCAAAGAGGGGATCGACGAGAAAATCGCCGCGGTGGCGAAAGCCACCTGCGCGGAAGGGGAAACCATCCACAATATGCCGTTTGCGGTGACCCCGGAGAGCGTCCATGCCGCTATCCTCACCGCCGATCTGTTAGGCCAGCAGTGGCTGGCGCGTTAATTCGCGGTGGCTAAACCGCTGGCCCAGGTCAGCGGTTTTTCTTTCTCCCCTCCGGCAGTCGCTGCCGGAGGGGTTCTCTATGGTACAACGCGGAAAAGGATATGACTGTTCAGACTCAGGATACCGGGAAGGCGGTCTCTTCCGTCATCGCCCAGTCATGGCACCGCTGCAGCAAGTTTATGCAGCGCGAAACCTGGCAAACGCCGCACCAGGCCCAGGGCCTGACCTTCGACTCGATCTGTCGGCGTAAAACCGCGCTGCTGACCATCGGTCAGGCGGCGCTGGAAGACGCCTGGGAGTTTATGGACGGTCGCCCCTGCGCGCTGTTTATTCTTGATGAGTCTGCCTGCATCCTCAGCCGTTGCGGCGAGCCGCAAACCCTGGCCCAGCTGGCTGCCCTGGGATTTCGCGACGGCAGCTACTGCGCGGAGAGCATTATCGGCACCTGCGCGCTGTCGCTGGCCGCGATGCAGGGCCAGCCGATCAACACCGCCGGCGATCGGCATTTTAAGCAGGCGCTACAGCCATGGAGTTTTTGCTCGACGCCGGTGTTTGATAACCACGGGCGGCTGTTCGGCTCTATCTCGCTTTGCTGTCTGGTCGAGCACCAGTCCAGCGCCGACCTCTCCCTGACGCTGGCCATCGCCCGCGAGGTGGGTAACTCCCTGCTTACCGACAGCCTGCTGGCGGAATCCAACCGTCACCTTAATCAGATGTACGGCCTGCTGGAGAGCATGGACGATGGGGTGATGGCGTGGAACGAACAGGGCGTGCTGCAGTTTCTCAATGTTCAGGCGGCGAGACTGTTGCATCTTGATGCTCAGGCCAGCCAGGGGAAAAATATCGCCGATCTGGTGACCCTCCCGGCGCTGCTGCGCCGCGCCATCAAACACGCCCGCGGCCTGAATCACGTCGAAGTCACCTTTGAAAGTCAGCATCAGTTTGTCGACGCGGTGATCACCTTAAAACCGATTGTCGAGGCGCAAGGCAACAGCTTTATTCTGCTGCTGCATCCGGTGGAGCAGATGCGGCAGCTGATGACCAGCCAGCTCGGTAAAGTCAGCCACACCTTTGAACAGATGTCTGCTGACGATCCGGAAACCCGGCGCCTGATCCACTTTGGCCGCCAGGCGGCGCGCGGCGGCTTCCCGGTGCTGCTGTGCGGCGAAGAGGGGGTTGGGAAAGAGCTGCTGAGCCAGGCTATCCACAATGAAAGCGAACGGGCGGGCGGCCCCTATATCGCCGTCAACTGCCAGCTGTATGCCGACAGCGTGCTGGGCCAGGACTTTATGGGCAGCGCCCCTACCGACGATGAGAATGGCCGCCTGAGCCGCCTTGAGCTGGCCAACGGCGGCACTTTGTTTCTGGAAAAGATCGAGTATCTGGCGCCGGAGCTGCAGTCGGCTCTGCTGCAGGTGATTAAGCAGGGCGTGCTCACCCGCCTCGACGCCCGGCGCCTGATCCCGGTGGATGTGAAGGTGATTGCCACCACCACCGTCGATCTCGCCAACCTGGTGGAGCAGAACCGCTTTAGCCGCCAGCTGTACTATGCGCTGCACTCCTTTGAAATCGTCATCCCGCCGCTGCGCGCCCGACGCAACAGTATTCCGTCGCTGGTACATAACCGGCTGAAGAGCCTGGAGAAGCGTTTCTCTTCGCGGCTGAAAGTGGACGATGACGCGCTGGCGCAGCTGGTGGCCTACTCGTGGCCGGGGAATGATTTTGAGCTCAATAGCGTCATTGAGAATATCGCCATCAGCAGCGACAACGGCCACATTCGCCTGAGTAATCTGCCGGAATATCTCTTTTCCGAGCGGCCGGGCGGGGATAGCGCGTCATCGCTGCTGCCGGCCAGCCTGACTTTTAGCGCCATCGAAAAGGAAGCTATTATTCACGCCGCCCGGGTGACCAGCGGGCGGGTGCAGGAGATGTCGCAGCTGCTCAATATCGGCCGCACCACCCTGTGGCGCAAAATGAAGCAGTACGATATTGACGCCAGCCAGTTCAAGCGCAAGCATCAGGCCTAGTCTCCTCGATACGCGCCATGGAGAACAGGGCATCCGACAGGCGATTGCTGTAGCGTTTGAGCGCGTCGCGCAGCGGATGCGCGCGGTCCATGGCCGTCAGCAGGCGTTCGAGCCGACGGGACTGGGTGCGCGCCACGTGCAGTTGGGCAGAGGCGAGATTCTTTCCCGGGATCACGAACTGTTTTAACGGGCCGCTCTCGGCCATATTGCGGTCGATAAGCCGCTCCAGGGCGGTGATCTCCTCTTCGCCGATCGTCTGGCTCAGGCGGGTCAGGCCCCGCGCATCGCTGGCCAGTTCAGCCCCCAGCACGAACAGCGTCTGCTGAATATGGTGCAGGCTTTCCCGCAGCCCGGCGTCGCGGGTCGTGGCGTAGCAGACGCCCAGCTGGGATATCAGTTCATCGACGGTGCCGTAGGCCTCGACGCGAATATGGTCTTTCTCGATGCGGCTGCCGCCGTACAGGGCGGTGGTGCCTTTATCCCCGGTGCGGGTATAGATACGATACATTCAGTTTCTCTCACTTAACGGCAGGACTTTAACCAGCTGCCCGGCGTTGGCGCCGAGCGTACGCAGATGATCGTCGCTATCGGTGACGTGTCCGGTAGCCAGCGGCGCGTCCGCCGGCAGCTGGGCATGAGTGAGGGCTATCTCGCCGGACGCGCTGAGCCCGATACCCACCCGCAGGGGCGAGCTTCTGGCCGCCAGGGCGCCCAGCGCAGCGGCGTCACCGCCTCCGTCATAGGTTATGGTCTGGCAGGGGACCCCCTGCTCCTCCAGCCCCCAGCACAGCTCATTGATGGCGCCGGCATGGTGCCCGCGCGGATCGTAAAACAGGCGTACGCCTGGCGGTGAAAGCGACATGACGGTCCCCTCGTTATCACTCAGAATGCCTGGCGGAAAATCGCGGCAATCTCCTGCTCGTTGCCTTTACGCGGGTTCGAGAACGCATTGCCGTCTTTCAGAGCCATCTCCGCCATGTAGGGGAAGTCGGCCTCTTTTACTCCCAGATCGCGCAGATGCTGCGGAATACCGATATCCATCGACAGACGCGTGATAGCGGCGATGGCTTTTTCCGCTGCGTCGAGGGTGGACAGTCCGGTGATATTTTCGCCCATCAGTTCAGCGATATCGGCGAATTTCTCCGGGTTGGCGATCAGGTTGTAGCGGGCCACATGCGGCAGCAGGACAGCGTTGGCCACGCCGTGCGGCATGTCGTACAGGCCGCCCAGCTGGTGCGCCATGGCGTGCACGTAGCCGAGGTTGGCGTTATTGAAGGCCATCCCGGCCAGCAGAGAGGCGTAGGCCATGTTTTCCCGCGCCTGCAGATTGCTGCCGAGGGCCACAGCCTGGCGCAGGTTGCGGGCGATGAGGCGGATCGCCTGCATGGCGGCGGCGTCCGTCACCGGGTTAGCGTCTTTGGAGATATAGGCCTCTACGGCGTGGGTCAGGGCATCCATCCCGGTCGCCGCGGTCAGGGCGGCCGGTTTACCGATCATCAGCAGCGGATCGTTAATGGAGACCGACGGCAGGTTGCGCCAGCTGACGATCACAAACTTCACTTTGGTTTCGGTGTTGGTCAGGACGCAGTGGCGGGTGACCTCGCTGGCGGTGCCGGCGGTGGTGTTGACGGCGACGATGGGCGGCAGCGGGTTGGTCAGGGTCTCGATGCCGGCATACTGGTACAGATCGCCCTCATGGGTGGCTGCAATACCGATGCCTTTGCCGCAGTCGTGCGGGCTGCCGCCGCCCACGGTGACGATGATGTCGCACTGTTCGCGGCGAAACACGGCGAGGCCGTCGCGCACGTTGGTGTCTTTTGGGTTCGGCTCGACGTCGTCAAAGATCGCTACCTCGATCCCTGCCTCCCGCAGATAATGCAGGGTTTTATCCACCGCGCCATCTTTAATTGCCCGTAGGCCTTTGTCGGTGACCAGCAGGGCTTTCTTTCCTCCCAGCAGCTGGCAGCGTTCGCCGACTACGGAAATGGCGTTGGGGCCAAAAAAGTTAACGTTTGGCACCAGATAATCAAACATACGATAGCTCATAATATACCTTCTCGCTTCAGGTTATAATGCGGAAAAACAATCCAGGGCGCACTGGGCTAATAATTGATCCTGCTCGACCGTACCGCCGCTAACGCCAACGGCGCCAATTACCTGCTCATTAAAAATAACTGGCAGGCCGCCGCCAAAAATAATAATTCGCTGTTGGTTGGTTAGCTGTAGACCATACAGAGATTGTCCCGGCTGGACCGCTGACGTAATTTCATGGGTACCTTGTTTTAGACTACAGGCGCTCCAGGCTTTATTCAGAGAAATATCGCAGCTGGAGACGAAGGCCTCGTCCATCCGCTGGATAAGCAGCGTATTGCCCCCGCGGTCGACCACGGAAAATACCACCGGAACGTTGATCTCATTAGCTTTTTGTTGCACCGCTGCCGCCATTTTCTGGGCGGCGGCCAGGGTGATTGTCTGAACTTGTTGACTCTTGTTCATCATGCTCTCCCACACCAGGATAATGCTGGTGCGAATAGTCAGTATGGGGTGATAGTCAAAAACGATCACCAGACGGTTGGTTTACTTTATTTTTGTCAGCGTTATTTTGTCGCCCGCCATGATTTAGTCAATAGGGTTAAAATAGCGTCGGTAAAACGTAATTAAGGGCGTTTTTTATTAATTGATTTATATCATTGCGGGCGATCACATTTTTTATTTTTGCCGGCGGAGTAAAGTTTCATAGTGAAACTGTCGGTAGATTTCGTGTGCCAAATTGAAACGAAATTAAATTTATTTTTTTCACCACTGGCTCATTTAAAGTTCCGCTATTGCCGGTAATGGCCGGGCGGCAACGACGCTGGCCCGGCGTATTCGCTACCGTCTGCGGATTTCACCTTTTGAGCCGATGAACAATGAAAAGATCAAAACGATTTGCAGTACTGGCCCAGCGCCCCGTCAATCAGGACGGGCTGATTGGCGAGTGGCCTGAAGAGGGGCTGATCGCCATGGACAGCCCCTTTGACCCGGTCTCTTCAGTAAAAGTGGACAACGGTCTGATCGTCGAGCTGGACGGCAAACGCCGGGACCAGTTTGACATGATCGACCGGTTTATCGCCGATTACGCGATCAACGTTGAGCGCACAGAGCAGGCAATGCGCCTGGAGGCGGTG
The DNA here is from genome assembly GCF_018223925.1 of Klebsiella sp. 10. Classification (NCBI taxonomy): domain Bacteria; kingdom Pseudomonadati; phylum Pseudomonadota; class Gammaproteobacteria; order Enterobacterales; family Enterobacteriaceae; genus Klebsiella; species Klebsiella sp. 10. The sequence goes on from NZ_JAGRRB010000012.1 coordinate 193,214, forward strand.
GAAATAGCCCGCATGCTGGTGGATATTCACGTCAGCCGGGAGGAGATCATTGCCATCACTACCGCCATCACGCCGGCCAAAGCGGTCGAGGTGATGGCGCAGATGAACGTGGTGGAGATGATGATGGCGCTGCAGAAGATGCGTGCCCGCCGGACCCCCTCCAACCAGTGCCACGTCACCAATCTCAAAGATAATCCGGTGCAGATTGCCGCTGACGCCGCCGAGGCCGGGATCCGCGGCTTCTCAGAACAGGAGACCACGGTCGGTATCGCGCGCTACGCGCCGTTTAACGCCCTGGCGCTGTTGGTCGGTTCGCAGTGCGGCCGCCCCGGCGTGTTGACGCAGTGCTCGGTGGAAGAGGCCACCGAGCTGGAGCTGGGCATGCGTGGCTTAACCAGCTACGCCGAGACGGTGTCGGTCTACGGCACGGAAGCGGTATTTACCGACGGCGATGATACTCCGTGGTCAAAGGCGTTCCTCGCTTCGGCCTACGCCTCCCGCGGGTTGAAAATGCGCTACACCTCCGGCACCGGATCCGAAGCGCTGATGGGCTATTCGGAGAGCAAGTCGATGCTCTACCTCGAATCGCGCTGCATCTTCATTACCAAAGGCGCCGGGGTTCAGGGGCTGCAAAACGGCGCGGTGAGCTGTATCGGCATGACCGGCGCTGTGCCGTCGGGCATTCGGGCGGTGCTGGCGGAAAACCTGATCGCCTCTATGCTCGACCTCGAAGTGGCGTCCGCCAACGACCAGACTTTCTCCCACTCGGATATTCGCCGCACCGCGCGCACCCTGATGCAGATGCTGCCGGGCACCGACTTTATTTTCTCCGGCTACAGCGCGGTGCCGAACTACGACAACATGTTCGCCGGCTCGAACTTCGATGCGGAAGATTTTGATGATTACAACATCCTGCAGCGTGACCTGATGGTTGACGGCGGCCTGCGTCCGGTGACCGAGGCGGAAACCATTGCCATTCGCCAGAAAGCGGCGCGGGCGATCCAGGCGGTTTTCCGCGAGCTGGGGCTGCCGCCAATCGCCGACGAGGAGGTGGAGGCCGCCACCTACGCGCACGGCAGCAACGAGATGCCGCCGCGTAACGTGGTGGAGGATCTGAGTGCGGTGGAAGAGATGATGAAGCGCAACATCACCGGCCTCGATATTGTCGGCGCGCTGAGCCGCAGCGGCTTTGAGGATATCGCCAGCAATATTCTCAATATGCTGCGCCAGCGGGTCACCGGCGATTACCTGCAGACCTCGGCCATTCTCGATCGGCAGTTCGAGGTGGTGAGTGCGGTCAACGACATCAATGACTATCAGGGGCCGGGCACCGGCTATCGCATCTCTGCCGAACGCTGGGCGGAGATCAAAAATATTCCGGGCGTGGTTCAGCCCGACACCATTGAATAAGGCGGTATTCCTGTGCAACAGACAACCCAAATTCAGCCCTCTTTTACCCTGAAAACCCGCGAGGGCGGGGTAGCTTCTGCCGATGAACGCGCCGATGAAGTGGTGATCGGCGTCGGCCCTGCCTTCGATAAACACCAGCATCACACTCTGATCGATATGCCCCATGGCGCGATCCTCAAAGAGCTGATTGCCGGGGTGGAAGAAGAGGGGCTTCACGCCCGGGTGGTGCGCATTCTGCGCACGTCCGACGTCTCCTTTATGGCCTGGGATGCGGCCAACCTGAGCGGCTCGGGGATCGGCATCGGTATCCAGTCGAAGGGGACCACGGTCATCCATCAGCGCGATCTGCTGCCGCTCAGCAACCTGGAGCTGTTCTCCCAGGCGCCGCTGCTGACGCTGGAGACCTACCGGCAGATTGGCAAAAACGCCGCGCGCTATGCGCGCAAAGAGTCACCTTCGCCGGTGCCGGTGGTGAACGATCAGATGGTGCGGCCGAAATTTATGGCCAAAGCCGCGCTATTTCATATCAAAGAGACCAAACATGTGGTGCAGGACGCCGAGCCCGTCACCCTGCACGTCGACTTAGTAAGGGAGTGACCATGAGCGAGAAAACCATGCGCGTGCAGGATTATCCGTTAGCCACCCGCTGCCCGGAGCATATCCTGACGCCTACCGGTAAACCATTGACCGATATTACCCTCGAGAAGGTGCTCTCTGGCGAGGTGGGCCCGCAGGATGTGCGGATCTCCCGCCAGACCCTTGAGTACCAGGCGCAGATTGCCGAGCAGATGCAGCGCCATGCGGTGGCGCGCAATTTCCGCCGCGCGGCGGAGCTTATCGCCATTCCTGACGAGCGCATTCTGGCTATCTATAACGCGCTGCGCCCGTTCCGCTCCTCGCAGGCGGAGCTGCTGGCGATCGCCGACGAGCTGGAGCACACCTGGCATGCGACAGTGAATGCCGCCTTTGTCCGGGAGTCGGCGGAAGTGTATCAGCAGCGGCATAAGCTGCGTAAAGGAAGCTAAGCGGAGGTCAGCATGCCGTTAATAGCCGGGATTGATATCGGCAACGCCACCACCGAGGTGGCGCTGGCGTCCGACGACCCGCAGGCGAGGGCGTTTGTTGCCAGCGGGATCGTCGCGACGACGGGCATGAAAGGGACGCGGGACAATATCGCCGGGACCCTCGCCGCGCTGGAGCAGGCCCTGGCGAAAACACCGTGGTCGATGAGCGATGTCTCTCGCATCTATCTTAACGAAGCCGCGCCGGTGATTGGCGATGTGGCGATGGAGACCATCACCGAGACCATTATCACCGAATCGACCATGATCGGTCATAACCCGCAGACGCCGGGCGGGGTGGGCGTTGGCGTGGGGACGACTATCGCCCTCGGGCGGCTGGCGACGCTGCCGGCGGCGCAGTATGCCGAGGGGTGGATCGTACTGATTGACGACGCCGTCGATTTCCTTGACGCCGTGTGGTGGCTCAATGAGGCGCTCGACCGGGGGATCAACGTGGTGGCGGCGATCCTCAAAAAGGACGACGGCGTGCTGGTGAACAACCGCCTGCGTAAAACCCTGCCGGTGGTAGATGAAGTGACGCTGCTGGAGCAGGTCCCCGAGGGGGTAATGGCGGCGGTGGAAGTGGCCGCGCCGGGCCAGGTGGTGCGGATCCTGTCGAATCCCTACGGGATCGCCACCTTCTTCGGGCTAAGCCCGGAAGAGACCCAGGCCATCGTCCCCATCGCCCGCGCCCTGATTGGCAACCGTTCAGCGGTGGTGCTCAAGACCCCGCAGGGGGACGTGCAGTCGCGGGTGATCCCGGCGGGCAACCTCTACATTAGCGGCGAAAAGCGCCGCGGAGAGGCCGATGTCGCCGAGGGCGCGGAAGCCATCATGCAGGCGATGAGCGCCTGCGCTCCGGTACGCGACATCCGCGGCGAACCGGGCACTCACGCCGGCGGCATGCTTGAGCGGGTGCGCAAGGTAATGGCGTCCCTGACCGACCATGAGATGAGCGCGATATACATCCAGGATCTGCTGGCGGTGGATACGTTTATTCCGCGCAAGGTGCAGGGCGGGATGGCCGGCGAGTGCGCCATGGAAAATGCCGTCGGGATGGCGGCGATGGTGAAAGCGGATCGTCTGCAAATGCAGGTTATCGCCCGCGAACTGAGCGCCCGACTGCAGACCGAGGTGGTGGTGGGCGGCGTGGAGGCCAACATGGCCATCGCCGGGGCGTTAACCACTCCCGGCTGTGCGGCGCCGCTGGCGATCCTCGACCTCGGCGCCGGCTCGACGGATGCGGCGATCGTCAACGCGGAGGGGCAGATAACGGCGGTCCATCTCGCCGGGGCGGGGAATATGGTCAGCCTGTTGATTAAAACCGAGCTGGGCCTCGAGGATCTTTCGCTGGCGGAAGCGATAAAAAAATACCCGCTGGCCAAAGTGGAAAGCCTGTTCAGTATTCGTCACGAGAATGGCGCGGTGGAGTTCTTTCGGGAAGCCCTCAGCCCGGCGGTGTTCGCCAAAGTGGTGTACATCAAGGAGGGCGAACTGGTGCCGATCGATAACGCCAGCCCGCTGGAAAAAATTCGTCTCGTGCGCCGGCAGGCGAAAGAGAAAGTGTTTGTCACCAACTGCCTGCGCGCGCTGCGCCAGGTCTCACCCGGCGGTTCCATTCGCGATATCGCCTTTGTGGTGCTGGTGGGCGGCTCATCGCTGGACTTTGAGATCCCGCAGCTTATCACGGAAGCCTTGTCGCACTATGGCGTGGTCGCCGGGCAGGGCAATATTCGGGGAACAGAAGGGCCGCGCAATGCGGTCGCCACCGGGCTGCTACTGGCCGGTCAGGCGAATTAAACGGGCGCTCGCGCCAGCCTCTCTCTTTAACGTGCTATTTCAGGATGCCGATAATGAACCAGACTTCTACCTTAACCGGGCAGTGCGTGGCCGAGTTTCTTGGCACCGGATTGCTCATTTTCTTCGGCGCGGGCTGCGTCGCTGCGCTGCGGGTCGCCGGGGCCAGCTTTGGTCAGTGGGAGATCAGTATTATCTGGGGCCTTGGCGTCGCCATGGCCATCTACCTGACGGCCGGTGTCTCCGGCGCGCACCTTAATCCGGCGGTGACCATTGCCCTGTGGCTGTTCGCCTGTTTTGAACGCCGCAAGGTGCTGCCGTTTATTGTTGCCCAGACGGCCGGGGCCTTCTGCGCCGCCGCGCTGGTGTATGGGCTCTATCGCCAGCTGTTTCTCGATCTTGAACAGAGTCAGCATATCGTGCGCGGCACTGCCGCCAGTCTTAACCTGGCCGGGGTCTTTTCCACGTACCCGCATCCACATATCACTTTTATACAAGCGTTTGCCGTGGAGACCACCATCACGGCAATCCTGATGGCGATGATCATGGCCCTGACCGACGACGGCAACGGAATTCCGCGCGGGCCGCTGGCGCCGTTGCTGATTGGCTTGCTGATCGCCGTGATCGGCGCGTCGATGGGGCCGCTAACCGGCTTTGCGCTGAATCCGGCGCGCGACTTCGGCCCAAAACTGTTTACCAGTCTGGCCGGGTGGGGCTCGATCGCCTTTACCGGTGGGCTGGCGATCCCTTACTTTCTGGTGCCGCTGCTGGCGCCGGTGGTGGGGGCGATTATCGGGGCGTTTTTGTATCGCAAGCTTATCGGCCGCCATCTGCCGTGCGAATGCGGTATCGATGAGTAAAGCGGGACCCGCCGCAGCGCGGCGGGTTTCCCCGGCCTGATGCCGGGGGGGTTATTTTTTGATGACCGCGCTGAGATCGCCAAGTTTAGCGGCGGGGTTCTTGTGGCACTCCTGCAGCATTTTCGGTACCGAAACGGTCTCGACTTCATGCCAGTCAACATAGTCGCCGCCGCTAAAGTCGGTGTTGCGATTCACTACCCAGAAGGCCACCGGGGTCATGCTTTTTGGGTTCATATCCATAAATTCCTGACAGGTCATATTCTGCGGCGTGGTTTCCTCAACCGCGAACGCCGGGCTGGTCATCAGACAGAATGTGGTAGCCGCCACGGTCAATACGAGTGCTTTAGGTAAATTCATTTTCTTCTCCAGTGTCAAAATAGAGCTTAAGCCTGAGCGTGCTTCATTTTATTGCGCAGGACCAACAAGCCGGTGGCGCTAAATATCATTTCAACGCCGATAAAGGCGGTAATAAATAACCAGCTTTGCTGCGGGTTCATGGCCAGCCACAGGCAGGCGATAAGTAAATCCAACAGGCCGATAAAAATATTCCAGCCAGCGCCGCTTTGTTTGCGGGTTTGACATCCGTTAACGATGCGGGAAATACCGCCGAGAACAAATAAAAAGCCAAATAAAATGGCCAGACTGCTCATACCGTTGAGAGGATTGACGACAAAGCTCAGGCCGAGCACGATCCAGGCGATGGCGAAGATCAGCGCCACCAGGCGTGATTTCCAGTGCTGCTGGCGGAAGACAATCAGGCTGTACAGCGAATAGAAGCCGCAGATCATCAATAACATGCCGGTTACTGTGGCGAGATACCAGCCGGCGACCAACGGCCAGGCCAGACAACAGGCTCCGCAGATAAACAGCAATACCGCCATCAGGCAGGCATGCCGTTTATATCGAATGAAGACGCGTGGGCTAAACGCATTTAAGGTGTAATGGCTAAACATAAACATAATTGCTCCGCAGATCCCGGTTGGCGGCCTGACGCTGAATAAAAAGCGTGAGGATTTATTCAGCGGGCCAAAAGAAAGGTCTGAGGAAAATAGTAGGCCGCGCGATCGGCAGGCGTAAATAAGAGCGCCGAGGCCACTTTATACGCCTGGTCTGACAGCTGTCAGACCAGGCCCGCAATATTACTTCCGGGCTCTGATTCTCAATGCCCACGATATTTTTTAAGCTGGCTGCGTTTGGTGATGCTTACCGATTTTAATCAGGAGTCAACGATGAAAAAAGTCATTCTGGCGAGCCTGCTGGCAACCATGATGAGTACCTCTCCGGTATGGGCAACAGATAGCGCGACGGCAGCGCCAGCCGCGGCAGCCACGACGCAGGTACAGAAAGAAGCCGCCGATGTGCTGCAGGTGGCGGTGCAGGGCGCGAATGCGATGCGCGACATCCAGTTCGCCCGTCTGGCGCTGTTCCATGGCCAGCCGGATAGCGCCAAAAAACTGACAGACGACGCCGCCGCGCTGCTGGCCGCCGATGATGCCAGCTGGGCGAAGTTTGTGAAAACTGATGCTAAAGCCAAAATGATCGCCGATCGCTATGTGATCATTAACGCCTCTATCGCCCTGTCTGAAGACTATGTGGCCACGCCGGAAAAAGAGAGCGCTATCCAATCCGCCAACGAAAAGCTGGCGAAAGGCGATCAGAAAGGAGCTATCGATACCCTGCGCCTGGCCGGTATTGGCGTGATTGAGAACCAGTATCTGATGCCGCTTAACCAGACCCGTAAGGCGGTAGCGCAGGCGCAAGAACTGCTGAAAGCCGGTAAATATTACGAAGCGAATCTGGTGCTGAAGGGCGCTGAAGAGGGCATTGTGGTGGATAGCGAGATGCTGGTGGCAGGCAACTGATACTTGTTCCACCCTGAGAGAGCGCAGAGGAAAAAACTGACAAGGATGTCCCCTTAACGCTCGGGCAGGCGGACTGCCCGAGCGGAACGGCTAGCGGCCGATCAGGGCGTCGATTTCGCCATCGATCTCGCGCATGACGCCGGTGATGCGCTGTACCACCTCCAGACAGCTTGCCGGCGTCAGCGAATCAGGCCGCTTTGCCTCAAAAGGGGCGCACAGTTGTTGTAGCGCAGTAATCCCCAGAATTTGTGCTGAACCGTGCAGGCGGTGCAGCGCCCGCAGAAAGGTCTGCGGCTCATGCCGGGCGATTGCCTGTCCGGCAGCCTGTAAATCCGCGGCCGACGCATCGCGGAACGTCTCCAGCATCTCATTCATCAGCGCCTGGTCTCCCCCCGTATTCTCGCTCAGCACGCTGAGCTTCAGGTGCCGGGTAGCGTGAGGTGATGCGCGGCCCACCGCTAAACGGCTGAGCTCATGACTCAGCGTCTGGACCGACACCGGCTTAAACAGACACATATTCATGCCGCTGGCCAGACACGCCTCCCGCGACTGCGGCAGCGCGCTGGCAGTCACGCCCCAAATTACCAGGCCCGGATAGCGACGGCGTAGCGAGGCCGCCAGCGCCAGGCCATCTTTCTTCGGCATATTGAGGTCCGTTATCAGCAGATCGTAATGTTTGCTGGCGAGCTTATTCTCTGCCTCTTCACCGTCGCAGGCTTCATCGACGCTATAGCCGATAGTGCTGAGCTGGCGCTTGAGCAGTAGCCGGTTGGTGGGGTGATCGTCCGCTATCAGTATCGCCAGCCCGGGTAGAGCCTGCGGTCTGGCGGGCGACGCCTGCGGCGCGTGGATCGCGCAGCGGCTCGCCTTGACCGGCAGCGTGATGGTGAAAGTGGTCCCCACGCCCGGACGGCTGACCATCTCCAGGCGACCCTGCATCAGCGCAACCAGCTCTTTGCAAATGACCAGCCCCAGTCCGGAGCCGGTCTGCTGTCGTCCCTGGCGCGCCTGGGCATAGCGGTGGAAGAGGGTGGCCTGCTCTGCTTCACTGATCCCGCAGCCGCTGTCGCTAACCATGAGGGCCAGCTCTCCCTGTGTCTCATTCGCCGGCGTCAGCCGGCAGGAGACCTGAATTGCGCCTTCGACGGTAAACTTCAGCGCATTGCCGATGAGATTATTGAGGATTTGCCGTAGCGCCTGCGGGTCGACCCACAGCATGGTCCCTTCCTGCAGCGCGTTATGGTAGTGCAGATCGATGCCCTTTTGCTGCGCCAGCGCGTCGAAGGTATGACACTGCTGCGACACTAACTGTGCGACATCGCTCCACTGCGGGGTAACTTGGTATTTTCCCGATTCAATCTTGTCGATATCAAGAATATTGCCGATAAGTCCCAGCAGGGTTTGCGCCGTCGACCCCGCCAGCTCGATCGCCTCTTTACGCTGGCCGACGTTCAGCTCAGGTTTCGCCAGCAGCTCCAGAAAGCCGACGATGGCGCTCACCGGCGTGCGCAGCTCGTGGCTCATGCTGGCCAGAAAGCGGCTCTTGGCTTTTGTCGCCTGAATCGCTTTGTCTTTTTCGCGCTCCAGCGCACAGGAGAGGGCCTCCTTCTGCGCCAGCTCCTCCTCGAGCCGCTGCTGGGAGTCTTTACGTTTGCGCACTTCCCGACACAGGGAGAGTCCCCAGCCGAGGCTGATGGCGATCAGCACCAGCGCAAAGGCGATCAGCTGGTAAAACTGGCGGCTGTACTGGCTCCAGTTCTCTATTTGCTGACTGGAGATTTTCGACCACTTCTCGGTCATCTGCAGAATATCCCGTGGCGGAATAACCTGCAGCGCTTTGTTAAGAATGGCGGCCAGCACCGGTTCATCGCGCGGGATGGCCAGCCGAATGGCCGCGACGGGGAGTCCATCAATGCGGGTGTAGTGCAGACCCTGTGGATAGTAGTGGTCGATCATATAGCGGGCGGAAAGCTCCGAGGCTACGGCGGCATCCACTTCGCCTTCCTCTACCATCTTCATGGCGACGCCAACGTTATCCGTTTCCACCCAGTTAATCAGCGGAAAACGCGCTTTCAGATCATGGGCGGCGATAGGCCCGACCGGCAGGGCGATCCGCGCCGAGCGCGTCAGCAGATGCTGATCGGGGGCGCTGCCGCGGGCGACCAGCACAAAGGCCACGTTAATGAGCGGATCGCTGAGGGTGACGTAGGCCTGCGGCTGTGGGGTCAGGGTGGCGGCGGGCATGATCGCCCAGTCCTCTTTTTCCATGCGCTTTGCCAGAGCCTGACGGTTGCGCACCAGAATAGGGTCAAACTGCAGGCCGGTCTGGAGTGAGACAATATTCAGCATATCGGCCATGATGCCGCGCAGTTCATCCTCGTTATCCACCAGGGTAAATGGCGGAAAATAGGGGTTCACCAGCAGGCGGACGCGACGATGCTTCTGCAGCCAGCGCTGCTCTTCGGGGCTAAAGGTAAGCGGGGTATTGAGAAACGACAGATCGCCACGGTTGAGCCAGTTTTGCATGATCCGCATCGCGGTGTCGCTGTCGACGGCATGGATAAAACGGTCGAGGAGTTGATGCAGCTCTGGCCGATCGTCACGGGTGACAAAGCGGTTGTGTTGCTCCTGCTGACGAAAATAGTGCGCGATAACCAGCGATTGCGAGAAATATTTCGAGATGCAGTGGCCAGTGGTGATGTTGTTGCCGATAAAATACTGATTCTCGCCGCTGACCACCGAGGCGAGAGCCTGATAGTCGCTATCATAAAGGGTGATTTTGGCGTTGGGAAACGCCTGCTGAATAATATCGAAAAAAGCGCAATCGCGGGTGCAGGCCAGCGTGACGCGGCGGTCAGTGGTCAGCGGCGGCAGAGGGGATTTCAGCGAGGTGACCAGCGTCGGCCAGGTTTTAAGCAGCGGCGCGGATTGATCCAGGCCCGGGGCGAGCGCATCCCGGTGCGCCACCTGAGTGAGCAGGGTATCCACCTGGCGGTCGGCCAGGGCGGTGAGCGCCTGCTGCTCGGTGTCATACTGGCGGATAATCACCTTCAGTCCGAGGCTGTGCGCCATCAGCGCCAGATAGTCGGCGTTAATGCCCTGATAACTTTTCTCGTCGCCGTCATAGACGATGGGCGTCCTCTCGGGAAGCCAGGTCCCGACGGTCAGCGTCGGCTGCGCCGCCAGCCATGCTTTCTCCTTACCGCTAAGCGGGATATCGATCGCCGCGATATGAGAATGGCTCTTCAGCTCCAGCTGTTTCATGGCATACGCGGCAGGCGAGAGGCTGAGCGCCAGCCCGACAACGACGGATAAAATAAGACGAACCGCCATGCCATCACCCTATTTTATTGCGTTGCGCAAAGTCATATAGCTCAAGCAGGGTGCTGCAGCCTAATTTATCCATCAGACGGACCTTATAGGTACTTACCGTTTTATTGCTGATGTTCATTTTGCTGCCGATGGTGGTGTAGTCGACGCCGCTGAGAATATAGCGGAACACCTTCATCTCCTGCGTTGACAGCGTATCCAGCCGGTCCTGATCGGTGATGCCGTGGGTGCAGAAGCGTTCCAGTGAAAAGGGGAAATAGCTGTAGCCATTATTGGCTGCGTCGATTGCGGCGAGGATATTATTCATTCCCTCTTTTTTACTCACAAAACCATTTGCTCCGCAGTCGGCGCTGCGTTTGCCGTAGAACAGTTCATTCTTAGCGGAAATGATGATGATTGTTCCCTGGTAGCGGCGTTTGCGCAGCTGCTCCAGCACCTCGATACCGCTGAGCTCCGGAATATCGACGTCGACGATGAGCAGGTCAGGCTGCATGCTTTCCGCGGTCTGCACGGCATGAGCGCCGCTGTCGAGCTCTGCCGCGACGGTAATACCGTTGCTGTCGAGAAGGTTGCGAATGGCGATACGTGCCAATGGATGATCGTCAATGATTATCGCATTCATGGGGGCGTAAATCCTGATATGAAAAAAGAAGGGCGATGCCTGGTGCAGGTGCGGCGGGGGTTATTTTTATCGATGCCGTTATAAGGCGTAATTGTAACACAAATCGTTTTGGGCCAGGGAAATATTGTGGAGCTGAGCCAGACGAATATATTTGCATAGCTGGATGACAGCTGTAGGAACGGGCGTTCACTTGCTTCAGCGCGGTCTGCTGTTAAAAAAAATGCAAACGATTAATCTGCTCTTATTAAGGCGAGTTCTCGGGAATATCGTCCGGCGACAACTGGCAGGTAAAATAATAACAATGGCGAAAGAAAAACGCGCCTTCTGGCGAAAATGGGTTTGGAAACATCTAATGGCAGGAATAACAGTACTGGCAATGAGTAGCGCCGCGGTGGGAAAGGATGTCGTCCCCGATGAGGCGCGGACCCGAGATATGATGCGCTGTCAGGATTATCTGCAACTGGATCCGCGCGCCTGGACGCCGATGGTGATTTGGCTGATGAACGATCCTTTTTCACTGGAGCCGCCGGAGTGGACCGACTTCCATGAAGCCGAGCTGGTGCTGACGCCGATCCTCACCGAAATCTGCCGTCAGGAGCCGGATGTCTGGCTCACCTCGCTGCGGGAACGGCTCAATTCTTATCAGCAGGTGCGGTCGCTGAACTAAGCGACCGCGGTAAAACGGCAGAAAAAGTGACTAAATGCGCAGTTAGCGGCCTTCTTCTGCGCAAAGGCTCAGCAGCGGCCCGCTTTTTGCGACAGGGCGTCGCAGGTTTTGCTCGCTAGCGTCGGGTTGGCGCCTGCGCAGATGGCATCCGAGACGGTGCTACCGCCGCCCAGCGGGATCAGCCCGTAAAGCTTCGGCTCGGCGGCCTTCGTCACATAGCAGCGATGGCTGGTTTTGCCGATGGTGACCACAAAGTTGGTTTTCACATCCTGCTGCCTCGCATCGGAAATTGTCACCTGCGAAGCATCGACATTAAAAGCAAACGCGGCGGCCTCTTTCATTTTCCGTCGTCATGGGTGGTTTAGCTACGCAACCCATTAATAACAGTGCCAGACAGGTACTGATTGATATATCCCGTATTTTCATCATTTCATCCTTTTTGTAAGTCAGCGGGTTATATATAAGAGCGGGGGGAGGAACGCGTTGATTACGATCAGCTGGCGCAGGCTATGGTTATTTTTCGGAAATTGAACTGTGTTGTTACATTTATCGTGAGTAGTATGAATTCCAGCATTGCAGGAATGAAAGATATTTCAAGACTACGTTGCGTAGTTAGACAGAAGTCAACAGGAGTGCGGCGGTTATGGGCTGCCCGAGATGCTCTGAGCAATATTTTGCTAATGCAGAATGCTATCTGTTTTAGCGTAAGCGCAAATTTTCCCTGCGTTATAACGGACTTTTTATCCTCTTAATGGGATAGCGACAACACGCTAAGCCATGCGCGTTGCTCAGTGGTTTGTGGTGCCATTTTAAAATTCAGAAACAAAAAAGCCACTCTTTCGAGTGACTTAATTATATGATTTTAAAGCTAAAATTTGGTGGCCCCTGTTGGGTTTGAACCAACGACCAAGCGATTATGAGTCCGAACTATATTCTAATAAAAACAAAGATATACAGTTAAATCAAACGCATAGCATTTCGTATATTGTCGAAAAGTATTGCATAGTGCTGCGCTGTGCTGCCATTTTGCTGCCACTTATCAGGTTTAATGGGTTAAGTTGAACCGCTTCTGTAAGGTGGTCAGGGGCGAAGTGAGCATAACGCATCGTGACTTTGATATCTGTATGTCCGAGGATGCGTTGTAAGACTAAAATATTGCCGCCGCCCATCATGAAATGGCTGGCAAAAGTATGCCGTAAAACATGCGAAAGCTGACCGTCAGGAAGTTCAATTCCCGCCCGTTTTACTGCGCTCCTGAATGCTGAGTAACATCCGGTAAAGAGCGGTTTAGAGGTTCGGCTTTTGGGTAGTAATTCATAAAGCTCGTCACTGATAGGAACAGCTCGGTTCTTCTTACCTTTCGTTTTGATAAAAGTGATTTTTCCGGGGCTTATCTGCTTTCCAGTTAAACTTTCCGCTTCACCCCATCTTGCTCCGGTTGCAAGGCAGATTTTAACAATCATGGTTAAATCCTCCGCCTTGCTTTTTTCACATTCTTCCAGCAAGCGAGCCGCTTCCTCAACTGTAAGCCAGGCCAGCTCAATTTCTGCGATCTTAAACTCTCTGACGTTTTCAAGAGGGTTGGGTGCTGTCCAGTCATCAAGTCTTTTCAGCTCGTTGAACATAGCCCGAAAGTAAGCTAGTTCAAGGTTAACCGTGCGAGGGGTGACAGCCTTGACGCGATCAGAGCGGGTTATTTTTCCGCTTAACCGCTGTTCTCTATAAGTTGAGAACAGTTTAGCGTTGAATTCTGTAGCGAGGGGATCACCCATTGCGAGACAGGCAAACTCCATTGCGCCTTTGCGCTTTTCACCATCAGCAAGCGTAACGCCATGTGCGTTATACCAAGCTGTAACCAAATCCCGAACGCGGCGTTTATCAGTTTTCTCGCCCAGCCACGGCTTATCTTGAGCCTGATCTTTTATGTGACGCTCGAATGCTAAAGCCTCCCCTTTGGTCGCGAACTGGCGACGGATGCGCTTTCCATCCCTACCGTTTGGGAAAACCTGAGCCTGCCACTTTCCGTTAGGTAGTTTTGAAACAGCCATAATTCACATGCTCTCTGTACGAGTGATTATTTTCCCAAGAATTTTTATGTCATCAATTTTGCATTCGAAAGAGGCCTTGCCATTCTCAACTCGCACGCGTCCGCCGGGAAAGCGGTACAACTCGCGGACGCTTACAATCCCATCAATTTCAATGAACCAGAGCCCATCTACCAATTCGCCATCGTAACGTTCAGCAAGGTAGGTCGTTTTGTCAGCATTCAAGATGAACGGTGAATTCAAGCCCTCTGGAATTGTCGATGTATCAGCTATTACATCGTTTTGGGGTGAGATATTCCCATTAGTGATGTCTATGCGTTTTAAATAGGTGATATTTTCATCGTTGCCCCCAAGGAACCTGCTTCCTTCCCCTGTGCTAAGCCAAATTAGGGATGCTCCTGTTTCAAGATGACAAACGATCACCCAGTCGGCTGGGAAGGTATCGCGTGCATACCTGTTAGCCATAGTGCTTTGCGAGACGCCAAGCTGATGGCAGAGGGCTATGCGGGTAGTGAAACCATAAGCTTCCAGAATGCGAGCAATAACCTCTTTTCCGCCTCTATTTTGAGATATGAAATCTCGAATCAGCTTTACGTCATCTTTATTCGTTAAGTTTCGTGTTGACATGATGGTTTTGTGATCCTAATATCTCGATTCAAGATGTTTTGAATAGTGTTAAACAGTGCCTAATAGTGAGTTACGCACCCAAACCGAGGAATAGTGCATCATGAGTCGCCAATTATCAATGCGCCCTAGCATCAATCTTGTGGTGTCTGAACCATTCATTACCCTGGATGAGTTCTGCCGCCGTACCGGTTACAAACTCAGCTACGCCCGCCAAATGATCCGTGAAGGCCGCCTTCCAATTCGTAAAAAGGAAGGGGTAAATAGCCTTATCGAAGTAAACATGTTCGCATTGACGATGGAAGCGGCTCAAGGCTGCGAAATCGCAATGCAAGCCTGATAGTTCCATTTTGGGATATAGAGAGGCCAAAAACATGTTTGATTTCAGGATTTCCAAACATCCGCATTTTGATGAAGCCTGCAGGGCTTTCGCACTGCGTCATAACATGACGAAGCTGGCAGGGCGTGCCGGGATGAATGTTCAGACTCTGCGCAACAAGCTAAACCCTGACCAGCCGCACCAACTTACCGCACCGGAAATCTGGCTGCTTACTGATCTGACCGAGGATTCCGCATTGGTTGATGGCTTCCTGGCGCAGATCCACTGCCTCCCGTGCGTGCCGCTAAACGAAGTCGCTCGCGAAAAGATGCCGGATTATGTACTAAAAGCTACGGCCGAAATCGGCCGCGTGGCTGCCGGCGCCGTTTCCGGCGAAGCTCATACAACGGCAGGGCGCCGCCAGATTGTTGATAGCATCAATTCAGTTACTCGACTGATGGCATTAACCGCAGTGACGTTGCACGCGCGCCTGCAGGCAAGCCCGGCGATGGCCAGCACCATTGATACAGTCACTGGCCTGGGTGCCTCATTTGGTTTGATCTGAGGTGGCTATGTTGACTAAACAACCATCACTCGCATCGCTGCTCGTTAAGCAAAGCCCATCACCTCATTTCGGGCATGGCTGGATCATGGGGAAGGATGGCAAGCGCTGGCATCCGTGCCGCTCTCAGGATGCGCTGCTGGAAGGTTTAACCGGTAACAGGAAAAGAATGTCATGGCTTTCAAAGCTGAAGATATCACTATCAATATGAGCGCCGGGCAGCGTGCCAGTGCGTTAAATCATATATCTGTATTACGCACCGCTCTATATGGCGACTGTGAAAAAGAACTTAATCGTTTTATTAACGAAATGCGTGATAAGCGTGATGAAAAGTACGAGCTGAATAATCGTGTGCTTGCAGCATTATTTTTTCTTGCAAATATTAGCAAGGAGCGTCACTGCGTTGAATTTAGTGAGCTGACGAGTGACGAGGTAACCGCACTTATTGGTGTGATGAACCATCTTCGCGCAGTCGTGAGTTTATTTCCAAAGCGGCTAACCATGCCGAATTAAACGACAACGGAAATTAATGGCGTAAACCCGCCGGGCATTCTTTTGCCAAAATTCAGGAGAAACAACAATGCGAAATATCGAAACCCGTTCCAACAAAATCGGCCCGGATGATGCAGGTCTTAACCAGATACTGACAGAGGCCCGCATGGAAGAACGCCGCGCACGTGCTGCGGCAATGGCTGCCCGCCTTGATAGCCTGGCGTGTCACATCACATCGCGCCAGCTTAATCACGTTGAGGCGGCGGAGCTGCTGTGCGTTGCTGCGGAAAACATCCAGAACGAAGCGCAGGAGATCCACTGATGGCTGATTCTATGGACCTCGTACAGCAGCGCGTTGAAGAAGAACGCCAGAGGCACATCCACACCGCCCGCAGTAAAGCGCCGGGCGTTTCCCGTGTCTTGTGCATTGACTGCGACGCACCAATACCGCCAGCCCGCCGCCGTGCTATTCCTGGCGTGCAGTGCTGCATCACCTGTCAGGAAATCGCAGAGCTGAAAGGCAAACACTACAATGGGGGTGCTGTATGAGCACCATCCTGAAATGGGCGGGCAATAAGACCTCCGTCACGCATGAGCTGAAAAAGCACCTGCCTGCAGGCCTGCGACTGGTTGAGCCTTTCGCGGGTTCCTGCGCTGTGATGATGGCGACAGAGTATCCTCATTATCTTGTCGCGGATATTAATCCAGATCTTATCAATCTTTATAAAAAAATTGCCCTTGATTGTGAAGCTTTCGTATCACGCGCAAAAAATATTTTTGCGATTGCGAATAGAGAGGTAGCTTATTACAACATTAGGCATGAATTTAATCATTCCTCTGAAATTACTGATTTCATGAAAGCAGTATATTTCCTATATCTCAATCGCCACGGCTATCGTGGCCTGTGTCGTTATAACAGGAAAGGTGAATTTAACGTTCCATACGGGAATTATAAAAAACCATATTTCCCGGAAGACGAAATCAGAGCATTTGCAGAGAAAGCAAAACGCGCCACCTTCATTTGTGCCAGCTATGAGGAAACTTTAGCGATGGTCAAAGCAGGTGATGTGATTTATTGCGACCCACCTTATGACGGAACATTTACCGACTATCACACTGATGGTTTCAATGAGCTTGAACAGCGTCGCCTGGCGACGACTCTTGATGTACTGGCATCAGCAGGCCATCAGGTTGTTGTGTCGAACAGTGAAACCGAGCTGACGAACGCGATTTACCAGAATTTTACCCGCCACCGTATTAACGCAAAACGCAGTATGGGCGTTGCTGGTGGTGATGGTAAGTCTGCAACTGAAATTATCGCTGTTTCTCAACCTCTGATCTGGTCCGGGTTTGATCTGGCAGCGTATCCAGTCGTGAGTGCGTCTTACGAAACTTTCCAAAGAGAGTATTTGTGTGAGCCATCACGACATTAAAAACTACGGCGGTGCAGATGATGCCGCCGCTGCTTTTGTCTGGAATGCCCCGAAAAAAGCGGTTAACCCGTATGTGGACCCGGCGGAAGTTGCGCCGGTGTCTGCGCTTTCAAACCTGATCGCTCTCTACGCCAGCGACAACGAGCAGGAGCAGCTGCGCCGTGAGGCGATGAGCGATGAGGTCTGGGAGCGCTATTTCTACAATGAAGCCCGTGATCCTGTTCAGCGTGAAATGGAGCAGGACCGGCTGATCAGCCGTGCCAAAATGGCCCGCGAGCAGCAGCGGTTTAATCCCGATCTGGTGATTCTGGCAGACGTAAGCGCTGAACCATCACATATCAGCAAGCCACTGCTTGAGCGCATTAAATATTTCGAGGGCCTGGGCAAGCCGAAGGCATATTCCCGCTATCTACGTGAAACCATCAGGCCGTGCCTGGAACGCCTGGAGCGCGTGCGTGCCAGCCAGGTTTCTGCGTCATTCCGGTTTATGGCGAGCCACGACGGGCTGGAGGGCTTACTGGTTCTGCCGGAAATGAACCAGGATCAGGTTAAGCGGTTATCTACCTTGGTGGCGGCACACATGAGCATGTGTCTGGATGCTGCCTGTGGTGAGCTGTTTGCGGATGAAGACGTTACGCCGGAAGAGATCCGCCGGTCATGGGAAAGGGTGGCCGCTGAGGCCATGCACCTTGATGTTATCCCGCCTGCCTTCGAGCAGCTGCGCCGTAAAAAGCACCGCCGTAACCCCGTCCCGTACGAACTTATTCCGGGTTCGCTTGCCCGTATGCTCTGTGCTGACTGGTGGTATCGCAAGCTGTGGCAGATGCGGTGTGAATGGCGAGAAGAACAGCTGCGCGCCGTCTGCCTGGTTAACAAAAAGGCGTCTCCGTATGTCAGCTATGAGGCCGTGATCCATAAACGCGAACAGCGCCGCAAATCGCTGGAGTTCTTCCGCTCGCATGAGCTGACCAATGAGCAGGGCGATACGCTGGATATGGAAGACGTGGTAAAAGCCAGCAGCAGCAATCCGGCACACCGGCGCAACGAAATGATGGCCTGCGTTAAAGGGCTGGAGCTGATCGCAGAAATGCGCGGAGACTGCGCGGTGTTCTATACCATCACCTGCCCGTCACGCTTTCACGCAACGCTCAATAACGGCAGACCAAACCCGAAATGGACCAGTGCAACGGTCCGGCAGAGTAGCGACTATCTGGTGCATACGTTCGCCGCTTTCCGCAAGGCGATGCACAAAGCCGGGCTGCGCTGGTATGGCGTCCGCGTTGCTGAGCCACACCATGACGGCACCGTGCACTGGCACCTGCTTTGCTTCATGCGCAAAAAAGACCGCAAGTCCATCACTGCACTGCTGCGTAAATTTGCCATCCGTGAGGACCGCGAGGAGCTGGGCAACAATACCGGCCCGCGCTTTAAGTCTGAGCTGATCAACCCGCGCAAGGGTACGCCGACCAGCTACATCGCGAAGTACATAAGTAAGAACATCGACGGGCGTGGCCTGGCTAACGAAATCAGCAAAGAAACCGGCAGATCACTGCGGGACAATGCCGAACATGTCAATGCCTGGGCCTCGCTGCATCGCGTCCAGCAATTCCGCTTTTTCGGTATACCGGGCCGCCAGGCTTATCGCGAGCTGCGTTTGCTGGCGGGCCAGGCCGCGCGACAGCAGACCGATAAAAAAGCCGGTGCGCCGGTACTGGATAACCCGCGTCTGGATGCCGTGCTGGCGGCAGCCGATGCCGGGTGTTTTGCCACCTACATCATGAAACAGGGCGGCGTACTGGTTCCGCGTAAACATCACCTGGTCCGAACGGCTTATGAACTCAATGACGAGCCATCAGTCTATGGCGATCACGGCATCCGTATTTATGGCATCTGGTCCCCGATTATTGAGGACCGGATTTGCACGCATGCGATGAAGTGGAAAATGGTTCGTAAGGCCGTTGACGTTCAGGAGGCGCCAGCCGACCAGGGCGCTTGCGCCCCTTGGACTCGTGGCAATAACTGTCCCCCTGTGGAAAAAATGAACGAAAACGGGGCCGTAAGCGGACAGGATTTACCGGATATTGCGGGTATGGATGAGCGGGAGCTGCAGGAGTATCTCCATAGCATGAGCAAAAAAGAGCTGAGGGAGCTAAACGCACGGCTTCGCATGGTTAAGCCTAAGCGCCGGAAAGGGTACAGGCAGGATGTGGATAATCAGCAGCGCCTGCAGCTGGAGTATGAACTTAAATCGAGAGGCTTTGATGGTTCGGAGGCGGAGATCGATCTGCTTCTGCGCGGTGGCAGTATTCCATCCGGAGCCGGTCTGC
The DNA here is from genome assembly GCF_018223925.1 of Klebsiella sp. 10. Taxonomy (NCBI): domain Bacteria; kingdom Pseudomonadati; phylum Pseudomonadota; class Gammaproteobacteria; order Enterobacterales; family Enterobacteriaceae; genus Klebsiella; species Klebsiella sp. 10. The sequence goes on from NZ_JAGRRB010000012.1 coordinate 212,625, forward strand.
GTGTCTTTTACCGGAACCAAAGGCTGCAGGAAGATGATAAATGGCGGCGGTGGTACTGATGAAGGGGCGCATTTTTTGCCTTTATCCTGCTACATCGGACACATCTGATTGAATGATAGAAAGTATTTTACAACTTAAAAAACGTATTATACTGTATGCATATACAGTATTTGGTTGTCCGTATGTAGGGATGTGGCATTACATACCCTGTAGTGAGGATCGGAGGGAAAATGCAGGACTATCTTTTGGAGTCGTTGAAGCTCCAGCGTATTGATTTTTTTATCAAGCTTGTAGCGGCTAGTGAGTGCAGCGATGAAGAGAAGCGGCTTGCTATCCAGTGGGTCTCAGAGCTGACAGATGAATTAATGGCGAAAATTCGTAGCCATGAGTACAGCCAGTCAATGGATGTTTCCAGTTAGAAGGGGTGATCTCCATGCGTGTCGAAATAATGATTGATAAAGAGCAGAAAATTAGCCTGGCGACACTGGAAGCACTTGAAACCGAGCTTTACCGAAACCTGACCCCTTTGTATCCCAAGACGGCGATCCGCATTCGTAAAGGAGTGCCAACGGTATCGAGTTGACCGGCTTAAAACTTGATGAGGATAAGCAGCGGGTAATGGAGATTATGCAGCAGGTCTGGGAAGACGACAGCTGGCTGCATTAGCGAACCTTGCGGACGATAAAACTGGCTTTTACCGTCCGCAAGGTTGAACAACGAGCCGTGCGAGGCGTTAGAAATTGCCTTTGTTAGTGCCTGCTTCTCATAAGAGGCACTATATATGCTAAATGCAGTGGTTTAAGGCAGAAACATCTTGCGCGATTAGGGGCAATGAACTTAAGTTAAGTAACGCAACCAACAGTTAAAACGGTTGTCTTAGTTATAAGGAATTTGCTGTTGTGGTTGCTGGTGACGAAGTGTACACTTCCGCGCCGTATAAGAAGGAGGGGTTATGTCAAGTATCGCCGCATTGAAGCTGGGTAATCCAGTTGAACGTTTGGCACGGGTTCTGAAAGAGAACCAGGACAAGCTCAATCTGAGTAAAGATGGTTTTGTGTCCGTAGATTTGTCCAACGAAGAAGCTATGAAAGCCATCCGAGATCAGATGGATAAGCTTGAAGGCATCAAAACGAGCACTGTTAAAGCAAAATATTATTACAGAACCCGTTAATGGCAACATTACTTTTAGCAGTGATTTTGGTTAGTGGTTTTATATATGTAAACCTATCACTTTCAACACGTTATAGATATAAGCGTTCCAATGGCTGGGACGCTTATTTTTTTGTGGCTGCATGGGGAATTGTCTTTTTCCTCGCTGGCGGCTTCCTTACCTTCGCTCTTAACATCAGCGGTGGGTTTCGCTGGTTTTCTAATGCGCTGAATCTGACTCCAGACAGCTTTAACGGGATGTTATCCACCACAACCGATAAACCGCAGCGCATCAATGAAATTAAGCAAATCGCGTGGGTTGTGATTTCAATAGTTCTGGCGGCACTGTTCGGTTGGCTAAACAAACGCCGTACTTCAAAGGGGGATCGCCGTTGGGATGCACTGGCAAAGGCAGTGGGAAACAATGCTTTTGAATCGCTGCTCATGGAAGCATCAGCTCGCCAGTTTCCTATCATTGCTACACTTTCATCACGCAAAATCTATGTAGGGCTGGTGACTTGCCCTGCGTTGGAAAATGGATTGTCGGAACACCTTGAAATTCTCCCCTTGCTGAGCGGATATCGTGATAAAGACGACCTAACGATAAATATCACGACAAACTATCATCAGCACTATCTTGAAAGCGGTGTTATCAGTGGGATGTCGCGCCTGAATATCCAGGATTTCCGTGTGCTGATCCCTAAAGACGAAGTTGAAACCATCTCGTTTTTTGATACTGAAACGTATAACAAATTTAAAGAAAACGAAGCGCGTGACCGGAAAGACTGCCGCAAGTTGGGTGGTAAAAAGCCATCCACACGCAGGAGAAAGACTGCTGGCGACGCAGAGCAGAGTAGTGCATGACTATGCTGCATGAATTTGCATGATCGTTTGAGGATCGTTTTAGCTCCGGCCCGCCAGTTCAGGCGGGTTTTTTCATATCTCATGCAGGTGCATGAAAACCACTACACAAAGCGGGCAGGCGTGGCGGGGATACGAGCGCGCGCAACATTAGATAGTGTGATACTTATCAGAGAAATCTTAAAAAGGTCCATTACAATACCCTCTCAAAAAAGGGGAATCTGATGTTTGTAAAAAATAACTTCAATGCAAATAATTTTGATGTGGAATTAGTTGATGCCATTGGTAACAGGCTGGAAAACAATCAATTCTCGGATGCAATACTTGCAGGAACCAAATATCTAACAACTTTGCTGCGTGAAAAAGGGCAATGTGAAGGGGATGGGGCTCAGCTTGTCGGTACTGTATTGGGTGGACAATCGCCTAGAATCAAAATTAATAGCCTTCAATCTGTATCAGAGCAGGACGAACAGCGCGGATTTGAATCCCTATTAAGAGGGTACTACCAGTGTATAAGAAATCCAAGGACACATGACAATTTCCCCGATACAGAAGATTCCTGCATGAGAATATTGATCATGTTGGATACTTTAATTAAATATTTAAAAAGAGATGTAGCTGAATTCGATTACACTGCTATTCTTGAAAGAGTTTATGAAGTTCATTTTGTGAATAATTCTGATTATGCTGAAGCTTTAATTTCACAAATCCCAGAGAAAAGACTAGTTGATTTTTTTCAAGATTTAATTCTTCGTTTTAACGAAAGGCCAACTAAGGAAATCGATTCTATATTTAAAGCAATTAACCAAAGATTGTCAGGAGAAGAAGAAAAAGCTGCAATGCGGTTGATAGGTGAGGAATTACGCAGGGCCAGTAATGATTCTGAGTTTGCTAATGTATTCAGAATAATTAAGCCGAGTGCTTGGCGAATTCTTCCTGATGATGTTTTAATTAGGATGGAAAACATCATTATTGAAGAATGCAAAAAAGGATATTTTGACTTTTATTCTAATGCTACCAAAGGGGCTATAGGTACTTGGGGTAATACATTTGGCAGCAAGTTTAAAAGAAAAGACGATCTTGGGGATGCTTTAATTGGATTGTTATATAATAGCTGGTATACGCAAAATTATGTCGCAAAATATTACGTATTTTCAATTCCTTCTATCATAACTGATGATGTTAAAGTTAAGGAGTTAGCTGATGCTTTGGCTTATGCCACCATCGTAAATGGTGCTAAGCTTTTAAGAACAAAATTGATTGATGCCAGTAAAAATTACCCTGAGCAGTTGAAGAATCATCTTAGAGATGCAGTTCAGCAACGAATGGATAGTGATAAAAAATATGCGGAAGAATTATTGGATCAAATAGGGTGATTATGAACTGCACCTAAAGTTATTCTTCATTTTAGGTGCGTTTCTAGATAGTTAATCTAAATCATATGAGGTGAATTTAATCAATTCTTCGTCAAGTCCAATCCATGAGTTAATTTCTGATATCCGGTGTTGAAGCGGAAGTAATTCATTCCTGACAAAAACCTTACTTGCTTTCTCCACATCCCCAAACCCACCAACATTACTCGGCATAATCCCCATCATCTGTGGCGGTACGCGGTGCGCTGCCATCATGTCATCGCGGCTCACGTTTTTGATATTCAGAAACTCATCCTTTGCCGCTACTTCTGACAGAGGGATGATCTGGATGCCGTCTTTTTTCCCGTTGGGTGAATACATAAACAGGTTGCGGAAGTTGCCTGGCCCCTTGGCACTTTTCATCGCATGGCGGATGTTGTTCACGTCCTCCTGATTCTGCGCCGCGTCGGTCATATACATGATGAAGCCCGCATGACTACCGTTAATGTAATACTTACGACGGAACAGCGTAGCGGACTCGTTAAGCAGCGCAGAGGGGATGGCTGACAGGTATTCCGGCAGGCCATAAATCTCTTGGTTTAAATCCGGCTCCATAAGGTGAAAAATGCTGCCCTTTGTGAACTCATAAGGCTCTGTTGTCATCCCATACTGCACAAACCAGTAAGTATCAAGATCCAGGCCACGGCGAGTATATTTAGCTAGCGACGGCTCCAGTGACAGAGTGCCGCCGAGCCGGTTAGTGCGTTTCTCCAAATAGGCATTACCGAATACTAGATAGTCCTGAACAAACCGGCTGAACGCCTGCTGGCTTAACAGTGGATGCGGGATAAAGGTGCTGGTCAGGATGTTGCGTTTGACCGCAATTGGCGAGCTGTGATGAACGGCGGCTCGGTAAGTGCGCGCCAGCCCGTCAAAGCTCACCGGCGGTTCATACCAGCGATCCATCTGCACGCACTCCACATAATCCAGCAATTCCCGGCGGTCCAGTACCGGAATCGGATCGCCAAAGCTGAATGCTTCTGTAGATACGCCGCTGTTTTGTTGAACGTTCTGGTTAGCTACAGCGCGGTTTTTATTCCTCTTGCCCATCAAAAAATCTCCACAATGTTGCTGGTATTGGCCGCTTCGCCCTGCAGCGGTTCATTAAAAAGTGCGTGCATCGTAGCCCAGGCCAGATCGGCGTGGCTGGCTTCTTCGCTGCGGCTGGCTTCATAGGTCGGACGGTTTCCGCTGGCGGTGGTGGCGCGGCGGATAGCCATAAATGACTGCGCAATGTCGGTATGCCCGGCGTCAAACTCCAGACGGCGGTGGCTGATAATGTCGTATGCCTTGAGCACCAGGGCGTTTTTGACGTTGGGGTTATAGACAAACTCCCGCACGGCAGGAAAAAAGCCTTTTACGTTTTCATAAACACCGTGACCGACGCCGGTGGAGTCAATGCCGATGTAGGTCACGTTATACTGCTGAGTCAGTTTGCGGATGGCCTCTGCCTGGGCGCGGAAGTCCATTCCGCGCCACTGGTGGCGCTCAAGGATGCGGAACTTACCGCCAGGTACCGTAGGCGGGGCAATAACTACGCAGCCAGCGCTGTCACCGTTCTGGGTGCCTTTCGCCGGGTCATAGCCGATCCAGACTTCGCGCCAGCCAAACGGACGCAGGGCCAGCGCCTGAAAGTCTTCCCAGACTTCCCAGCTGTCCACCATGCAGGCCTGCAGGTCAGCCAGTGGGAAAACGGAGGCGAGATCGTCGATGAACTCACACATCAGCAGGTTCTGGTACTCGTCGGGGCTGTACTCCAGGCGCAGCTGGTCGAGGTCGAACAGATTGCAGCCACCGCTCACGGCGTCCTCCACCGTCACGATCTGTCTGAACTGACCGTCAGCGCAAAGCAGACCGGCAGCAAGGGCTGAGTGGGTCAGGTCGATATCAACGCGATCAGCTTTTGCCCGCCCGCGATTGAACAGGGCGCCGGACCAGAACGGGTAAGCGCTGTGCGTCAGGCTGGAAGGCGTTGAGAAATAGGTCTGGCGCCATTTCTTATGCAGCGCCATGCCGGAGGCGACTTTACGTAGCTCCTGAAATTTCGGGATCCAGAAATACTCATCAAGATACAGGTTGCCGTGGTAGCTCTGTGCGGTGCGGGCGTTGGTCCCGAGAAAATACAGCGTGGCGCCGTTTGGCAGCACCATGGGATCGCCTTTTAATTCCACGTCGACTTCTTTGGCAAACTCGATGATGTACTGCTTAAAAACATGCGCCTGGGCTTTACTGGCTGACAGGAAAATCTGGTTTCGCCCTGTCATCAGGGCGTCCATCAGCGCTTCACGCGCGAAATAATACGTAGCGCCGATCTGGCGCGATTTAAGCACGTTGCGGATGCGGTGCTTAATTCCTGCTTCCCACCAGTGGCGCTGATATTCAAACATTCCGTTGCGGAAAATTTCTTCCAGCTTTTCGATCTGTTCGTCAGTAAACAGGTTCTTTTCTGGTGTCTTGCGGGGGCCGCGGTTGCGGTTTTGCACGTTAGGGTTAAGGTCCGCCTCATTACCGCCGTTGTTAAATTTACCGATGCGGGCGTGGCGCTCGGACTGGCGCGCCAGCAGGTCTATTTCTTTAAAGTCTTTCCCTTCCTTGTGCTCCTTCATGATGAGCTGGCAATAGCGGGCGGCAGTGGTGAGCTGCATCTGATCGAGTGGGCCATATTCGCCCCACTTGTCGCGCTTTTTCCAGCTGTGAACGGTTGCAACTTTTTCGCCCAGCATTTCAGCAATGCGGGCTACGCGGTATCCCTGAAAATACAGCAGTAATGCCTGCCTGCGGGGATCGAGGTCTGCGGGGGTCATCGTTTCCATGGCACAAACATACGACCTTGCCAGGCGCCTTTCCCCGGCTGGCCTTTGTATGGTTTACCGCACAAGGTCCGCGCGTTGTTTCACCCCCTCCATCGCAGCAACCATAAGGCCTCACAGAGTTATTTGATGGAGTCGGTCACATGGCTGTAAAAGCAAAGCGCTTCCGCATCGGTGTGGAAGGGGCAACGACAGACGGGCGCAATATTGAGCGTGCCTGGCTGGAACAGATGGCGGCGAGCTATGACCCACAGGTGTATACCGCGTTGATTAATCTGGAGCACATCAAGGGTTACACCCCTGATAGCCCATTCCGCCGTTTCGGGACCGTGGATAAGTTGGAGGCAGAGGAGATTGCAGACGGCCCGCTGAAAGGGAAAATGGCCCTGTATGCGTGGATCACACCGTCAGCGGATCTGGTGGCGTATACACGCAATCTGCAAAAGCTGTTTACCTCTATGGAAGTCAATACCAGTTTTGCCGATACCGGCAAAGCCTACCTCATTGGCCTGGCGGCGACGGATGATCCCGCAAGCCTCGGTACTGAAATGCTGCAGTTTAGCGCCAGCGCCAGAAGTAACCCCCTGGCAGGCCGCAAGCAAAACCCTGAAAACCTCTTTACCGCCGCAGAAGAAACGCTGATCGAGTGGGAAGAAGTCCAGGACGAAAAACCCTCCCTGTTTTCCCGCGTTGCCGCGATGTTCACCAAAAAAGAACAGAACGATGACGCGCGTTTTTCTGACGTGCATCGCGCGGTGGAGCTGATTGCTACTGAACAGCAAAACCTGAGCGAACGTACTGAGCACTCCCTGTCTGCGCAGGATGCGCGCATTGCTGAGCTGGAAGCCTCCCTGCAGGAACAGCAGACCGCTTTTGCTGAACTGGAGCAGCGGCTGAGCCAGGAAGACAGCCGCAAAGATTATCGCCAGCGCGCGCCGGGCGGAAACGCACCGGCAGGCACACTGACCAATTGCTGATGGAGCATAAGAACCAATGAAAAAGAAAACCCGTTTTGCCTTTAACGCCTACCTGCAGCAGCTGGCACGCCTGAACAACGTGGAAGTGGAAGAACTTTCCAGCAAATTCACCGTTGAGCCGTCGGTACAGCAGACGCTGGAAGACCAGATCCAGCAGTCCGCTGCCTTTCTGACACTGATTAACATCACCCCGGTGGATGAGCAGTCAGGCCAGTTGCTGGGTCTGGGTGTCGGTAGCACGATTGCCGGTACTACGGATACCACCACCAAAGAGCGCGAACCAACTGACCCGACAGTGATGGCGGACGTGGAATACAAATGCGAGCAGACCAACTTTGATACGGTGCTAACCTATGCAAAGCTGGACCTGTGGGCAAAATTCCAGGATTTCCAGGTACGGATCCGTAACGCCATCGTGAAGCGCCAGGCTCTGGACCGCATCATGATCGGGTTCAACGGCGTGAAGCGTGCCAAAACCTCTGACCGCGACGCCAACCCGATGCTGCAGGACGTAAATAAGGGCTGGCTGCAAAAAATCCGCGAAGATGCGCCGGATCATGTCATGGGCAGCGAAACCAAAGAAGGCGTGACCACCAAAGGCGCCGTGAAGGTTGGTAAGGGTGGCGATTATGCCAACCTGGACGCCGTGGTGATGGATGCGGTCAACGAGCTGATCGACCCGGTGTATCAGGATGATGATGATCTGGTGGTGGTCTGTGGCCGTGAGCTGCTGTCTGACAAGTATTTCCCGCTAGTTAACAAAGACCAGGAGAACACGGAGAAGCTGGCCGCTGATCTGATCATCAGCCAGAAACGCATGGGTGGCCTGCAGGCTGTACGCGCGCCGTATTTCCCTGCGAATGCACTGCTGATCACCCGCCTGGATAACCTGTCCATTTACTGGCAGGAAGATACCCGCCGTCGTTCTGTTATCGATAACCCGAAACGTGACCGGATCGAGAATTTCGAGTCCGTCAATGAAGCGTATGTGGTTGAGGATTACCGCTGCGCGGCGCTGGTCGAAAACATCCAGATGGGGGATTTCAGCGCGCCAGCTGTACCGGAAGGCGAGGGGGCATAACGCATGAGCCTGAGTCCCGCACGGCAGCACCGCCTGCGCGTCCAGGCTGAACAGGCCGCCCGGCAGGGCGGCAATGTTCGCCACGCGACGGGGTATGACCTGATGCTGATGCAGCTGGCGGAGGACCGCCGCCGCCTGAAAGGTATCCAGTCCACCGTGAAGAAAGCCCAAATCAAAGTGGAACTGCTGCCCCGTTATTCCGCCTGGGTGGAGGGTGTGCTGGCTGCTGATGGTGCCCGGCAGGATGACGTGGTGATGTTTGTGATGCTCTGGCGTATCGATGCCGGTGATTATGCCGGTGCGCTGGATGCCGGGCGTCATGCGCTGCGGCACGGATGGGTGATGCCCATCGGAAACCGTAACGTCCAGACGGTGCTGGCAGAGGAAATGGCAGACGCTGCGCAGGCCGCTCTGCTGGTAGGTGAATCTTTCGATGCCGGGTTGTTACTGCAGACACTGGAGCTGACAGACGGCCAGGATATGCCAGACCAGTCACGGGCACGACTGCATAAAGCGATTGGCGCTGTACTGACCGAAACCAGCCCGGCCTCCGCCCTGAATCACATCAATCATGCGCTGCAGCTTGATCCACGCTGTGGCGTCAAAAAAGAAAAACAGCAGCTGGAGCGCAGATTGCGCAATGACAGCCGTTAACGGAACGTGCCCCGCGCACGGGCGGCACGGGGTGGCGAAAGGCTTTTGCCACATCAAAACCCCGTCCACCGCCCACTATTTCAGGAGAAAGCCCGCATGAAGTTTGTTGCGCCTGAGCAGGCGCCGGAACAGGCGGAAATTATCAAAAATACGCCGTTCTGGCCCGATGTGGATTTATCAGAGTTTCGCAGCGTGATGCGGACGGATGGCACGGTGACGTCACCCCGTCTCGGACAACTCATCCGGTCTGCGATGTCAGAGGTCAATGCGGAGTTGTACGACTTCCGCAAGCGCCAGCAGGCGCTGGGATTTATGACGCTGGCCGATGTACCGGCGGACTTGCTGGACGGTAAAAGCGAACGTATTCACCACTACCACAACGCCGTTTATTGCTGGGCACGCGCGCAGGTGAATGAGCGTTACCAGGACTACGACGCCACGGCCTCCGGTGTGAAAAGGGGGGATGAGCTGGCGGAGGCCAGCGGCGATCTGTGGCGTGATGCTCGCTGGGCAATCAGCCGGGTCCAGGATGCGCCTCACTGTACGGTGGATCTGATCTGATGAAAGTGCGTGCGTACCAGGGTGACACGGTGGACGCGCTTTGCTGGCGTCATTACGGACGCACGCAGGGCGTCACGGAGCAGGTACTGCAGGCAAATCCGGGGCTGGCTGAGCACGGCCCGTTCTTACCACACGGGCTGCAGGTGGAGCTGCCGGATATTGCCACCACTTCCACGGTGCAGACCGTCCAGTTATGGGACTGAAATATGACGCTTGAACGGATCAGCGCCTTCATCACGTACTGCATCGCTGTACTGCTGGCATGGATGGGAGATTTATCGCTTAAGGATGTGTCGACAGTGGGCGGTGTGTTGATTGGCGTGCTGATGCTGGCCATCAACTGGTACTACAAACACAAAACCTACCAGCTGCTGCGCGGCGGAAAAATTACACAGGGGGAATATGAATCCTTCAACCGTTAAACGCTGCCTGGTAGGGGCGGTGCTGGCGATTGCCGCCACCCTGCCGGGCTTTCAGCAACTTCATACCTCAGTGGAAGGGTTGAAGCTGATAGCCGATTACGAGGGCTGCCGCCTGCAGCCGTATCAGTGTGATGCGGGGGTGTGGACCGATGGCATTGGCAATACGTCCGGCGTGGTGCCGGGGAAAACCATCACGGAACGGCAGGCCGCCGGGAGTTTCATCACCAACGTTTTAAGGGTGGAGAAGGCACTGGATCGCTGTGTCCTGGTGAGCGTACCGCAGAACGTCTATGACGCGCTGGTATCGCTGGCCTTCAACGTGGGAACCGGCAACGCCTGCAGCTCAACCATGGTGAAGTTTATCAATCAGAAGCGCTGGCGCGATGCCTGCTATCAGTTGCCGCGCTGGGTATACGTCAAAGGCGTATTTAATCCGGGGCTGGACAACCGCCGCGCGCGGGAGCTGTCCTGGTGCTTAAAAGGAGCGTAACGAAATGAAAAATAAACTGATCGGTGGGTTATTTTCGGTGCTGTACACGGCGCTGATGATTTTTAGTCTCTTTGTTCCAAACAGTATTGTTCCGGCACTGGTTACAGCCTTGACCTGGGTAGCCTGCCTGCTGAGCTGGGGAGCGGTGCTACTTTGCATGGCTGGGTGGTATGCGGGCGGCACTCATCGGGGAGAGGCAAAGCAGGCGCTGACGCACTTTTTCAGTACGTCAGGAAACCAGGTGATCAGATGGGCAAGGTGTTCACTGCTTGTGATTTTTCTCGCCTTTACGGGCCACGTTGTCACCCTGGCATTTTATCTGCTGACGCTGGCCGCGCTTAAGGTTCTGCGTGCGCAGATTATTGATGCGGAGCCGGTGACGGTATGACAAAGGCGCTGGCGGTAATTCTGGCGCTGGTAGTGCTTGCGCTTGGCTGGCAGTCATGGCGGATGAAGGAGGCCAGCCAGACCATCGAGCGGCAAGGGCGGGATCTGAAAACGACAGGCGAAAAACTGGCAAAAACGCACAGCCAGCTGATCGCCCTGTCCATCCTGTCCGAAACCAATAACCGGGAACAGGCAAGGCTTTACGCGGCGGCAGAAAGTACAAACGCGCTGCTGCAAAGCCGTCAGCGCAGAATTGAGGAGCTAAAACGTGAAAATGAGGATTTACGCCGCTGGGCTGACACTCTTCTGCCTGCTGACGTTATCAGGATGCGCGAACGTCCAGCCCTCGCCGGAGGTGCTGCTTACCGTGAATGGTTGTCCCAGAGTGACGCAGTGCCGCCTGGAAAAGTCGGCGGCACGCACTAACGGCGATCTGCTGACCGCGCTGGATGAAGCGGAGGCGGCCTGGGCGGTCTGCGCCGATAAAGTGGACACGATAATTTCCTGTCAGGAGCGAAACAGTGAACAAGCCTCAATCCTTACGCCGCGCCCTGAATAGCGCGGTGTCATATGTCCGCGATAACCCGGATAAGCTGCATTTGTTCGTTGATAACGGATCTGTGGTGGCAACTGGAGCAGCGTCATTTTCATGGGAGTATCGTTACACCCTGAATGTGGTGATTGTGGATTTCAGCGGCGATCAGGGGTTATTGATGGCGCCGGTGGTGGCCTGGTTAAGGGAAAATCAGCCGGATGCTATTCATAACCCGGAACTGCTGGAAAAGTTGCTTTCCTTTGAAGTCGACATTTTGCGTAATGATATCTGTGATATCAGCCTGAGTCTGCAACTGACAGAGCGTGTGATAGTCAGCGCTGACGGTGACGTGTCCAGCGTCGAAGCGGTGCCGGAACCGGACGAACCGGACGAAATGTGGGTGGTGAGCCGTGGCTGAGCTGCAGGAAGTTGACACCTGGTTAGATGCGTTGCTGGCGGGACTGGAGCCTGCCGCACGTAAGCGCATGATGCGGGAGCTGGCGCAGCAGCTGCGCCGCAGCCAGCAGAAAAATATCAGGATGCAGCGCAACCCGGACGGGACGGCTTACGAGCCGCGTCGCGTGACGGCCAGAACGAAACAGGGCCGCATCCGTCGGCAGATGTTTGCAAAACTCCGCACAACAAAATATCTGAAAGCCGTCGCCAGCAAGGACGCGGCAAGCGTCGAGTTTGACAATAAAGTGCAACGGATCGCGCGTGTTCATCATTATGGGCTGAGAGACCGAGTGAGTAAAAAAGGCCCCAATGTACAATACGATAAGCGTCGTTTACTGGGGCTGAATGATTTAACACTCTCTCTAACCAGAGATATATTAATTCAGTGGGTTAGTAGTTAAATCTTATCTCTTGATACTCGTGCTAAATCAATTAATTTGAGAATTATTTTTTCTTGCGGAAGGTAAGGTGTTTTCTCGAAGGTAATATTGTGGGACCTTAGGTTGTTTAGTATTTTACTGAACTCTTCGGTGTTTCCTCCTGAAAGTAAGAGGGATATCTTTTGGTTGTCATAATCATTACTCATTTGCATGTTGTATTTAATGAATACAATGAATAAGCGCAAAATATATACAATAAATAGTAGGCTTGATAGTATTAAAAGAATCGGACCAGCGATTTCTAATATTTTTGTTAGTGTGTTTTCTTGTTTGGTGACAGGGGCGGTGGTGGTGAGTTGTGAATTTAAAATGTTTCCGATGTTTGAAGATGACTTGAAATTATCTAGGCTTTGAATTAATTCACGAGTTGCATTGTTTAAACCTGTTATAGCATTCAGGGTTGAATGAGTCTCTGTTGCTGCTCTCGTTAGGGCAGATAATAAATCTTCTCTATCGTTGCTCTTTATTTTTATGTAAAAAAGAGATGTGGGCATTGAAACTAATGATATTAAAAGGGCGTATATAAAAAGGATTGTCGTCATTTTTGAGCGACTGGCTCTTTTATTCAAGGTAGCCAATGCTGCGGAATATTGCTCTTCATTCAAATTCATTGTAAGTACTCATGTTGTTAATCCCAGATTGTGCCATTTATAGCACAACTTGGGTGAGCTAGCGAAAAGAAAAATAAAGCCGTCAGCACAGAATTGAGGAGTTAAAACGTGAAAATGAGGATTTACGCCGCTGGGCTGGTACTCCTTTGCCTCCTGACATTATCAGGATGCGCGAACGTCCGGCCCTCGCCGGAGGTGCAGCTTACCGTGACTGGTTGTCCCAGGGTGACGCAGTGCCGCCTGGAAAAGTCGGCGGCACGCATTAACGGCGATCTGCTGACCGCGCTGGATGAAGCGGAGGCGGCCTGGGCGGTCTGCGCCGATAAAGTGGACACGATAATTTCCTGTCAGGAGCGAAACAGTGAACAAGCCTCAATCCTTACGCCGCGCCCTGAATAACGCGGTGTCATATGTCCGCGATAACCCGGATAAGCTGCATTTGTTCGTTGATAACGGATCTGTGGTGGCAACTGGAGCAGCGTCATTTTCATGGGAGTATCGTTACACCCTGAATGTGGTGATTGTGGATTTCAGCGGCGATCAGGGGTTATTGATGGCGCCGGTGGTGGCCTGGTTAAGGGAAAATTAGCCGGATGCTATTCATAACCCGGAACTGCTGGAAAAGTTGCTTTCCTTTGAAGTCGACATTTTGCGTAATGATATCTGTGATATCAGCCTGAGTCTGCAACTGACAGAGCGTGTGATAGTCAGCGCTGACGGTGACGTGTCCAGCGTCGAAGCGGTGCCGGAACCGGACGAACCGGACGAAATGTGGGTGGTGAGCCGTGGCTGAGCTGCAGGAAGTTGACACCTGGTTAGATGCGTTGCTGGCGGGACTGGAGCCTGCCGCACGTAAGCGCATGATGCGGGAGCTGGCGCAGCAGCTGCGCCGCAGCCAGCAGAAAAATATCAGGATGCAGCGCAACCCGGACGGGACGGCTTACGAGCCGCGTCGCGTGACGGCCAGAACGAAACAGGGCCGCATCCGTCGGCAGATGTTTGCAAAACTCCGCACAACAAAATATCTGAAAGCCGTCGCCAGCAAGGACGCGGCAAGCGTCGAGTTTGAGAGCCGTGTGCAGCGCATAGCCCGCGTGCATCACTATGGCTTGCGTGATCGGGTCAGCCGTAAAGGGCCGGAAGTCAAATATGCAGAGCGCCGGTTGCTCGGCATCAATGATGAAACAGAAGACATTACGCGAGACGTCTTATTGCGTTGGTTGTCACAGTGATTTTGTGTCAGGGATGACACAATCCGCCACGCTGCCGCACTCCCTCCGCGCGTGGCAATCTTGCCTTCATGAATACGCAATTAACCGAAATCATGCGCCTTATCACCAATCTGATCCGCACCGGCATTGTGACCGAAGTGGACCGGGACAGCTGGCTGTGCCGGGTGAAAACGGGCGACCTCGAAACCAACTGGATTAACTGGCTGACCTACCGTGCAGGTAAATCACGCACCTGGTGGTGCCCGTCTCCAGGGGAGCAGGTGGTGCTGTTCAGCCTGGGCGGCAATCTGGAAACAGCCTTTGCGCTTCCGGCCATCTACTCCAACGCCTGCCCGCCGCCGTCAGATTCTGAAAGTGCGGACGTGACCGCATACGAGGATGGCGGCTGGTTCGAATACGACCCCGCCACCGGGCGCTGGATTATTCGCGGCGTGAAAAGCGTGCTGATTGAGTCTTCGCAGGTTGTCTCCTGCAAAACCGGTGAGTTTGTGATCGAGGCTGACACCACCCGTATTAACAGCAACGTGATCCTGAACGGCGATGTGACCCACGGCGGGGGCGCGATGACGTCAAACGGCGTCGTTGCTGATAAGCATAAACACCCTGGCGACAGTGGCGGAACGACGGGAGGTCCATTTTGACGCTCTATATCGGGATGAGCCGCGATACCGGCAGAGCCATAACGGAAACTGACCACCTGCGCCAGTCGGTGCGTGACATTTTGCTGACCCCGCAAGGGAGCCGGCTTGCGCGCCGGGAGTATGGTTCCCTGCTTTCAGCGCTCATTGACCAGCCGCAAAACCCGGCGCTGCGCCTGCAGATCATGGCTGCGGTGTACGTGGCGCTGAGGCGCTGGGAGCCGCGGCTGCAGCTGGACACCATCACGGTTAACAGCAGCAGCATGGATGGCGCAATGGTTATTGAGCTGGCAGGCCAGCGTAATGACGGCGTGCCCGTGTCCCTTTCCGTATCGACAGGAGCAGACAATGGCCGTTATTGACCTTTCCCAGCTGCCGCCGCCGCAAATTGTGGATGTGCCGGATTTTGAAACCCTACTGGCTGAGCGCAAGGCTGAATTTGTCGCGTTATTTGCGGCAGAAGAACAGGAGGCCGTGACCAGCACCTTAACGCTTGAATCTGAGCCGGTGGTGAAAATGTTGCAGGAAAATGTGTACCGGGAGCTGCTGCTGCGCCAGCGGATTAACGAGGCAGCGAAAGCCGTGATGGTGGCCTATTCCGGCGGGGATGACCTGGACAATTTAGGCGCGAATAACAACGTACAGCGCCGGGTGATTACCGCTGCAGATGACACCACAACGCCGCCCACGGAGGAAGTAATGGAATCTGACGCGGATTATCGCCAGCGCATCCCGGCAGCCTTTGAGGGGATGAGCGTTGCCGGACCAGTCGGTGCTTATGAATATCACGCGCTTAGCTCGGATGGTCGGGTGGCGGACGCGTCGGCGTTCAGCCCGTCACCGGCGGAAGTCGTGGTGACTATTCTGGCCCGCGACGGTGATGGCACCGCGCCGGATGATTTGCTGCAGGTGGTCGGGACTGCCCTGAATGATGAAGCCGTGCGTCCTGTGGCGGATCGGTTGAGCGTACGCTCTGCTGAGATTGTCAGTTATGCGGTGAATGCTGTTCTTTTTGTCTATCCCGGCCCGGCAATTGAGCCCATTCTTGCGGCCGCAAAAGCGAAACTGACAACCTATATCAACGAGCAGCGTCGTCTGGGGCGAGACATTCGTTTGTCGGCGCTATATGCCGCGTTACATGTGCAGGGGGTGCAGCGAGTTGAACTGCAGCAGCCGATGGCGGATGTTGTTCTGGATAAAACGCAGGCTGCGTTTTGTACAGGGTTTAATGTGGTGATAGGTGGTTCAGATGAATAACAGCCTTTTACCCCCAGGATCATCTGCGCTGGAGCGCAAGTTAGCGCAGGCATGTTCAGGTATCAGCGATTTAAACGTCCCGCTGCGTGACCTGTGGAATCCGTGGAAATGCCCCGTTAAATTCCTTCCCTATCTGGCCTGGGCCTTTTCTGTGGACCGCTGGGAAGAAAGCTGGAGCGAAGAGGAAAAGCGACGCGAAGTCAGTGAAGCATTCTGGAGCCACCAACGTAAAGGTACCGTAGCCGCCATCCGGCGGGTTGTTGAACGCCTCGGTTACTCAATGAGTATTGAGGAGTGGTGGCAGGTAGCGGACCCGGCCGGAACATTCAGGATGGATATAGACCTGAATGACGTCGGGATTACTGAAACCATGGTGCGCGAACTTGAACGGCTGATAGGTAATGCCAAACCGGCCAGTCGGCATATTGCCCAGCTGACCCTTGCCGCCAGAACGCAGGGGGCCGCGTTTACCGGCGCGGCGGTTTTCGATGGCGATGAGGTCTCGGTATATCCGCCAGAGTACGAACCCGACAGCGGTATTTTTTATAATGGTGTCTTCCCGTACGAAGGCGATGTGGATTTTATAGGTGAATAAATGGCGACTATTTCCGAACAACCTGTATGGGAAGATGATGTTTACCTGATTGCCCGTGGCGACCGGGTGGAGGGCGGGCGGGATGGCGTCGCAAACCGCCAGGCGTCACAACTGTCTAACCGGACGGCGTTTCTGCGTGAGCAGATAAAGAGCCTGATTGATGACGGGGTGATGTTTTCCCGCGATTACCGGAAAGAAATCATCACGCTCACCCGCCACGGTCAGGCGATTATCAAGGATGATTTTCTCTACTATCTCAGGGACAGCGCCCCGCTGCCGTATGTGACGACCGGCACCACGGATGCATCATGGGCGGTGGACTCCCCGTTTTTCACCTCAGTCAGCGACCCGAACCTGCGTAAAAATCTGGGCTCTGAGGGTGGTTCGCAGCTGATTTTCGGCCTCGGCAATATCATTGGCACCACCTCGCAAATTCTCTCTTCCACTGATACGCCTGACGCTTACCAGTCTAACGGCTTCTATGCGCAGAACGACGGCGGTGAGGGCGTATGGCGATTTACCGGGAAAACAGCCCCGGCCAGGGCGGGGACGCACGTAATAACCCAGGGCAAGGTTTATAACGCGAAGGGGTATGAGTATGCGCTGGAAATATGCCGGGGCTCTATCATCGTTCTGGCAAACGGCGCGAAGGCGTACACTTATGATGAGTGTACAGACCAGACAACGGATGATTTTGTGTGCCTGGGACAGGCCAGCAACGGCATTCTTTCCCGTCTGACGCTTGGGGTCTCCACAGGAAATAACGTAGCGACCTATGATGGCGGCGCTCGTCTGGACCTCATTTATCCAACCAATATGTACCGCATCGGTAAAGAGCCTATTAAGGGCTATTCCGGGGTCAATTATCGCTTTGGCTCCTCTTATCTCATGGTTTATGCCGGTAAGTCTTACACTTATGCCATGACCGGGAAGCGTCTCGACGGCTGGCGGCATGGCGTACCGGAGATTGAGGAAAAATGGCGGGCGGTTAACAAACAGGAGTACTGGGGGTCGCTGAGTCTTCAGAACTGTCATATATACGGCGGCACATGGGACGGTGATCACACCATCCGAAAAATGCCGGAACAGTGCTCTGCCGGAGTGGCGATTCTGGCGCTGAACCCGGAAGGCTTTTTCACCCACGGTGTCACCATCAAAAGCACCTTTAACTGGGCGCAGGTTGAAATGCCCGCGATGCTGGAGCCGACAAAATTCAATCGTGACGGCCACGCCTTTGATAACAACGAGCTGGATTATGAGTACATCACCAGCGCGATTGCGGCATCGGGAGCGACCCGCCGTGCCGGCAACTTTAACCGTGTCGTACACGATGGCAGTAAGTTTGAAGGCGGGCGTCGCGGTACGTACCGTAACGCCTGTGACTGGACCGCGCTCTATAATACTGAAGTGACTATGCGCCAGGCGTGGCGCAGTGCGAATAACGTTTCCGGGACGCTGCCGGAGTATATCGCGGTGATGACCGGTACCGGGCTGCACGTTTCTGGCGGATACTGGGGACCAGCGGCTGCAAAGGACTACAACGCGAAAAATGGCGTGGTGTACGGTACCGCTCAGAACCATGTGTTCACAGGCGTGTATAACGAGTGGACGTACAACTTTTACACTGTCTCCCGCTGGGGCTTTATCGGTAAAGCCAGCCGTCTGCTGGGCCTGCATTTTGACTGCGTCAGCATGTACAAAGACAACTTCACCGAGTACAGCAACGTGCGCTTTGAAGGGGGCTGTTTCCCGTCGGTCGATGATGGCGGCAATGCTAAATATCATGATGATTTCTGGCATTACGACACCCCCAACGGCGTATCCACCTTTATCTGGGGCAACCCGGTGCGTGACCTCGGGGCTTTCCGGCATACAGGCTTTGATTTCAGGTACGGCACGAACAATATGTATATCCCTGCCGGAACCGACTGGGATTCAATTCGTAACCGCCCCTACGCAAAAGAGATGTTCAACCCGAACGGGTTACAGTTAAATGCCGGGCCAGCGATGGCACCCTGGCAGCAGCCGTCCATCAAGTCGGAAATCTGCATCTGGATAAAGGACCATACCGGGAATTTCAACCCGAGAAATATTTACGCATGGGTGACCGCTGCCAGCCAGGACGGTCCGAACACGGATGAGGCGTTGTATAAGTCGTTTGCAGAGCCGTTTATTGATTTCGGTAACGGCTACAGGATGCTGAAAATCACCAACAAGCGGCTGACGGCATGGGACGGGCTGTACACCTACGCGCGAAACACCGGTATTTATTTTGATGTTCCGGCAGACGGCAGCACGCCCATCACGATTAAAGCGATTGAGGCGTATAACGGCGGTGTTCCGATGTTCCCGGGGGGGTGCGGCAACTACATCCCGGAGGCAAACGGTAATTCAGTATTAAGCCCGGCCACCAACCCTGTGGGGCTGGACAGCTCCCTGGGTGGGGGGCTGTTTTTCCCCGGTGATATTATCGGCCCGTGGTCGCATGTGCGGCGTACGCAAAGTGGTTACATCATCTCCCCGACGCTGACCCCTGGATATACGCTCGATCGGAAAATGGTGACGGGCGGCTGCACGCTGGAAGCTGCGTTTAAGGTGGCATTCAGTGCGACCGTTGAAACAGTTAACAGCAACGGCACCACTATCATCACCGTGCCAGCGGCATTCCTGCCATATATCGCCGTGGGAATACCGCTGTATATCACCGGTGGTTCATCAACCAGCGTGACCGGGCAGGTGCAGCTGATTAAACGTCTGCTGAACAGCGACGGCACATCATCGCCGCGTTATCTGGTGCAGGGTACCGTCGGAGCTGTGGGTGACACGCTGACCATCGATCAGGCGAAAGTCCCGGCGTACACGTTCTACAATGACCGCAATTTCAATGCGGTTACCGCGAACTCAGTGACCGTTAACGGGGTATCGGTTGCCACAGCGCACCGCTCCACCGTCTCAATGGGGATTGGATACGGCGGCGCGTCGGGTGTTAAGGCAGCAGAATGGTATTTCAACGGCGGCATCACGCCGTCGCACAGGCTGGTTGCATCATCAGCATCCGGGATGACCCTGGAGGCGGGCGGTAATTTTTCAGTGGTCGGAAATACGTTCCCCGCTGCCGATGGCACCTATTCGCTGGGCACCCCATCCGGTCGCTGGTCGCAGGTTTTTGCATCGAATAGCGTTATCGGAACGTCAGACGAGACACATAAAACCCGCCCCCGGGCAGACACCCCGGCGGAAACCGACGCCTATTATGAAATCGGGCAGCTCCCCGGCGTCTGGCAGTGGCTGGAAAAATATATGGTCGAAGGGGATGACGCCCGCCTGCACTCCGGGCCGACCGTACAGGCGGCGATTGCCGTGATGGATAAGTACGGTCTGGACTGGCGGGAATATTCCGCATTCTGCTATGACGAGTGGGACGCACAGGATGCGATTATCGAGACCTGGGATGACGAGTGGGAGGTGATACCCGGTACCCCAGCCGAACTGGATGAAGCCGGAAACGTTCTTGTTGAGGCGGTACCGGAAACGCGCACCCTCATCAGAGCGGCGGGGAGCAATGTTATCCAGGAGGCGCGAGAAGCCGGGAGCGTCTACGCATTTCGCAAGGAGGAACTGCTCTTCTGGATTTCCCGCGCGACCATCGCAAAGCAGCAGGCCCTGCATGACCGGCTGACAGCGCTTGAAATGAAACTGGCGTCCTGAGCGGAGAAAAAACAATGAGAAAATATTACAGCGTGCTCACTGAGGCGGGTGTGAATGCCTTTTCCGCTGCCGCCGTGACCGGGGTGCCGGTGGGCTTTGCCGCGATGGCCGTCGGTGACGGCAACGGTCAGCAAATTCAGCCAGATGGCTCAATGACCGGGCTGGTTAATGAGCGGTACCGGGGGCCGCTGAACAACCTGGTGATTGTTGACCCTGAGAAGAATATTATCCGGGCGGAGATGGTAATCCCGCCGCAGACTGGCGGCTTCTGGATAAGGGAGGCGGCGCTCTATAACGATGAGGGTGTCTGTCTGGCGGTGGCAAATGTGGCCGATGCGTACAAGCCCCTCCTGGCAGAAGGGTCAGGCAGAAACCAGTCTATCCGGGTGTGGATTGCGGTCAGTGATACGGCCAGTGTTGAGCTGAAGTCGGATAATGCGGCGATTCTGGCAAGCCAGGAAGACCTGTTGCGCGTGAAAAACGACACCAAAGATTACACCGATGAGCAGGTATCGGCCCTGGAAAAAGTGGTTATCCGCAACAAAAAGGCGGCGGATGATGCAGAGGCGTCACTCAGTGACAGCATCAACCGCTTAAAGGTGTATACCGATGAACAAAACGAAACGCTCGATACCACGCTGCGTGATGTGATAGCGGAGACGGTCAGCAGCGCCATTCGTGAAGCCTGGGAAGATGATAACCCGAAAGGGACGGTGCGATTCTTCAGCGCGAACGTTAACCCCAATACGCGCTGGCCGTGGTCAAGGTGGGTCTATACGGGGGAAAATAAATCGGTCCGTATCGCCAGTGCGGATGGTTCGGATGTGGGAACCACCGGCGGCAGCGATAATGTCACGCTCCAGAAGGGGAACCTCCCGGCGGTGCAGATTAATGTCACCGGCGAAACTAGTGAGCAGACGGAGCAGAAGCTGACGACTACGCGCGGCGGTGTTCACAATCATGGTGGCGTGGCCGGTAAAGATGACCCGTGGGAAATCGGCGGTGATGTGCGTCAGCTCTTTAACCCGAAAGAGCTGGGTGTGACCGATGACGCCGGAGAGCACGCCCACGAAGTCACGGTACCGGCGCACAAACACACGACCAGCGGCAAAACAGCCAACCTCGGCGAAGGTAAGTCGTTCAGCGTGGTGGAAGCCCACACCCTGCTGATGTGCTGGAGCCGCGTTGCCTGATAAATCCCGGTATCAGTCTGCCCCTATAAGGGGCTTTTTTCTGTCTGCGGTTGTGCCATTGACAGCACAACGGCCATCAACGGCTTGCGGTGAATGATTTCCCTACCATGGGTGAACCCCTAAACAGGAGATTCATTCATGGCGCAAGACTATCACCACGGCGTGCGTGTTGTTGAAGTTAACGACGGCACCCGCTCTATCACGACAGTGAGCACGGCGATTGTGGGCATGGTATGCACCGGCGATGATGCCGATGCCTCTGTGTTCCCGCTCAATAAGCCGGTTCTGCTTACCGATGTACTGACCGCCAGCGGCAAAGCAGGCGAGTCCGGCACGCTGGCCCGCTCACTGGACGCCATCGCCGACCAGGCAAAACCCGTCACCGTTGTGGTGCGTGTTGCCCAGGGCGAAACGGAAGCGGAAACCACCTCCAATATTATCGGCGGTGTAACCGCTGACGGTAAGAAAACGGGCATCAAAGCGCTGCTTTCGGCGCAGTCGCAGCTGGGCGTGAAGCCGCGCATTCTTGGCGTGCCGGGCCATGACACGCAGGCTGTTTCCACTGAACTGTTAAGCGTGGCGCAGAGCCTGCGCGGCTTTGCGTACCTGTCTGCCTACGGTTGTAAAACCGTGGAAGAAGCGATTGCCTACCGCGAAAATTTCAGTCAGCGAGAAGGGATGCTGATCTGGCCTGATTTCATCAACTTTGACACGGTGCTGCAGGCGGACGCGACTGCTTACGCCACTGCCCGCGCGCTGGGTCTGCGTGCAAAAATAGACGAGCAGACCGGCTGGCACAAAACCCTTTCTAACGTGGGCGTCAACGGCGTAACCGGCTTGTCTGCGGATGTGTTCTGGGATCTGCAGGACCCGGTAACCGATGCCGGACTGCTGAACCAGAACGACGTCACCACCTTGATCCGCAAGGATGGTTTCCGCTTCTGGGGTTCCCGCTGCCTGAGCGATAACCCGTTATTCCAGTTTGAAAACTACACCCGTACCGCGCAGGTACTGGCAGACACCATGGCGGAGGCGCATATGTGGGCGGTGGACATGCCGCTTAACCCTTCGCTGGCTCGCGACATTATCGAAGGTATCCGCGCCAAAATGCGCAGCCTGGTAAATCAGGGCTACCTCATCGGCGGTGATTGCTGGATTGATGACAGTGTGAATGACAAAGACACGCTGAAAGCCGGGAAAATCTGGATCGACTACGACTATACGCCAGTGCCGCCACTGGAAAACCTGATGCTGCGCCAGCGCATCACTGACCGTTACCTGGTGGATTTCACCACCCGCGTAAGCGCATAAGGGGGACCCATGGCCTTACCACGCAAGTTAAAACACCTGAATATTTTTAACGCCGGTAACAACTGGATGGGCGTTGCTGAATCCGTCACCCTGCCGAAATTCACCCGCAAGCTGGAAAACTACCGCGGTGGCGGCATGCCCGGTTCAGTCGGTATTGATCTGGGGCTAGATGATGGCGCGCTGGATACGGAAATGACCATCGGCGGTACGGAGGCGCTTCTGTTTAAACAGATGGGCAAAGCCACGGTGGACGGCGTGCAGCTGCGCTTTACCGGGTCTATTCAGCGCGACGACACCGGCGAAGTGCAGGCCGTTGAGCTGGTCGTCCGTGGGCGCCACAAAGAGGTGGATTCCGGCGAGTGGAAAACCGGCGAGAGCAATTCCACCAAAGTCAGCAGCGTTAACTGTTACGCGAAACTGACCATTAACGGTGAAGTGCTCTATGAGGTCGATGCGATCAACATGATTGAAGTTGTTGATGGTGTTGACCTGATGGAAGAACACCGTAACGCCATCGGTCTGTAATTTTTTCCTGGCGCGCGAGGTCGCGCCAGCCAACCCATAACAGGAAAAGAGCATGAGTGAGAAAACAGAAGCAACGGTGAAACTGGATAGCCCGATTAAGCGCGGTGATACCACGATTACGGAAATTGTGCTGCGTAAGCCGCAATCCGGCGCGCTGCGCGGTACGCGACTGCAGGCGGTGATGGAGATGGACGTGGCCTGTATGATGACCGTGATCCCCCGCATCTCCACACCAACGCTGACCCCGCAGGAAATGGCGGACCTCGACCCGGCAGACCTGGCCGCGATGTCTGTCGAGGTGGTCCTTTTTTTGTTGCCGAAGTCGGCACTTGCCGATTTGCCGACAGCCTGACGGTAGATGACCTGGTGGCGGATATCGCCACGATCTTTCACTGGCCGCCGTCCGTCACTGACGTTATGCCGCTGACGGAAGTGCTGGAGTGGCGGCACAGAGCGATAATGCGTAGCGGGGCCAGCGATGAGTGATAAAAACCTGCGCCTGCAGGTGGTTCTGAATGCGGTTGATAAACTCACCCGCCCTTTAAAAAATGCGCTGGCTGGCTCGAAGGAGCTGGCCTCCGGCATCCGGCAGACCCGTGATCAGCTTAAACGGCTTAACGACGCGGGGAGCCAGTTAAAATCTTTTGATCAGCTCTCACAGAGCCTGAACCGGACCAGCAACGAGCTGGACCAGGCGCGGCTGCGTGCGCAGATGATGACGCGCGAACTGGCAGCGCTCGAATCCCCCACGAAAAAACAGACGCAGGCGCTTGAGGCGCAATGGCGCGCCGTATCACGCCTGGAACAAAAGCAGCAGCAGGAAACGCGGCAGATGGCGGCAACCAGGGCGGAGCTGTATCGCCTTGGCATCTCTGCGGGCGGTGGCGCCCGTGAAACGGCCAGAATTACTCGCGAAACGGATCGCTATAACCAGCAGCTTGCAGAGCAGGAGCGGCGCTTGCGGGACGTGGGAGAGCGCCAGCGCAAGCTGAATGCGATCAGGGCCAAAGCTGACAAGATGCGCGACGTGCGTAACAGCCTGGCGGGGAACGGGGCCGGGATGATGGCGGCCGGGGTGACAACGGGCGCGACCTTGCTGGCGCCCATTCGCGCCTACTCGGAATCAGAGAACGCCGCTAACCAGCTGGCAGGCTCAATGATGGGACCGGGCGGAAAGGTGGCGCCTGAGTTCCTGAAGCTGAACAAGCTGGCGATTGCCCTGGGGGACCGGTTGCCAGGTACCACGGCAGATTTTCAGAACATGATGACAATGTTACGCCGTCAGGGGATGTCAGCGCAGGTTATCCTGGGCGGGCTGGGTGAGTCGGCGGCTTACCTTGGCGTGCAGCTGCAGATGGCGCCGACGGAGGCCGCAGAGTTTGCCGCAAAATTGCAGGACGCCACGCAGACCACCGAAAAAGACATGATGAGCCTGATGGATCTTATCCAGCGTGGTTTTTATGCGGGCGTAGACCCCGGGAATATGCTGCAGGGTTTCGCAAATATCAGCAGCGCTATGGACATTATCAAGCAGAAGGGTCTGGATGCTGCAAAAACCTTCAGTCCGCTTCTCGTCATGGCCGATCAGGCGGGGATGGCTGGAGAGTCAGCGGGTAATGCCTACCGTAAAATTTTTCAGGCCACGCTGGATGCGAAAAATATTAAGGGCATAAACGACGGGCTGAAAGGAAAGGGCATCAAGTTCGATTTCTCCGATGGGAAAGGCGGATTTGGTGGTCTGGAAAAGATGTACGCGCAGTTAGAAAAGCTTGAAAAACTAAATCCTGAAACGAAATTTGCAACGATGAAAGCCCTGTTTGGTAATGATAATGAGGTGCTAAAAGCGCTGAATACCATGATGTCAAAAGGCATGGCGGGCTATCGTGAAACCGTCGCTAAACTGGAGAGCCAGGCAACTCTGCGCGAGCGCGTCGAGGCGTCCCTGAATACCTTAGGCAACAAATGGGAAGCCGCTGGCGGCTCTTTTACCAACGCCATGGCGAGCATCGGTGAAACCGTCGCGCCGGTGCTGAAAAATATTGCGGACTGGCTGGGTAATCTGGCGTCCGCGCTGGATGGTTTTGTGAAGCGTCATCCGCAACTGACGGCGGCGCTATTTAAAATTGCGGCCGTATTTGCCGTGGTAGCTACCGCAGCGGGTGTGGTGTCACTGGCCCTGGCATCCATTTTGGGTCCTATGGCGGTAGTGCGGGTAAGTGCTGGCATTCTCCAGCTGAAATTTGCTTCTGCGTTTGGTCTGGTCACAAGAGTAATTGGCGGCGCAGGCCAGGCGGTCATCTGGTTAGGCCGGTTGATGATGGCTAACCCCATTCTGGCGATAGTTGGCCTGATTGCGATGGGAGCCATCTATATCTGGCAGAACTGGGAAACGCTGGGGCCGAAGTTTAAAGCACTGTGGGATGCCATCACGTCAGGGGTGTCAGTAGCCTGGGCTGTGATTAAGCAGACCATAAGCAGCAAATGGGATGAAATTCTGAGTGATGTTGCCGCGCTGCCCGCAAAATTTAAAGCGGTGGGCGGGGCGATTATTGACGGCATCCTGAGTGGTATCAATGAGAAATGGGAAACGCTTAAGAGCAAGCTGGCATCGGTCAAAAGCTATCTCCCGGACTGGATGACCGGCGGCGATAATTCGCAGGGCGCCTCACCGCAGAAAAAGACCCCAGGATTTTTCGCGGGGATGTTTGACAGCGGTGGTTATATTCCACGTGGGCAGGTGGGTATTGCTGGCGAGAATGGCCCGGAGCTGATTAACGGTCCGGCCTATGTGACCAGCCGCAGGAGAACGGCCGCGCTGGCGTCCGTAGTCACCGGAATGATGGGGGGAGCAATGCCAGCAGAGGCCGCCCCGCTTCATCCCATGAGTCTGCCGGCAGCTTCATACCGTCCTGTAACTGATAAGCCAGCAGGCAGCCAGCCTGTATTCCAGTTTGAAACCAATGCGCAAATTATTATCCAGGCTCTGCCCGGTCAGAGTGCGCAGGATATTGCGCAGGAAGTTGCACGGCAGCTTGATGCGCGCGAGCGACGCATGAAGGCGAAGGCCCGCAGCAATTTCAGTGATCAAGGGGGGTACGATTCATGATGATGGTCCTGGGCTTGTTTGTGTTTCAGCTGCGCACGGTTCCCTATCAGCAACTGCAGTATCAGCGGAACTGGCGCCATGTGACCAACAACCGCGTTAATCGCCGTCCGACAACGCAATTTTTGGGGCCAGATAACGATCAGCTGACGCTCTCCGGCGTCCTCATGCCGGAAGTGACCGGCGGCCGGTTGTCGTTGCTGGCGCTGGAGCTGATGGCAGAGCAGGGGAAGGCGTGGCCGCTGATCGAGGGTGGTGGGACTATCTACGGCATGTATGTGATTGAGAGCCTTAACCAGACGAAAACGGAATTTTTCGCCAGTGGGGAAGCCAGGAAAATAGAGTTTTCGCTGGGGCTTAAACGGGTGGATGAGTCCCTGTCTGAAATGTTCGGCAGTCTGAGCGATCAGCTTAGCAGTCTGCAGGATTCTGCCGCCGCCGCAGTAGGGAACATCAGATCCACGGTAGGAGGGTTGCTGCAGTGAGCGAGATGGCTGATTTACTCAACCTCGGAAGCAAGACCCCGGCCTTTCGGATCGTGATTGAAGGCAAAGATGCCACGCAGACGCTGGATAAACGTCTGCTGGGTATGACACTGACCGACAACCGCGGATTTGAAGCTGACCAGCTTGATCTGGAGCTGGACGACGCCGACGGCCTGGTAATTATGCCGCGTCGTGGCGCAGTGATTTCTCTGGCGTTGGGATGGAAAGGCGAGCCGCTGTACTCAAAAGGTAAGTTTACCGTTGACGAAATAGAGCATAGCGGTAGCCCGGACAGGCTGACAATCCGTGCCCGTAGTGCTGATTTCAGGGAAACGCTGAATGTCAGGCGTGAGAAGTCCTGGCACAAAACGACGGTGGGCGATGTGGTGAAAGACATTGCCGCGCGGCACAGCCTTAAAGTTGCTATAGGAAATGATGTTGCTGCGATGGCGCTGGATCACCTGGACCAGACCAACGAAAGCGACGCCAGCTTTTTAATGAAGCTGGCGCGGCAGTATGGCGCGATTGCCTCAGTCAAGGACGGTAATCTGCTGTTTATCCGGCAGGGGCAGGGGAAAACAGCAAGTGGTAAACCGTTGCCGGTCATCACTATTACCCGTAAGGACGGAGACAGTCACCGATTTAGTCTGGCTGACAGGGGAGCATATACGGGTGTTATCGCTCACTGGCTGCATACCCGGGAACCGGAAAAGAAAGAAACGGCAAAGGTGAAGCGCCGCCGGAGGACGACAAAACCCAAAGAGCCGGAAGCAAAGCAGGGAGATTACCTGGTCGGAACGGATGAGAATGTGCTGGTTCTGAACCGTACCTATGCGAACCGCAGTAATGCAGAACGGGCAGCAAAAATGAACTGGGAGCGGCTGCAGCGCGGCGTGGCGTCATTTTCTCTCCTGCTGGCAGAAGGCCGCGCGGATCTCTATACAGAAATGCCCGTTAAGGTCAGCGGCTTTAAACAGCCCATTGATGACGCGGAATGGACCATCACAACGTTAACGCACATGGTCAACCCGGATAGCGGATTTACGACCAGCATCGAACTGGAAGTGAAGATTGATGATTTAGAAATGAGCTGAAATGGTTCACAAAGTGGAAGTTATGTGTATCATTATGTGATTAAAATGTGCAAGGTGGGAGATAAATGTAATGATGAATTGTCCAAAGTGCGGCCACGCGGCGCATACGCGGAGTAGCTTTCGCGTAACGGATCAGACAAAAGAGCGTTACTGTCAGTGCCAGAACATTAATTGCGGAGCCACCTTCATCACTCATGAAACCGTAGTGCGTTACATCATGACACCTGGAGTTATTGATAATGCCCCGCCGCATCCCACTGCCGCCGGGCAGGGGCATATGAACTTTTAACACTCATCACTCGAATTTCTTTGCGCTTTCTATAATGCTGGCTTTATATGCTTTATCTTGCTCATAGGTCATAGAGCCAGTTTTTTGACACTCCTCCCCGCCTGCATTGATTGTGTAGCCCTGGTCACGGGTAATGTTAAGTAGCGTTATCTTTTTAATCGTCGTAGGTTTCCACTTATTCATAAAGTAATCGCCGCATATGTCATTAAGCATTGATTCAACCATTGTGAGCGTAACCTCTGGTCTGCCATATCTTACGATTAACTCCCCGTTTTCCAGACTGTGTGTTCTGGTGTCATTTGCTGCAATCAAATTTTCGATGGAGGTTGGGATCTTGTCAGCGAAAGCGGTCTGAGAGGCGACGAGCAAAAGAATTAATAAAGGTTTTTTCATACGAGTCTGTCCTTAAAAAGTATGAGTACGTGAAAAACCTGCTGCCATTTTGCTGCCAATGGCGTTTCTGATATGAAAAAGCCACCTCGCGAGAAGTGGCTTAATACATGATTTTAAAGCTAAAATTTGGTGGCCCCTGTTGGGTTTGAACCAACGACCAAGCGATTATGAGTCGCCTGCTCTAACCACTGAGCTAAGGGGCCGTGGCGAGGGATTATAAAGTAACTGGCGATTGCAATCCAGCGTAAAGCGCGCAGCTGCTGTTTTTATAAACAATGCATTTTCAATCCTTTATAATCATGTTTTAGCCATACAGCCGGAGAAAACATGATTAGCGATATCCTTGCGCCGGGCCTGCGCGTTGTCTTTTGCGGTATCAACCCGGGGAAGTCCTCCGCCCATACCGGCTTTCATTTTGCCCATCCTGGCAATCGCTTCTGGAAGGTCATCCATCAGGCCGGGTTCACCGATCGGCAGCTCAGGCCGGAAGAGGAGCTGCAGCTGCTGGATACGCGCTGCGGCATCACCATGCTGGTAGAGCGTCCGACGGTGCAGGCCAGCGAGGTCGCCTTGCAGGAGTTACGCAGCGGCGGCCGTGAGCTGGTGCGGAAGATTGAGGAGTATCAGCCGCAGGCCCTGGCGGTGCTCGGCAAGCAGGCCTTCGAGCTGGCCTTTAACCAGCGCGGCGCGAAGTGGGGGAAACAGGCCATGACCATCGGGACGACCCAGGTGTGGGTGCTGCCTAATCCCAGCGGCTTAAACCGGGCGACTCTCGATAAGCTGGTGGCGGCCTATCGTGAACTGGACGATGCCCTGGCAACCCGCGGCCAGTAGCGGAGAGAGGCGACTTTCCCGGGATGGCCACCTGAACGCCATAAAAAAAGCTCCCCGCAGGGAGCTTTTTAACAGGCTGTAGACGATGCCCCGCGACGATTAATCGTCGAGGAAGCTACGCAGCACTTCAGAACGGCTCGGGTGGCGCAGTTTACGCAGCGCCTTCGCTTCGATCTGACGGATACGTTCGCGGGTAACGTCGAACTGTTTACCCACTTCTTCCAGCGTGTGGTCGGTGTTCATGTCGATACCGAAACGCATACGCAGCACTTTCGCTTCACGAGCGGTGAGGCCGGCCAGCACGTCATGCGTTGCCGCGCGCAGGCTCTCGGTGGTCGCAGAATCCAGCGGCAGCTCGAGGGTGGTATCCTCGATGAAATCCCCCAGATGCGAATCTTCATCGTCGCCGATCGGCGTTTCCATGGAGATAGGCTCTTTGGCGATCTTCAGCACTTTACGGATTTTGTCTTCCGGCATCAGCATACGCTCAGCCAGCTCTTCCGGGGTCGGTTCACGGCCCATCTCCTGCAGCATCTGACGGGAGATACGGTTGAGCTTGTTGATAGTCTCAATCATATGCACCGGAATACGGATGGTGCGCGCCTGATCCGCGATAGAGCGGGTGATGGCCTGACGGATCCACCAGGTGGCGTAGGTCGAGAACTTGTAGCCGCGACGGTATTCGAACTTATCGACCGCTTTCATCAGACCGATGTTGCCTTCCTGAATCAGGTCGAGGAACTGCAGACCGCGGTTGGTGTATTTCTTGGCGATAGAGATAACCAGACGCAGGTTCGCTTCAACCATCTCTTTCTTCGCACGACGGGCTTTCGCTTCGCCGATGGACATGCGACGGTTGATATCTTTAACCTGCTCGATGGTCAGGCCGGTCTCTTCTTCAATCTGCTGCAGCTTCTGCAGGCCGCGCTGCACATCTTCTTTCACTTCCAGCAGCTTCTCAGACCACGGCTTGTTCATTGCCACCGCGGCGTTGAACCAGGTTTCGCTGGTTTCGTTGCCGGTGAACAGGGTGATGAAGTTTTTCTTCGGCATTTTGCACTGCTCAACGCACAGCTTCATGATGATACGTTCCTGAGTACGAACGCGATCCATCATGCTGCGCATGCTGTTGACCAGGTAATCGAACTGCTTCGGCACCAGGCGGAACTGCTTGAAGACTTCAGACAGCTTCAGGATCTCTTCCTGGGCGGCGGCATGGCTACGACCTTTGGCTTTGATGGTGTCGCGCGTCAGCTCGTACTGGGTACGCAGCTCGGCGAATTTCTCACGGGCCAGCTCTGGGTCGATGCTGTTGTCGTCATCGCTGTTGTCGTCG
The DNA here is from genome assembly GCF_018223925.1 of Klebsiella sp. 10. NCBI lineage: Bacteria > Pseudomonadati > Pseudomonadota > Gammaproteobacteria > Enterobacterales > Enterobacteriaceae > Klebsiella > Klebsiella sp. 10. Next base: position 243,464 of record NZ_JAGRRB010000012.1, read on the forward strand.
GCGTCTTCATCTTCGTCTTCGTCTTCGTCGTCATCCATCTCTTCCTGAGACAGCTCGGAGCCAACGTGGGTGGCGGTTGGCGCCATATCTTCTTCGGCGTTCGGATCGACGAAACCGGTGATCAGATCGGACAGACGGGCTTCTTCCGCTTCAACGCGGTCGTACTGCTCAAGCAGGTAGGTGATCGCTTCCGGATATTCGGCAACGGAGCACTGCACCTGATTGATGCCGTCTTCGATGCGTTTGGCGATGTCAATTTCGCCTTCACGGGTCAGCAGCTCTACGGTACCCATTTCACGCATGTACATACGCACCGGGTCGGTCGTGCGCCCGATTTCGGATTCCACGCTGGAGAGCACCTGCGCGGCGGCTTCGGCAGCATCTTCATCCGCGGTGTTTTCGGCAAGCATCAGATCATCGGCATCCGGTGCTTCTTCCATCACCTGAATACCCATGTCGTTGATCATTTGGATGATGTCTTCGATCTGATCGGAATCGACGATATCTTCCGGCAGATGGTCATTGACCTCGGCATAGGTCAGATAGCCTTGCTCCTTACCACGTTGGACAAGAAGCTTCAGCTGTGACTGCGGGTTTTGCTCCATAAGACGGTATCCACACTTAATTCGTTTGATTGGTGTCGGCAGACGGGCTGTCGACATTTAAAGCGAGGGCGTACTTATATTATTGCCGCTGCGCCTCTGCGCGGCTGTCGGGGGCTTCCCGATCGATACTCGGCACTTAAGCCGTTAAATACTTTTCCTTCACGTTGTTCTGCGTTTTCTTACTGCTTTGATACAACGTGAAGGATATTGTCTGTCATTTATTTTTTCGCCAGCTCCTGGCTGATGGTCCAGAGCTCCCGGCGTTCTTCACTGCTTAAACCGTGTGTGCGATCGCGAGCTATCAACTCTTCCTGTCGCAGTTCCAGCAGTGAATCAAACATATGGTTGAGCGAGTCGGTGAAGGTTTGTTCAGCGATGTCTTTATCTGCTATATCGTCCCACATCGACAGTTTTTCAAGGGTTGCCGCCTCTTTTGTGCCGCGATATTGCTCTAAAAGTTGCCCGGTTGTCAGACCAGGCTGCGCCAGACAGCTCTTCACCAGTTCGCTGAACAGGCTCAGTCCCGGCATTTTGCGCGAGTCCAGTCCCTCCAGCGGCGGGACTAACGGCGCCAGATCCGGGTTTTGCACCAGCAGTCCTATCAGTATACGCATGGTCGTGCGTTTTAGCTGCGGTGCGGGACGCGGCGCGCCATTTTCCGCCTGTTTTGGCATTAATCGTTCAAGCTGCGCGTCATCTAAAATGCCCAGCTTATTGCCCAACTCCTGACGCAAATAGATGCGCAGCGTTTCGCCCGGGACCTGGGTTATCAGCGGCAGCGCCAGCGTGCTCAACTGCGCGCGCCCGTCCGGAGTACTCAGATCGACCTGCGGCAGCAGGCTGTTAAACAAGAACGTGGAGAGCGGCTGAGCCTGCTCCATCCGCGCCTCGAACGCCGCTTTGCCCTCTTTACGCACCAGCGTATCCGGGTCTTCGCCGTCAGGCAGAAACATAAAGCGTAGCTGGCGACCATCGGTCATGTACGGCAGCGCCGTCTCCAGCGCGCGCCAGGCGGCATCGCGGCCGGCCCGGTCGCCGTCGTAGCAGCAGATGACGTTATTCGTCACCCGGAACAGCAGCTGGATATGGTCGGCCGTGGTCGAGGTACCCAGCGAGGCCACGGCATAATTAATGTCGTACTGCGCCAGCGCCACGACGTCCATATACCCTTCGACAACCAGCAAACGCGGTGGTTCGGGGTTATCCTGCTGCGCTTCATACAGGCCATACAGCTGGCGGCCTTTATGGAATATGTCGGTTTCCGGGGAGTTCAGATACTTCGGCAGGGCATCGCCCAGCACCCGTCCGCCAAACCCAATCACCCGGCCTCGCTTATCGCGGATGGGGAACATCACCCGTTCGCGGAAGCGGTCGTAACTGCGTCCCTGATCGTTGGTGACCAGCATGCCGGCATCAATAAGCGACTGGCGGTTTTCCTGATTGCCGCCAAACCGTTTTAAAACGTTATCCCAACCTGGGGGAGCATAGCCGATGGCAAAGCGCGTAATCACCTCGCTGCTTAACCCCCGTTTCGCCAGGTACTGGCGCGCAGGATCGGCGGCGGGCTGCATCAGAGACTGTTGATAAAACGCATTCAGACCATCCAGTAACTGGTAGAGGTTCTGCCGTTGATGGCGCTCTATCTGGCTGGGTCCGTTGCCTGCTTCATAAGGCACTTCGAGGTTGTGCATGGCGGCCAGCTCTTCGACCGTTTCCACGAACTCGAGCTTGTCGTAGTTCATCAGGAAGTCGATAGCATTGCCGTGCGCCCCGCAGCCGAAGCAGTGGTAAAACTGTTTTTCACCGTTGACGGTGAAAGAGGGGGTTTTTTCGTTATGGAACGGACAGCACGCGTGAAAATTTTTGCCCTGCTTTTTCAGCTTTACCCGCGCATCGATCAGATCGACGATGTCGGTTCTGGCAAGCAGATCGCTAATAAATACACGTGGAATTCGTCCAGCCATAAGCCCCGTTATTTCTGATGACTATAAACGAAAATAAGCCGCGCATTCCTTTCGGAAGCACGGCCTTACAACTACAACTCGGTCTGAATTGAGAGCGTCGCTCTCAACAGATTAGTACAGACGAGTACGGCGTGCGTTTTCGCGAGCCAGTTTCTTCGCGTGACGTTTCACTGCAGAAGCTTTAGCGCGCTTACGTTCGGTAGTCGGTTTTTCATAGAACTCACGACGACGAACTTCCGCCAGAACACCTGCTTTTTCGCAGGAACGCTTGAAGCGACGCAGAGCTACGTCGAACGGCTCGTTTTCACGTACTTTAATTACCGGCATGTGCCTCTCACCTTTGATTAATTCGGTTTGCCGCTGGCCGCAATGCCAGCTTATTTCAAAATGGTGCGGAATTTTACTGCAACTACTGCTGCTTTGTAAAGCACCGGCGCCTTTTTTGAAAGGGACTTTTATAAGGGTGAGGAGTATACACGAAGAGAGCACCAGGGGTGAGCAAAGTTTTACATCGCCGGTCATTGGACCTACACTGCGCGGTATTGAAGCGAGGTAAAACAACTCATGCGTGTACTGGGCATTGAAACATCCTGCGATGAAACCGGCATCGCGATTTATGACGACCAGCAAGGTCTGTTAGCCAACCAATTGTATAGTCAGGTGAAACTGCATGCGGATTACGGCGGCGTGGTGCCGGAGCTGGCATCGCGCGACCACGTGCGCAAAACGGTGCCGCTGATCCAGGCGGCGCTGAAAGAAGCCGGTCTGACGGCGAAAGATATCGACGCCGTCGCCTATACGGCGGGTCCAGGCCTGGTCGGCGCGCTGCTGGTCGGGGCGACCGTTGGCCGGGCGCTGGCCTTCGCCTGGAACGTGCCGGCGATCCCGGTACACCATATGGAAGGGCATCTGCTGGCGCCGATGCTGGAAGATAATCCGCCGGCGTTCCCGTTTGTCGCGCTGCTGGTTTCCGGCGGCCACACCCAGTTGATTAGCGTCACCGGTATTGGTCAGTATGAACTGCTGGGCGAGTCGATTGACGATGCGGCGGGCGAAGCCTTTGATAAGACGGCGAAACTGCTGGGACTGGATTATCCCGGCGGGCCGATGCTGTCGAAAATGGCGTCCCAGGGCACCGAAGGCCGCTTTGTCTTCCCGCGGCCGATGACCGACCGTCCGGGGCTGGACTTCAGCTTCTCCGGCCTGAAGACCTTCGCCGCCAACACCATTCGCAGCAACGGCGACGATGAGCAAACCCGCGCCGACATCGCCCGGGCGTTTGAGGATGCGGTCGTCGATACGCTGATGATTAAATGTCGCCGCGCGCTGGAGCAAACCGGCTTTAAGCGTCTGGTGATGGCGGGAGGCGTGAGCGCCAACCGTACCCTGCGGGCGAAGCTGGCGGAGATGATGCAAAAACGCGGCGGCGAGGTGTTCTACGCTCGCCCTGAGTTCTGTACTGACAACGGCGCGATGATCGCCTACGCCGGCATGGTGCGTCTGCAAACCGGCGCCAAAGCCGAGCTCGGCGTGACGGTTCGCCCGCGCTGGCCGCTGGCCGAGCTGCCTGCCGCCTAACGCATCCTGAAACAGGCCGACGTCACGTCGGCCTGCCTTCCTGACTACTCCATACTTTTACACAGCGAGCAGATGGCTCCCTGATGCTTGTGCGAGTGCATCACGTCCGGGCGCTCGTACTCTTCCTCACAGCTAACGCATTGATACACGGTGGCGGAGGCGTTCCCCGCCGCGTCATAGCGCGGCTCGGCGATGCCGTCATCCACCTGCTTAATATAGTAGCGCCCGCGGGTAAGGAGCCCCATCAGCGGGGTCATGACAAAGGCAACGACCAGCGCAATCAGCGGCGAGAACGGCGCCAGCGTCGCCCCCAGCAGACCGAAGAAGGCGCAGATCGACAGCCCGGCGGCCAGACCAAAGGAGACCACGCCCACCGGGTTAACGTTGTAGATCATGCCGCGACGATACTCCGGCTGCGCCGGCGCCAGCTTGAGCAAGCCTTTATTAAAGGTGATGTCGGTCGCCACCACCACGACCCAGGCGATGGCGAAGTTGGAGTAAAAGCCGAGGATCCACGACAGGGCGCTGAACATATCGCCCTCCATCAGCGCCAGGGCAATCGCCAGGTTGACCACCACAAAAATAATCCGTCCCGGATAGCGTTTGGTGGTGCGGGTCCAGGCGCTGGTCCACGCCAGCGAGCCGGAGTAGGCATTGGTGACGTTAATTTTGATCTGCGAGATCACCACCAGCACCACCGCCAGCGTCAGGGCCAGCCAGCCGGGCACCAGGTTATCGAAGACGCTGACGAACTGCTGCACCGGTTCGGTATTGTGCACCGCCGGGAAACGGGTCAACAGATAGAAGCCGAGGAAGGCGCCGATGATCTGTTTGATCGCGCCTAACACCACCCAGCCCGGACCGGCGGAAAAGACCGCCAGCCACCAGCTTTTACGATTCTCCGCGGTCTTAGGCGGCATAAAGCGCAGGTAATCAATTTGCTCGCCAATCTGCATGATCAGCGACAGGCATACCCCAGCGCCGAGCATGATGGCGGTAATATCCACCGTCGACGCGCTGTTTTTACCGGCGAAATGCAGGAAGCCGTCCACCAGCTGCGGATCTTTGACAATCAGCCACACCACCGGCACCACCATCAGCACCAGCCACAGCGGCGTGGTCCACACCTGCAGGCGGGTCAGGGCTTTCATGCCATAGACCACCAGCGGGAGCACCATCAGGGTGGCGATCAGATATCCTATCCACAGCGGGATCCCGAGGCCCACCAGCAGGCCCTGGGCCATGATCGAGCCTTCGAGGGCGAAGAAGATAAAGGTGAAGCCGGCAAAAATAATGCTGGTGATCACCGAGCCGAAATAGCCGAAGCCGGCGCTGCGGGTGATCAGGTCAAGGTCAATGTTGTAGCGCGCGGCGGTGATCGCCAGCGGAATGCCGGTGAGGAAGATCACCAGCGCCGCCACCAGGATCGAATAGATGGCGTTGCTGGTGCCCCAGGCCATACCGATGCTGGCGCCGATGGAAAAGTCGGCCAGATAGGCGATGCCGCCCAGCGCGGTGACCGCGACGACGCCCGGACCCCAGCGGCGGAAGCTCAGCGGGGCGTAACGTAAGGTGTAATCTTCTAAGGTTTCCCGGGTACCGGAAGTCCGCGTTGTCGCGGGTAATTCAGGGTTAAGATCCAGTGATGACATAGTCATTCCTTAATGGTTAGGCATGACTTGAATTAGCAAACCTTATGCCATATTGCAGGGCAGGCGTGGCGCGGAGGTGGAGGCAGGATGATATAAAGAGAGAGCAGAGGCTGCACCATCCGGACGCGCTTGCGCCCGGCTGGTGCAACAGGCCTATTTGCCAAGCATGCCTTTGTCTTCGAGGAAGGCGATAATGGTGCTCAGGCCGTCGCCCTGCTTCAGATTGGTGAAGGTCCATGGGCGATCGCCGCGCATACGCTGGGTATCGCTCGCCATCACCTCCAGCGACGCGCCCACATAGGGGGCAAGGTCGGTTTTATTGATCACCAGGAAATCGGATTTGGTGATCCCCGGTCCGCCTTTGCGCGGGATCTTCTCCCCTTCGGCCACATCGATGACGTAGATGGTCAGATCCGCCAGCTCCGGGCTGAAGGTGGCGCTCAGGTTATCGCCGCCGCTTTCCACGAAGATAAGGTCGAGGTTACCGAACTTTTCACTCAGCGCTTCCACGGCGGCGAGGTTCATTGAGGCATCTTCGCGGATCGCCGTATGCGGGCAGCCGCCGGTTTCCACACCGACGATGCGTTCAGGCGCCAGCGCGCCCGCTTCGGTGAGGATGCGCTGATCTTCTTTGGTATAGATGTCGTTAGTGACCACCGCCAGCTGCCAGGTATCGCGCATCGCTTTACACAGCGCTTCCAGCAGAGCGGTTTTACCGGAGCCGACCGGGCCGCCGACGCCGACGCGCAGCGGGTGTTTATAAGAGTTCATGGCTTCTCCTAGGAACGGAATAATCGAGAGTATTGGGTTTCATGCCGGGCAGAGGCGATGGCGGCGAGCGGGGTGGCCGATCCGATATCGCCGTCCGGCGCGGCCAGCGCGCGGGGCATCTCGGCCGCGTAGTGGTCACAAAGACGTAAAATCAGCTGCTGGGCGGCCTGCTGGCCGAAGGGGACCAGCTTGACGCCGGCCATCACGGCGCTCTCAATCCAGCTATAGCCCAGGCTGAGGGCCATCTCGGGCAGGGCGATACGCCAGCGCACGCCGAGCCAGGCCATCCCGGCGAGCTGGCTTTGCTGGCACAGGGAGCGCCACGGCGGCGGACAGTCCGGCTGCCAGTCGCTCAGCAGACGGGCAAACGCCGCGCCGCGGTTGCGCTCTTCCTCCCGCAGTTCACGAGTTTCCCGGCAGGCCAGCAGATAGGCGGTCCAGCGCTGGGCCGCAGCGATATCGCCTTGTTCGCAGGCGCGGTACAGGCGGGCGAACAGCGGCAGGTCAACGGTAAAAAAGCCTTCCGTCATCTGGCGTCGCTGCCAGCGCTCGAAGGCCGCGACGTCCAGCACCCAGCCGGCTTCCACAGCCCACTCCAGCCCCTGGGACCAGCTGTAACCCCCTACCGGCAGGTTGCTGCTGGCCAGCTGCATCAGCCGCAGGCGTTGTTCCGCTGTCGACATGCTAGTGGCTGTGAGCGTGGTGGTCATGATGAGCATGATGATGACCGTGGCTCTCGCTGGCGTAAGCGCCGGCTTCCGGCTCGAACGGCAGCTGGCCAAAGGTCACCGTCAGGCCGAACTGGCGCAGCATATCGTCCAGCACGTGATCGTGATGGTAGCGCAGCTCGCCCGGCATGATCTGCAGCGGCACGTGACGGTTGCCGAGGTGGTAGCAGGCCTTCGCCAGCATAAACGGATCGTCGCAGCGCACTACCGACACCTCTTCATCAGCGGCAATCACCTGCACAAACTCGGTGCCTTCTTCGTTGCTGAGCACATCGCCGCCGCGTAGTAGCAGGCCGCGGGGCAGCAGCAGGCCGGCATCCCGGCCATCGTTGAGGGTGACCTTAACCCGGCTTTTGACGCGAACATCAATCGGCAGCGTAACGCTGGCGGTCGCGGCGGCGGGGATCTCCAGACGTTGAGTTAAATAAAGCATCCGCTCTCCTTAAAACAGAAAATATCGTTGCGCCATCGGCAGAACGTCTGCCGGCTCGCTGGTGATAAGTTCGCCATCCACCCGCACCTCATAGGTCTGGGCGTCGACGGTGATGTTAGGCTGCAGACTGTTGTGCACCATGTCGGCTTTCTGCACCGTACGGCAGCCTTTCACCACGGCGATCGCGCTGCGCAGGTTCAGCCGCTCGGCAACGCCATTGGCTGCCGCCGCCTGCGACAGGAAGGTGAGGCGGCAGTGATGGCGGGCGCTGCCCAGCGCGCCAAACATCGGGCGGTAGTGCACCGGCTGCGGGGTCGGAATAGAGGCATTGATATCGCCCATCGGCGCGATGGCGATCATGCCGCCTTTGATCACGGTGGCCGGTTTCACGCCGAAGAAGGCTGGTGACCAGACCACGAGGTCAGCCAGCTTACCCACCTCAATGGATCCGACTTCGTGTGCGATGCCGTGGGTCAGCGCCGGGTTGATGGTGTATTTGGCGATGTAGCGCTTCACGCGGAAGTTGTCGTTATCCCCGGTCTCCTCCGCCAGCGCTCCGCGCTGCACCTTCATGCGATGCGCCACCTGCCAGGTGCGGAGAATCACTTCCCCGACGCGGCCCATGGCCTGCGAATCGGAGGAGGTGAGCGAGAAGGCGCCGAGATCGTGCAGCACGTCTTCCGCAGCGATGGTTTCCCGGCGAATGCGCGACTCGGCAAAGGCCACGTCCTCGGCGATGTCCGGGTCCAGATGGTGGCAGACCATCAGCATATCGAGATGTTCATCGATGGTGTTGAGGGTGTAGGGCAGCGTTGGGTTGGTGGACGACGGCAAAATGTTCGGGTGGGCGCAGGCGGTGATGATGTCCGGCGCATGGCCGCCGCCGGCCCCTTCGGTATGGAAGGTGTGGATGGTGCGCCCGCCGATGGCGGCGAGGGTGTCTTCCACAAAACCGGATTCATTCAGGGTGTCGCTGTGCAGGGCGACCTGGATGTCCATTTCATCGGCGACGGTTAACGCACAGTCGATCGCCGCCGGGGTGGCGCCCCAGTCCTCATGGATCTTCAGGCCAATAACGCCTGCCGCCACCTGCTCGCGCAGGGCATCCGGCTGAGAAACGTTTCCCTTGCCCAGCAGGCCGATATTGACCGGCAGGCTGTCGGCCGCCTGCAGCATGCGTGAGATATACCACGGGCCCGGGGTGCAGGTGGTGGCATGGGTGCCCGCGGCCGGGCCGGTGCCGCCGCCGACCATGGTGGTCACGCCAGAGACCAGCGCCTCTTCCGCCTGCTGCGGACAGATCCAGTGAATATGGGTATCGATCCCGCCGGCGGTGACAATTTTTCCTTCGGCGGCGATCACTTCCGTCGCAGCGCCGATGGGGATGGTGACGTTGGGCTGGATGTCGGGGTTGCCGGCTTTGCCGATGGCGAAGATCCGGCCGTCCTTCACGCCGATATCGGCCTTAACGATCCCCCAGTGATCGACGATCAACGCGTTGGTGAGCACCAGGTCGACACAGTCGGCGGCCAGCATCTGTCCCTGGCCCATGCCGTCGCGGATCACTTTGCCGCCGCCGAATTTGACCTCTTCCCCGTAGGTGGTCAAATCGTCCTCCACCTCGATCCACAGCTCGGTATCTGCCAGGCGCACCTTGTCGCCGACGGTGGGGCCGAACATATCGGCATAGGCCTGGCGTGAAATATTACTCATCGTTTACCTCCAGAGGGCCCATGACCTCGCCGCGGAAGCCGAAGACGGCGCGGTGACCGGCGAAGGCCACCAGCTCGACCTCGCGTTTCTGGCCGGGTTCAAAGCGTACCGCCGTGCCCGCCGGGATATTCAGGCGATAGCCGGCGGCCTGCTGACGGTCGAACTTCAGCGCCGGGTTAACCTCGGCGAAATGGTAGTGCGAACCGACCTGAATCGGCCGATCGCCGTGGTTCTCAACGACCACGCGACAGGTTGCCCGGCCGGTATTCAGGGCTATCTGACCGGGCTTAACGTGATATTCACCGGGGATCATGGCGCTACCTCAGATAATCGGGTTGTGAACGGTGACCAGCTTCGAGCCGTCCGGGAAGGTGGCTTCGACCTGGATATCCGGGATCATTTCCGGGACGCCCTCCATCACCTGCTCGCGGGTCAGGACGTGACGGCCTTCCTCCATCAGCGAGGCCACGCTTTTGCCGTCCCGAGCGCCTTCCATAATAAAGGCGCTGATCAGGGCCACGGACTCCGGATAGTTGAGCTTCAGGCCGCGGGCCAGGCGACGCTCCGCCACCAGCGCGGCGGTAAACAGCAACAGCTTGTCTTTTTCTCGGGGGGTCAGTTCCATAACGTTCTCTTAAGTCAGCCAGATTCGGGGAAGTACGGGAGATTTACCGGTGAGATGAGGGCGCAGAAACTGCCATACGTCGCGCATCACCCGCTGGCAAATCAGATTATCGTCACTGAGGAAACGCACCGTCAGCAGGCGGTCGGTCAGGCTGGCGCCGGCGTAGAGACCGAGCGGCGCCAGCGCGTCGCGCACCCCGTCGAGCAGGGCATCGGTAGCCGGATAGCACAGCAAAGTGCCGACCCAGGGACGTTCGGCGATGCTGGAGAGCTCTCCCTCCTGCAGGTGCAGGCGCTCGACCAGCAGCGGCTCATTGTCCACCCATACCTCCAGCCGGTTGCTGAGGGTGCCGTGGCTGAAGGTTTCGCCAATCACCGGGCGGCCAAGGCAGAGCAGATCCCAGGCCAGCAGCCTGCTGGAGGCGCAAAGATGAAAGGTGGTGAACAGCCGGGCATTGGCCCCGGGAAAGAAGATGGCATCCTGCGGGAGCCACTCCAGGGTCGCCTGCGGGGCAAGGGTCAACTGCTGGCGAACTAGCGCTTGCGCGCCGCTGCTGCGGTAAAACTTGCTGGCGCCAGGCATGGTTATCAGCGTATGGCAGCCGGGGGCAAGGTGCGCGCTAATTGTCAGCTCATCACCGCCGACGATGCCGCCGGGCGGGTGAAGCAGATAGAGGTGACAGGTCTCTTCTTCCGGGTAAAACGGGCGCTGGACGGTCAGCGGGCCGACGTGTTGGGCGCTGGCGAGAACGGTCTTGCCGCCGGCCTGGTGAAAGCGGAGATCCAGCGTGGCCTGCCAGCCTTTTTTGAGTGGTGGTAACACGGTGCCGTGCAATGTTGCGCCCCTGCAAAATCAAGATAAAACAGCAGCAATGAGTATTGATCGGCGGGAGTTTATCCCGGTCATACGAAACGCTTATGTCATCCGTAACCCGGAGCGTCGCGACGGGCGCGAGGGGAAAGCGGCATAACCGCTCCGGATTATTCACCCGGATAATCTTTGCCGTCAATATCCTGATCCGCAGCCTGGGCGCGGCGGAAAAGGCGGCGGATCGGGTTGCGCCGCCAGCCGCCAGCGCAACTTTTGCCTTTCCATGCTGCTAACGTATTGTTACAAAAGGAGGATGTGGCGATGATCGCCTTTGATGGCGAGGAAGCGTAAAAGGGCGGGTGAAAGGCGCGATTAGCGCAGGAGAGTTCCCCGGCTGGCGGAGCCGGGAGGGGAGATTACTTCTGCTCTGGCGTTTTTTTCTTCTTCACGCGGGTCCAGATTTTGCTCTCCTGGCGACGCCACAGACGCTGAATGTTGTCGTGATGGCGCAGGAGGATCAGGCAGGAGAGCATCGACACCGGAAAGGTGTACTGCGGTTTGAACCACCAGACGTAGAACGGGGCGATCAGCGCGCTGACGATAGCGCCCAGGGAAGAGTAACCGCTGAGCAGGATGGTCAGCAGCCAGGTCCCGGCCATCACCCCGGTGAGATCGAGCCCGATGGGGGCGATAGCGCCGAAGGCCGTGGCGACGCCTTTACCGCCGCGGAAATGAAAGAAGACTGGCCAGATATGGCCCACGCAGGCGGCAATCGCCACTAACCCCAGCCAGAACGGCGTAAGGCCCAGCGCCCAGGCGCCCCACACCGGGAGCATGCCCTTCAGCACATCAAAAATAAGTACCGCTACGGCCGCCCCTTTTCCGCCAATTCGTAGTACGTTAGTGGCCCCGGGGTTGCCTGAGCCGCTGTCGCGTGGGTCGGGCAGGCCAGCAAGGCGACATACCAGAATGGCGCTGGAAATGGAGCCGCAGAGGTAGGCGAGGAGTACCAGTCCAGGCGCGATTGCACTCATAACGCTGTTCCGTTTTGAAAATGTCGTTGTATTCTCTGCATCTGTGGATAATACGCATAATTCGCCGGAAGTGGTATCCGGTTTAGCTAAAAAGCAGGCAGGGCGTGATGGATATTGTATTTATAGAGCAACTTTCGGTAATCACCACCATCGGTGTTTATGACTGGGAACAAACCATTGAGCAGAAGCTGGTGTTCGATATCGAAATTGCATGGGATAACCGCAAGGCGGCCGCCAGCGATGATGTCAGCGATTGCCTCAGCTATGCTGATATCAGCGAGCGCGTGATCGCGCATGTGGAGGGGGGGAAATTTGCGTTAGTGGAGCGGGTGGCGGAAGAGGTGGCCGACCTGCTGCTGGAAACATTCCAGTCGCCCTGGGTGCGCATAAAAGTCAGCAAACCTGGCGCCGTGGCTCGCGCGGCAAACGTCGGGGTGATTATTGAACGTGGCCTTAATCTGAAACAAAACTTTTCAGGTCATACTTGTTAAACAAATTGCGTTTATACCGGTCATAGCATCCGGTCATCAGGCAATTTTACTGGCGATGTCCTTCCAGAACGGTGGACGAATCCGTGTGTACTTCCTGTACGCTGCGGATTACGCGCGCTCTGGCAGCCGGGTTGTGCCTGTTGAACGATACCGTGTTCCTGGTTTTTTTCATTTTACTTTTTTAAAGGGTTTAATTGGATGAGCGATATACACTCGCTGCTGGTGGCGGCAATATTGGGTGTGGTTGAGGGTTTGACAGAGTTTTTACCTGTTTCCAGTACCGGTCATATGATTATTGTTGGTCACCTGCTGGGGTTTGAAGGTGATACCGCAAATACCTTTGAAGTGGTGATTCAGTTAGGTTCGATACTCGCCGTGGTGGTGATGTTCTGGCGTCGCCTGTTCGGCCTGATCGGCATCCATTTCGGGAAACCGCCGGCGCATGAAGGCCAGGGCAGCGGCCGTTTGTCGCTTATCCATATCCTTCTCGGCATGATCCCCGCGGTGGTGATGGGGCTGATTTTCCATGACACCATTAAATCCTTGTTTAACCCGGTGAACGTGATGTACGCCCTGATTGTCGGCGGCGTATTGCTGATTGCAGCGGAAGTGCTGAAGCCGAAACAGCCGCGCGCGGTCGGGATTGACGATATGACCTACCGTCAGGCGTTCGTCATCGGCTGCTTTCAGTGCCTGGCGCTGTGGCCAGGTTTCTCCCGCTCGGGGGCGACTATCTCCGGCGGCATGCTGATGGGCGTCAGCCGCTATGCGGCCTCGGAGTTCTCTTTCCTGCTGGCGGTACCGATGATGATGGGCGCCACCGTGCTGGACGTCTACAAGAGCATCGGCTTCCTGAACATGGGCGACGTCCCGATGTTCGCCGTCGGCTTCGTGATGGCGTTTATCGTGGCGCTGATTGCGATTAAAACCTTCCTGCAGCTGATCAAACGGATCTCGTTCATTCCGTTCGCTATCTACCGCTTTATCGTCGCGGCAGCGGTGTACGTGGTCTTCTTCTAAGGCCTGCGCCCTCAGCCTTGCGGCTGGGGGCAACGCTGTTCCTTCCACTGCGCTACCGCCGCAATTCTCCGCCGCGTCAGCTCCTCGCGAATTTCCGCCCCTTTAAAGCCCGCCGCCACGACCTCTTTAGTGGAGACCGACTGCGCCACTTCCCAGGCCTCCAGCAGCAGGCGCCCCTGCGGGTAATCGCTGGCCTCGAAACCGGTGCGTCCGCGGACGTCGGCTTCGCTGGTGAGCGCGATCTGCTGCACGCGCTGCGGTTTGCGCCACGCGTCAATGCTGTCGAAGAGTTTGACGAGGGTTTTCGGCTGCAGAATTGGCAGGGTGTGGATTAGGTCATGGTACTCCGCCACCAGTTTCGCGAGATCGCGGATATCGTTCGGCACCCGCAGACGCGCGCAGAGCTGCTCCACCAGCTTGACTCCCGCCGGACCATGGCCGTGGTGACGCGGCCAGAGCGCCTTCGGCGTCAGCCCTTTGCCGAGGTCATGGCACAGGGTGGCGAAACGTACGTCGACATCCGGCGACAGCATCGCGGCCATCGTGACGGTCATCAGGGTGTGCAGGCCGGTGTCGATTTCCGGATGCCATTTCGCCGGGGCCGGCACGCCGTACAGGGCGTCAATCTCCGGGAACAGCACCTTGAGGGCCTGACAGTCGCGCAGCGTCTGGAAAAAGACCTGCGGGTTGCGAGTAGTTAATGCGCTTTCCGTCTCTTTCCACACCCGCTCCGGCGTTAAATGCGCCAGCTCGCCGGCCTCAACCATCGCGGCCATCAGGGCCTGAGTCTCTTCGGCAATGCGAAAACCGAGGTGGGCGTAGCGGGCGGCAAAACGCGCGACGCGCAGCACGCGCAGCGGATCTTCACTAAACGCGGGAGAGACATGGCGCAGCAGGCGCTGACGGAGATCGTTCTGTCCGCCGTAGGGGTCGATAATTGCGCCGTCGGCATCCTGGGCGAGGGCATTGACCGTCAGGTCGCGGCGCAGCAGATCGGCTTCGAGGGTGACGTCCGGGGCGGCATAGCAGGTAAAACCGGTATAGCCCGCGCCGGATTTGCGCTCGGTGCGGGCCAGGGCATACTCTTCCCGGCTTTGCGGATGGAGGAACACGGGAAAATCGCGGCCTACCTGTTGATAGCCCGCGTCTAGCATCTGTTGCGGGGTGGCGCCCACCACCACCCAGTCTCGGTCTTTGACCGGCAGCCCTAACAGCGCGTCACGCACCGCGCCACCGACCAGATAACTCTTCACGCCTGATTCTCCCGTATCCGTTTTTCGCAAGATGATACGTAAGTCTGGCAGAGAAGACGAATTAGTTCATCCACCGGTCTTTACGTTTGCGGCTTGGCACCAGATGCGGCAGCACCAGACCGAGCAGCAGACCGACGCCCAGCACACCGCCGCCGTACATAAACCACTGCATGATAATGGTGCGCTGTTTATCATCAAGCTGCAGATTTGCCGCATTCACCTTCTTCTGCGCGACAACCAGCTCGTTTTTCAACTTTTGGTTCTCGTCCTTCAGCGCGTTAATCACGCTGTCGCTGCCGGCGACTTTCTTCTGCATATCCGCCGTGCGCTGGTTCCAGGTGGCATCGATGTTATTCAGCTTATCGGTCAGCGTTTTGACCTGGTTTTCCAGATCCGGGACGCGGGTGCGCAGGCTGGGCTCGTTGCTCAGCTCTTTCAGCGGGATCCAGGCGGTACGGCCGTTGCTGTCGCGAATTTGCGCGTAACTGGTGCTGTCGTTCGTTTGCAGTACCGACACTTCTTCCCCGGCGTTGATGGTGCCGACCAGACGATAATTATCGCCCGGGCCGCTGCGAACCCAGGTGTTCAGCTCATCGGAAACGTAGCGCTTTTCTTCTGCGTGAACCGCCGTGGCGGCGCTAAGCGCGAGCAAAGTAAAAGTAATCAGGCGTAATTTTGGCATCAGGTCATCGTTTGGTCATAAAAAGTGGAACGATAGTAGAGGCATCGCCAGAGCGACGCAAAGTTTTCCGCCACAATCGGAATCATCCAGGAGGTGGCCCGGCAAAAAGCGCGTTGCATGGCGATTCACCGCAAAATACTATCTACTGACAAAAAATATTGTCGTAAGTTCGCCGCAATTTGTCGGCGCAGCACAGAAGCGGAAGAATTCAGTCATGGCTCAAGAAATCGAACTCAAGTTTATCGTCGCTCAGGATGGGGTAGAGACGCTGCGCGAGCAGCTCAATGCGCTCGAGGCGAAACATACGCCCGCGGGCCAGTTGCTGAACATTTATTACGAAACCGCCGATAACTGGCTGCGTCGTCACGATATGGGGCTGCGCATCCGCGGCGATCAGGGGCGTTATGAGATGACGCTGAAAATCGCCGGTCGGGTGGTCGGCGGCCTGCACCAGCGCCCGGAATATAATATTCCACTGGATAAACCGGAGCTGGCGCTTGAGCGCCTGCCGGCGGAGGTCTGGCCGCAAGGGGAACTTCCGGCCGCGCTGGCGGAGCATGTCCAGCCGCTGTTCAGCACCGATTTTGCCCGTGAACGCTGGGTGATCCAGGAAGGAAAGAGTGAGATTGAGATTGCCCTCGATCGTGGCGAAGTGAAGGCGGGCGAAGATCAGGAGCCGATCTGCGAACTGGAGCTGGAGCTGCTCGCCGGGGAGACCGCCGATCTGCTGCGCCTCGCGCATCGTTTGCTGGAGAGCGGCGTCCTGCGTCAGGGGAGCCTGAGCAAAGCCGCGCGCGGGTATCATCTGGCGCAAGGTAACAATGAGCGTCCGGTGACCCGGCTGGCGGTGCTGCCGGTGGCAGCGAAGGCCAGCGTGGAGCAGGGGCTGGAGGCGGCGCTGGAGAGCGCCCTGGCGCATTGGCTGTATCACGACGAGATCTGGCTGCGCGGCAACGCAAAAGCCAAAGCGGAAATTCTGCTGGCGATAGCCCGCGTGCGCCATGCCCTCGTGCTGTTCGGCGGCATCGTGCCGCGTAAGGCGACCACCCACCTCCGCGCGTTGCTGAACGACGCCGACGCCGTTCTGCTGGCTGCGGACACCGCCGACGAAGCGTTATTCCGCACCGAGGTCGTTGGCGCCAAACTGGCCCTGACCGAATGGCTGGTCCAGCGCGGCTGGCGTCCGTTCCTCAACGAGGCGGGAGAGAAAAAAATAGCCGGATCGTTCAAACGGTTTGCCGATATTCACCTCTCGCGGGTGGCGGCCGAGCTGCGCAGCGCCGTGCAGCATCTGGCGGTAGAAGATGCCGCTGACCAGTTGCCGAAGCTGTCCCGCGACATCGACAGCGTCCAGCTGCTGGCGGGCGCCTATGGCGACGCCGTCGCGCCGTGGCTGGAGAACTGGCAGGAACTTCAGCGTGCGATAGAGCATGACGACCGCAGCGTGTTTGAATATTTCCGTCGCCAGGCGCTGGCTGCCGAGCCGTTCTGGCTGCATAGTGGAAAACGATAATTACAGGCCAGGGAGCCCTTATGATGCCGCTTTCTCCGCAGTTACAGCAGCACTGGCAGACGGTCGCTGACCGTCTGCCAACGGATTTTCCCGTTGCCGAACTGAGCCCACAGGCCAGGTCGGTGATGGCGTTCAGCGATTTTGTCGAACAGAGTGTGATCGCTCAGCCGGGCTGGCTGAATGAGCTTGCGGACTCCGCGCCGGCGGCGGAAGAGTGGCGGCATTACGAAGCCTGGCTGCAGGAGCGCCTGCAGGCCGTCACTGACGAAGCGGGGTTGATGCGAGAGCTGCGTCTCTTCCGCCGCCAGATGATGGTCCGCATCGCCTGGGCGCAGGCGTTGTCGCTGGTGCGCGAAGAAGAGACGCTGCAGCAGCTGAGCGTCCTGGCGGAGACCCTGATTGTCGCCGCCCGCGACTGGCTGTACGCCGCCTGCTGTAAAGAGTGGGGAACGCCATGCAACGCCGAGGGTCAGCCGCAGCCGCTGCTGATCCTCGGGATGGGAAAGCTGGGCGGCGGCGAGCTGAACTTCTCTTCCGATATCGATCTGATCTTTGCCTGGCCGGAGCATGGCGCCACCCGCGGCGGCCGCCGCGAGCTGGATAACGCCCAGTTCTTTACCCGCCTGGGGCAGCGGCTTATCAAGGCGCTCGACCAGCCGACGCAGGACGGCTTTGTTTATCGGGTGGATATGCGCCTGCGGCCGTTTGGCGACAGCGGGCCGCTGGTGCTCAGCTTTGCGGCGCTGGAAGATTATTACCAGGAGCAGGGGCGGGACTGGGAACGCTACGCGATGGTGAAAGCGCGGATCATGGGCGATAACGACGGCGCCTACGCCAGCGAACTGCGCGCGATGCTTCGCCCCTTCGTCTTCCGCCGCTATATCGACTTCAGCGTGATCCAGTCGCTGCGTAACATGAAAGGCATGATCGCCCGTGAAGTGCGGCGTCGCGGGCTGAAAGACAACATCAAGCTCGGCGCCGGCGGCATTCGTGAAATTGAATTTATCGTTCAGGTCTTTCAGCTGATCCGCGGCGGTCGCGAACCTGCGCTGCAGCAGCGCGCGCTATTGCCGACACTGGCGGCGATTGATGAGCTGCATCTGCTGCCGGAAGGCGACGCGACGCTGCTGCGCGCGGCCTATCTGTTCCTGCGCCGGCTGGAAAACCTGCTGCAAAGTATCAACGATGAACAGACCCAGACCCTGCCGCAGGATGAACTGAACCGCGCCAGACTGGCGTGGGGGATGCATACCGATGACTGGGAGACGCTGAGCGCGCAGCTGGCGAACCATATGGCCAACGTACGGCGGGTGTTTAATGAACTGATCGGCGATGACGAGGCTCAGTCGCCAGATGAGCAGCTGGCCGAGTACTGGCGCGAGCTGTGGCAGGATGCGCTGGAAGAAGATGACGCCAGTCCGGCGCTGGCGCATTTAAACGACGCCGACCGCCGCAGCGTGCTGGCGCTGATTGCCGATTTCCGCAAAGAGCTGGATCGGCGCACCATCGGCCCGCGCGGCCGCCAGGTGCTGGATCAGCTGATGCCGCATCTGCTGAGCGAAATCTGCTCGCGCGCCGATGCGCCGCTGCCTCTGGCGCGGATCACGCCGCTGTTGACCGGCATCGTCACCCGCACCACCTATCTTGAACTGCTGAGCGAATTCCCCGGCGCGCTGAAACACCTGATTACGCTCTGCGCGGCATCGCCGATGGTCGCCAGCCAGCTGGCGCGCCACCCGCTGCTGCTGGATGAGCTGCTGGATCCCAACACCCTCTATCAGCCGACGGCGACCGATGCCTATCGCGACGAGCTGCGTCAGTATCTGCTGCGGGTGCCGGAAGAGGATGAAGAGCAGCAGCTGGAGGCGTTGCGCCAGTTCAAGCAGGCGCAGCAGCTACATATCGCGGCGGCGGATATCGCCGGCACCCTACCGGTGATGAAGGTCAGCGACCATTTAACCTGGCTTGCCGAAGCGATCCTCGATGCGGTGGTGCAGCAGGCATGGGGGCAGATGGTGGCTCGCTACGGCCTGCCGACCCACCTGCACGATCGCCAGGGGCGCGGCTTCGCCGTCGTCGGCTACGGTAAGCTCGGCGGTTGGGAGCTGGGCTACAGCTCCGATCTCGACCTGGTGTTCCTCCATGACTGCCCGGCGGAGGTGATGACCGACGGCGAGCGGGAGATTGACGGCCGTCAGTTCTACCTGCGGCTGGCCCAGCGGATCATGCATCTGTTCAGCACCCGCACCTCGTCCGGTATTCTCTACGAAGTGGACGCCCGGCTGCGCCCTTCCGGCGCGGCGGGGATGCTGGTTACCACCGCTGACGCGTTTGCCGACTATCAGCAGAACGAGGCCTGGACGTGGGAGCATCAGGCGCTGGTGCGCGCCCGCGTGGTCTATGGCGACCCGGCGTTGCAGGCGCGCTTTGACGCCATTCGTCGCGATATCCTGACCACCCCGCGGGAGGGCGCAACCCTGCAGACCGAGGTTCGCGAGATGCGCGAGAAGATGCGCGCCCACCTCGGCAACAAGCATCCCAATCGTTTTGATATCAAAGCCGATGCCGGCGGGATCACGGATATTGAATTTATTACCCAGTATCTGGTCCTACGCTATGCCAGCGACAAGCCGAAGCTGACCCGCTGGTCTGATAATGTGCGTATTCTCGAGCTGCTGGCGCAGAACGACATCATGGACGAAGAGGAAGCGCGCGCCTTAACGCACGCGTACACCACCTTGCGTGACGCGCTCCATCACCTGGCCCTGCAGGAGCTGCCGGGACACGTGGCGCCAGAGGCCTTCAGCCGGGAGCGCGAGCAGGTCAGCGCCAGCTGGCAGAAATGGCTGATGGCTTAACTATAAAATCGGGTGTGCTATTATCGCGCGCAAAGTTTGCGTCTCGCAGGAGAGAGTCATGAAAGTAACGCTGCCGGAGTTTGAACGTGCAGGAGTGTTGGTGGTGGGTGATGTGATGCTGGACCGCTACTGGTACGGCCCCACCAGTCGTATTTCCCCGGAAGCCCCGGTGCCGGTGGTGAAGGTGGAAAATATCGAAGAACGTCCTGGCGGCGCGGCAAACGTAGCGATGAACATTGCCTCGCTGGGGGCAACCTCGCGCCTGGTGGGATTGACCGGGATTGATGACGCCGCCCGCGCGCTGAGCCAGGCGCTGGCCAACGTCAATGTGAAGTGCGACTTCGTCTCCGTCCCGACT
This sequence comes from Klebsiella sp. 10, assembly GCF_018223925.1. Lineage (NCBI taxonomy): Bacteria > Pseudomonadati > Pseudomonadota > Gammaproteobacteria > Enterobacterales > Enterobacteriaceae > Klebsiella > Klebsiella sp. 10. The sequence continues at coordinate 263,552 of NZ_JAGRRB010000012.1, forward strand.
CACCCGACTATCACCAAGCTGCGGGTGCTGTCGCGCAATCAACAGCTGATCCGCCTCGACTTTGAAGAGGGCTTCTCCGGCGTCGATCCGCAGCCGATGCACGAGCGCATTCAGCAGGCGCTGGGCTCTATTGGCGCGCTGGTCCTTTCGGACTATGCCAAAGGGGCGCTGACCAGCGTCCAGACCATGATCCGACTCGCACGCGAAGCGGGCGTGCCGGTGCTGATCGATCCGAAAGGCACCGATTTCGAACGCTATCGCGGCGCGACGTTGCTCACCCCGAACCTCTCTGAGTTTGAAGCGGTGGTGGGCAAGTGCCAGGATGAAGCGCAGATCGTTGAGCGCGGCATGAAGCTCATCGCCGAATTCGAACTGTCGGCGCTGCTGGTGACGCGCTCTGAGCAGGGGATGACGCTGCTGCAGCCGGGGCGTCCGCCGCTGCATATGCCGACCCAGGCCCAGGAAGTGTACGACGTGACCGGCGCCGGCGACACGGTGATTGGCGTGCTGGCGGCGACCCTGGCGTCCGGCAACACCCTGGAAGAGGCCTGCTATTTCGCTAACGCCGCGGCGGGCGTGGTGGTCGGTAAGCTGGGTACATCCACCGTTTCCCCTGTCGAGCTGGAAAACGCGGTCCGCGGCCGGGCTGAGACCGGCTTTGGCGTGATGAGCGAAGAGGAACTCAAACAGGCGGTTGCGGCGGCGCGCAAACGCGGCGAGAAAGTGGTGATGACCAACGGCGTCTTCGACATTCTGCATGCCGGTCATGTCTCCTATCTGGCGAATGCGCGCAAGCTGGGCGACCGTCTGATCGTGGCGGTCAACAGCGATGCCTCCACCAAACGTCTGAAAGGCGAAACCCGCCCGGTGAACCCGCTGGAACAGCGGATGATCGTGCTGGGGGCGCTGGAAGCCGTCGACTGGGTGGTCTCCTTCGAAGAAGATACTCCGCAGCGCCTGATCGCTGGCATCCTGCCGGATCTGCTGGTCAAAGGCGGCGACTACAAACCGGAGCAGATCGCCGGCAGCGAAGAGGTCTGGGCGAACGGTGGCGAAGTGCTGGTGCTCAACTTTGAAGATGGCTGCTCGACTACCAATATTATTAATAAAATACAAAAAGATAGCGAAAAATAACTTTTTCGTTATTCACCCGCCTGTGTGGTGAAACATTACGGCCTGCGATAGCGATATCGCGGGCCGTTTTTATTTAATCATGTGGAAAATGATTTAGCGCAATAAATAATCATGTTAAGCGCATTTTTCGTACAAATCGCGTTAAGGTAAGTGTAAATACTGAAGTGAGTAAAAGGCATATGACTGATCAGAACATCCACCGCTGAAGGAGTATGCGCATGAACCATAACGATATGTATTCAATGAAGAATTTTGATTTTTTGGCGCGGAGTTTCGCCAGAATGCACGCCCAGGGCCAGCCAGTTGATCTTCAGGCCATTGTCGGCAATATGGATGAAGAACATCGTGAATGGTTTTGCCAGCGCTATGAACTGTACTGTCGCCAGGTGAGTAGCCAGGCGGAAGCCGCCCATTAAGCCAAACGCAAAACGGGCCCCCAGGGGCCCGTTTTTTACTGCTGCTCTTCGCTGCCCGGCGTCGCCGCCGGGCGGTTTTCGAGGTCATTCAGGCGCTGCTCCAGCAGCGCCAGTTTTTCCCGGGTCCGCAGCAGCACCTGAGTCTGCACGTCAAACTCTTCGCGGCTAACCAGATCCAGACGGGTCAGCTGCGACTGCAGCGCCTGGCGGATTTTCTTCTCAACATCCTCACCCAGATCGCGAAGTCCTTTTGGCATCGACTCATGGACCTGGCGGGCGATTTGTTCAATTTTTTTCGGGTCAATCATGGTGGTTTCCTGCTCGGGTCGGATGATTGATCATTGTAGTGCGAACCAGGCCGCCTATAAACCAGAAATGTTTGAAGCTTATGCATTGCCGAGGATAGTCAATAGCGTTATAGTTATCTCGCTTATTCTCAGGGCGGGGCGAAATTCCCCACCGGCGGTAAATCAACCATGGCGTTGAAAGCCCGCGAGCGCTTCCCGTGACTACGGGAAGGTCAGCAGATCCGGTGTAATTCCGGGGCCGACGGTTAAAGTCCGGATGGGAGAGAGTAACGGCACAGTCGGGCCCAGGCCCGCTCGCGTTGACTTTTGCCGCTAAACCGGCGCTCCTAAGACTGCCCTGATTCTGGTAACCATAATTTTAATGAGGTTTTTTTACCATGAATCAGACGCTCCTTTCTTCTTTTGGTACCGCTTTTGAACGTGTGGAACACGCTTTGGACGCCCTGCGCGAAGGCCGCGGCGTGATGGTGCTTGATGATGAAGACCGTGAAAACGAAGGCGATATGATCTTCGCCGCTGAAACCATGACCGTTGAGCAGATGGCGCTGACCATTCGTCACGGCAGCGGCATTGTGTGCCTGTGCCTGACCGAAGATCGCCGCAAACAGCTGGATCTGCCGATGATGGTAGAGAACAACACCAGCGCCTACGGCACCGGCTTCACCGTGACCATCGAAGCGGCCGAAGGTGTGACCACCGGCGTCTCCGCTGCCGACCGCGTGACCACCGTCCGCGCGGCCATCGCCGACGGCGCGAAACCTTCCGATCTTAACCGTCCAGGTCACGTCTTCCCGCTGCGTGCGCAGCCGGGCGGCGTACTGACCCGCGGCGGCCACACTGAAGCCACTATCGACCTCGTGACCCTGGCTGGCTTTAAACCGGCAGGCGTGCTGTGCGAGCTGACCAATGACGATGGCACCATGGCCCGCGCGCCGGAGTGCATCAAGTTCGCTCAGCAGCACAATATGGCGGTAGTCACGATTGAAGATCTGGTGGCCTATCGTCGCGAACATGAGCGTAAAGCCAGCTAAATAGCGGTTCGCTACGCCCGAGCACAGCCCACTTGTTAGTGGGCTGTGTTGTTTCTGCGCTTTAACCGATGCCCATCGTCTGGAGTACCACCAGGCTCAGCCCCATGACCGACATCCCGCACAGGACGCCGTAGCTTGGATTGCTTTGCGGATCGATCTCTTTCGCCAGCGGCATCAGTTCATCGACCGACAGCGCCACCATAATCCCGGCGACGGCAGCCATGATCGCGCCCATCACCAGCGGCGAGACCAGGCTCCCCAGAATCAACCACGCCAGCACGCCGCCCAAAATTTCCGCCATGCCGGAAAGCCCGGCCCAGAGCACCGCTTTGCTGCGCGAGCCGGTGGCGGCATACACCGGTCCGGCAACCGCCAGTCCTTCCGGAATATTGTGCAGGGCGACGGCAAGGGCGACGCCCATGCCAAGCTCGAGGTTGTTGCTGGCCGTGACATAGGTGGCGATCCCTTCCGGAAAGTTATGCAGGCTGATCCCCAGCGTCAGAAGAATAGCGGTGCGGCGTAAGTTGCGCGGGCGCGGCATGGCGGGAGTCATCAAATCCTGCGGGTGGGCGTGCGGCAGCAGGCGGTCAAGGCCAAAGTAGCCCAGCAGGCCGACAACAAACATTCCGTAGCCGAGCAGCGGCGACATGCCCTCGGCGGCCAGCGCGGCAGGCAGCATTTCCATCAACGAAATCAATAGCATAATCCCGGCGGCAAAGCCGAGGGAGAAGCCAAGCAGGCGGTTAGAGGGTTTCTGGCCAATCACGCCGAATATGGCGCCAATGAAGGTTGCGCTACCGGCTAACAGCGTCAATATTAAGGGTGATGACATCGCTTCTCTCCCTGTGAAAATAATTACATACGAGTATATTGCCTGAGGATGCGCGTACGGGACACGTCCCTTTACCGCGAATTACATTCAAATTTTCTGACGATCATCATCATGGTTATCTGAGTTTATCCTGGCGCAAAAGCGCGTAATGTGAGCACATCACATTGACACCCTAAGGATATCATCATGTCCCGTACCCGAATGCCCGCGTTGTTTCTCGGCCATGGCAGCCCAATGAACGTGCTGGAAGACAACCGTTATACCCGCGCCTGGGCTCAACTGGGCGAAACCCTGCCGCGTCCGAAAGCGATCGTGGTGGTCTCTGCGCACTGGTTTACGCGCGGTACGGGCGTAACGGCGATGGAGGCGCCGAAGACCATTCATGACTTCGGCGGTTTTCCGCAGGCGCTGTATGACACGCATTATCCGGCGCCGGGCTCTCCGGCGCTGGCGCAACGGCTGGTGGAGCTGCTCTCGCCGGTGCCGGTCACCCTCGATACAGAAGCCTGGGGATTTGACCATGGCTCGTGGGGCGTGCTGATTAAAATGTATCCGCAGGCGGATATCCCGATGGTTCAGTTGAGCATCGACAGCACCAAACCGCCGGCCTGGCATCTCGAAATGGGGCGGAAACTGGCCTCGCTGCGTGATGAAGGCATTATGCTGGTGGCCAGCGGCAACGTGGTGCATAACCTGCGCACCGCCCGCTGGCATGGCGAGAACACGCCGTACCCTTGGGCAGAGTCCTTCAATAACTACGTGAAGGCGAATCTGCAATGGCAGGGGCTGGACGAGCAGCACCCGCTGGTTAACTACCTGGCACACGAAGGGGGCTCGCTCTCCAACCCGACGGCGGAGCATTTCCTGCCGCTGCTGTATGTCCTGGGGACGTGGGATGGCGTTGAGGCGATGACGATCCCGGTCGATGGCATCGAGATGGGCTCGCTGAGCATGCTGTCGGTGTTGGTTGGCGCCTGATGATAGCGCGCTCCGGCGGCATTTACCGTCGCCGGAGCGCGGCATTATTCGACGAAAATGTGCGGATAGAAGCGCGACAGATCCTGGGTGATCAGCGCCCGGTCTTCGCGAATACCGATCCCTGCAGGCTGGTCGTTGATGAGCCAGCTGCCAATCAGCGTATAGCTATCGCCAAACTTCGGCAGCGGGTAAAACGCCTGCACGATGGTGCCTTCTTCCCCGTACGGGCCTTCTACTGCCTCCACCACTTTGCCATTTTCAACGATCGACACGTTAGCGCCTTCGCGGGAGAAGATTGGCTTAATGACGTACTTCTCCATCTCCGGGTGAGTATCTTCGCTGAAGTAGGCCGCCAGCAGATTAGGGTGATTGGGGAACATCTCCCACAGCATCGGCAGCAGCGCCTTGTTGGAGATAATGCTTTTCCACGCCGGCTCCAGCCAGCGGACGCCAGCGTCTTCCAGCTTGGTGGAGAACATCTCCCGCAGCATAAACTCCCACGGATAGAGCTTGAACAGATTGCCAATCACCTGATCCTGCAGATCGGTAAACTGGCCTTTTTCGCCCAGGCCGATATCTTCAACGTAGAGGAATTCCGTCGCCAGCCCCGCTTCAGCGGCGCAGTCCTGCAGATACTGCACGGTACCGCGATCTTCAACGGTATCGCGGCAGCAGGCCATATGCAGCAGCTGAAAGCCAAACTGCTCGCGCAGCTCGCCGAAGCGATCGATCAGCTTTTCCTGCAAACTGTTGAACTGGTCGCTGCCCGCCGGCAGCTTGCCGGCGTTGAGCTGATCTTCCAGCCAGATCCACTGGAAGAAGGCCGCTTCATACAGCGAGGTCGGGGTGTCGGCATTGTTCTCCAGCAGCTTCGGTTCGCCGACGCCATCCCAGGCCAGGTCGAGACGTGAGTAGAGCGACGGCTGGTTGGTTTTCCACGACTGGCGTACAAAACCCCAGGTGTGTTTAGGGATGCGGAATTTGGTCATCAGCTCATCGCTGGCGATCACTTTTTCCACCACCTGGAGGCACATCTGATGTAGCTCAGCGGTGACCGCTTCCAGCTTTTCCACCTGCGCGAGGGTCAGCTTGTAATACGCCTCTTCGCTCCAGTAGGGCTCGCCGTACATGGTATGGAAGTTGAAACCGTACTCGGTCGCTTTCTCGCGCCAGTCCGGGCGCTCGGTAATACTGACTCTTTCCATGTTGCTTAGCCGCCCATTGAGCGAGAAGAGGACGTTGAGCCTGCGGCGCTACGCTGCATGGTCGACTGTTTCGCTACCGACTCGCCAAAGCCGCCGCGGGTGACGGTGGTGGTGGTGGCTGGCTTCGGCGCCATCGCGGTTTTCGGCACATTTATGGTGCGGCCCGGCTGGGCGGCGCCATAGCTCTTGCCGCTGGCGTCAGTGTACTGACCGTAGGCCGGGCTGGCCGGATTTTTCGAGCTGAACAGCGGCTGCTGTTGCGCCATGCCGCCGCCCATCAGGCGGCCCATCATGTAGCCGGCCATCAGCGGCATCCAGAAGCTGCCGCTGCTTTGCGCCTGCGCCTGGTTTTCCGGGGCGACGCCCGCCTGGGCTGGCGTCTGCTGGCACTGGCCTTCGCCAAACTCGGCGACGCAGTCTTCGCGGGTGGCATACTTCGGCGCAGTGCGCTCTGCCTCTTTTACCGCGTTGGTGTAGGCCGTGGTGCATTCGGCTGCTTTGCCCGGGTTGGCGGCGGAGCAGTCATCGGCGTTCTGGTACAGCGACACCGTTTCGTCGCTTTTTTCACAACCGGCGAGCATAAAGACCGCGGTAACGGCCAGCGCGACCGGCGTCAGATGGCGTGCGCTCCAGCTTTTGCGGAACGACGAATGATTAATATTTTTTGTCCGTTTCATATTTGTCTTCCAGGACCCAGTGGTATGGCGTGTGTTAACGCTCAGGATAGAGGATGAGTGGTGGAAAATGAAGCGAAGAGGGGCGCTAAGCGGGGGATCTTTACGTTGCCTTACGTTTAACGCATCGCCTGTCCGACGGACAGGCGATGCGCATCACAGTATGAGAATTACTGACGGAACGGATTGCTGCCGCTGCTCTGGGTGGTCCGTGCGGACGCCGGCTTCACCGCCGCGGTAGTGTTGCCGTAGCCATCAGCGGTGGCATCCTGTTGCGGATTTTCCGGCGCGACGCTATCTGCGGAGGTGGAGATGGGTTTACCCAGCGTGTTGTTCAGGGCGACCAGATCCTGCTCGTTCAGGGTACCTAACGCCGATTTAATGTTCAGCTCGTTGATCAGGTAGTTGTAGCGCGCATTCGAGAGCTGCTGCTTAGCGTTATACAGCGTAGTGGTGGCGTCGAGGACGTCAACGATAGTACGCGTACCCACCGAGTAGCCTGCTTCCATGGCATCCAGGGAGCTTTGCGCAGAGACCACCGCCTGTTTGTAGGCGTTGATGCTGCTGATGGAGGCGTTCACGTTGTTAAACGATGAACGCACAGTCTGCACGACGCTGCGGTGGGCGCTTTCCAGCTGCTCGCTGGCGCCAACGAAGTTGTATTGTGCCTGCTTGACCTGCGAGGTCACCGCGCCGCCCTGGTACAGTGGCAGAGAGAAGTTCAGGCCGATTTGGTTCTGCCCGGCATCGTTATCCTGGTATTGCTGAGGATTATTATGGGTTTTTGAACCACTGTAGCTAGTATTCGATATCCCACTCGACGCGGATAGGCTGAGCGTCGGCAAATGGCCGTCCTGCGCCTGGCGAATCTGCTCGCGAGCCAGGTCCTGGTTCAGACGCGCCTGCAGCAGCGACAGGTTGCGGTTCTCCGCTTCCTTCAGCAGGGCGTTGACCGCCTGCGGCTTGTTGGTTTTGAAGCCATTCACGTTCAGGGAGGCCAGCTCCGGATAGTAGTTACCGGTGACCTGACGCAGTTCTTCGACGGCGTTGTCGAGATCGTTACGCGCGGTGACTTCGTTCGCCAGCACGGCATCGTATTGTGAACGGGCGTTCTGCACGTCGGTGATCGCCACCAGGCCTACGTTAAAGCGCTGCGTGGTTTGATCCAACTGGCGGTAAATAGCCTGTTTCTGCGCTTCGGTATAGGAAAGCGTATCGATGGCGGCCAGCACTTTAAAATAGGCCGTCGCGGTATTCAGAATCAGTGTTTGCTGATCGGTCTGATACGTGACATCCTGAATCCCTGCCGTTTTTTCCTGCAGCGTCAGGGCGCGCCATTTCGACATATCAAACAGAACCTGCGTTAACTGCAGCGAGCCGCTGGTGACGTTTGAATTGATGCCGTTGCTGTCGCGATAGCCATTGTTATAGGTATAATCCGCTCCCAGCCCAAGCTGAGGCAGTAATGGACTGCGCGCTTCGTTGATCTTTTCGAACGCGGCGTCACGATCGGCTGCCGATTTACGCAGATCGGGGTTGCTGATGCGTGCCTGCTGGTAAACCTGAAGCAGGTTTTCCGCCTGGCTCATGGCGCTGAACCCGGTCAGGCTCAGGCCGATAAGAATGGGGAGCAATTTCTTCATTTGCATTCCTTGTTGTGAAGCATTTAGCGCTGGTCTAATTCTAAGAAAAATTCCGCTGATTGTATCGATTCTGCCGCCGTAAAAAGTTGGCGTTACGTGCCATCCGGCGGTAATTTGCACCAATCTAACATACGGGCCGTAAAACGGTAGCCAAACGGTTTGGAAATCCCTAATTTCAGATTCGCAGGACATGACAATGAGCAAACCCACGCAGCAGGGAATTACCTTCTCCAAAAATGATGTAGAAATTATTGCACGCGAAACGCTATATCGTGGTTTTTTTTCGCTCGATTTATACCGTTTTCGCCACCGCCTGTTTAACGGCGGCATGAGTGGCGAAATCACCCGTGAAATTTTTGAGCGCGGGCACGCCGCCGTCTTGCTACCCTTTGACCCGGTGCGCGACGAAGTGGTGCTGGTCGAACAAATCCGTATCGCCGCCTATGATACCAGCGAGAGCCCGTGGCTGCTGGAGATGGTCGCCGGCATGATTGAAGCGGGTGAAACGGTGGAAGATGTTGCCCGTCGGGAAGCGCTGGAGGAGGCCGGGCTTGAAGTTAGGCGGACGAAACCAATATTAAGCTATCTGGCCAGTCCCGGCGGCACCAGCGAACGGTTATCGATCCTGGTGGGAGAAGTTGATGCATCGACGGCAAAAGGCATTCACGGCCTGGCCGAGGAAAACGAGGATATTCGGGTGCATGTGGTGAGTCGGGAGCAGGCTTACCAGTGGGTAGAAGAGGGGAAAATCGACAACGCAGCCTCTGTCATCGCCTTGCAATGGCTGCAATTGCATTATCACAATTTACGAAATGAGTGGACAAAATGAAGCGTTATACACCTGACTTCCCTGAGATGATGCGCCTGTGCGAGACCAATTTCGCGCAGTTGCGCCGCCTGTTGCCGCGAACGGATGCAGCGGGTGAGAAGGTAAGCTATCAGGTGGGAAGCGCGCAGTATCGGTTAACGATAGTTGAATCGACCCGCTACACTACTCTGGTGGCAATAGAGCAGACTCTGCCTGCAGTGAGCTACTGGAGCCTGCCATCGATGACCGTCCGCCTCTACCATGACGCCATGGTGGCCGAAGTGTGTTCGAGTCAGCAGATCTTTCGCTTCAAAGCGCGATATGATTATCCTAATAAAAAGTTGCATCAACGCGACGAAAAGCATCAAATTAACCAGTTTTTGGCCGACTGGCTGCGTTACTGTTTAGCACATGGAGCGATGGCGATTCCGGTTTGTTAGCGTCGTTAAACCTAAGGACACCATTTGGAAAGCCTGTTAAACCTACCTCTGGCTGGTGAGGCCAGAGTCAGGATATTACAAATTACTGATACTCACCTGTTTGCTGAAAAGCATGAAACGTTGTTAGGCATCAATACCTGGGATAGCTATCAGGCCGTACTGTCGGCCATTCATGCCTCACAGCGTCCATGCGATCTGATTGTCGCAACAGGCGATCTGGCGCAGGACCACTCCTCCGCGGCCTATCAGCATTTTGCTGAGGGCATCGCGAGTTTTGCTGCACCCTGCGTCTGGCTACCGGGCAACCATGATTTCCAGCCGGCGATGTACAGCACCCTGCAGGAGGCGGGCATTTCCCCTGCCAAGCGCGTGTTTCTCGGCGATCGCTGGCAGATCCTGCTGCTCGACAGCCAGGTGTTTGGCGTTCCCCATGGCGAGCTGAGCGACTTCCAGCTGGAGTGGCTCGAACATAAGCTGGCGGAGGCGCCGGAGCGCTATACCTTACTCCTGCTGCACCATCATCCGCTGCCGGCCGGCTGCAGCTGGCTGGATCAGCATAGTCTGCGCAACGCCGGCGCGCTGGACAGCGCGTTGAGCGCCTGGCCGCGGGTGAAGCATCTTTTGTGCGGCCATATTCATCAGGAACTGGATCTCGACTGGAATGGCCGGCGCATGATGGCGACGCCGTCGACCTGCGTCCAGTTTAAACCGCACTGTGCCAATTTCACTCTGGATACGGTGTCACCGGGCTGGCGCTGGCTGGAGCTTCACCCTGACGGGACGCTGACCACCGAAGTGTGCCGCCTGGAAGGCGCCGCGTTTCATCCGGATATTGCTTCAGAAGGCTACTGATGGCGACGCTCCTTTATCTGCACGGCTTTAACAGCTCTCCGCGCTCGGCGAAGGCGACGGCGTTAAAGACCTGGCTGGCGCAGCACTATCCAGAGATCACCATGGTGGTGCCGGAGTTGCCGCCTTACCCGGCGGAAACGGCGGAGCTGTTGGAGTCCATCGTGCTGGAGCACGGAGGCGAGCCGCTGGGGGTCGTAGGATCGTCGCTGGGCGGCTACTACGCGACCTGGCTTTCGCAGTGCTTTATGCTGCCGGCGGTGGTGGTTAACCCGGCGGTGCGGCCGTTTGAACTACTAAACAATTTTCTCGGCCACAATGAGAATCCATACACCGGGCAGCAATATGTGCTAGAGTCTCGCCATATTTACGATCTCAAAGTCATGCAAATCGACCCGCTCGAAGCGCCGGATTTACTCTGGCTGCTGCAGCAGACCGGGGATGAAGTGCTTGATTACCGCCAGGCCGTTCATTACTACGCCTCTTGCCGGCAGACGGTAGAGGAGGGCGGTAATCACGCATTTGTCGGCTTTGACGATCATTTCACTCAGATTATCGAATTTCTCGGCCTGCGCTAAACGGCCCTGAACGACCTACGAATACACACCATGACGCAATCTTCATATAATGCTGATGCCATTGAGGTACTCACCGGGCTAGAGCCGGTGCGCCGCCGTCCGGGCATGTATACCGACACCACTCGTCCTAACCATCTTGGTCAGGAAGTTATTGATAACAGTGTGGATGAAGCGCTGGCAGGCCACGCCAAACGCGTGGAAGTTATCCTTCATGCCGACCAGTCCCTGGAGGTCATTGACGATGGTCGTGGGATGCCGGTCGACATCCACCCGGAAGAGGGCGTGCCGGCGGTTGAGCTGATCCTCTGCCGGCTGCATGCGGGCGGTAAGTTTTCCAATAAAAACTATCAGTTTTCCGGCGGCCTGCACGGGGTGGGGATCTCGGTGGTCAACGCCCTGTCAAAACGCGTGGAGGTCAACGTGCGTCGCGACGGTCAGGTCTACAGCATCGCCTTTGAAAATGGTGAAAAAGTGGAAGACCTGCACGTCACCGGCACCTGCGGCAAACGCAATACCGGGACCAGCGTCCATTTCTGGCCGGACGAAAGCTTCTTCGACAGCCCGCGCTTTTCCGTTTCACGTCTGACCCACCTGTTAAAAGCGAAAGCGGTGCTGTGCCCGGGCGTGGAAATTGTTTTCCGCGACCAGGTGAACAACAGCGAGCAGAGCTGGTGCTATGCCGATGGCCTGAACGATTACCTGAGCGAAGCGGTGAACGGCCTGCCGCTGCTGCCGGAAAAACCATTCGTCGGCGCCTTCTCCGGCGAGACGGAGGCGGTGGACTGGGCGCTGCTGTGGCTGCCGGAAGGCGGCGAGCTGCTGACCGAGAGCTACGTGAACCTGATCCCGACCATGCAGGGCGGAACGCACGTTAACGGTCTGCGTCAGGGGCTGCTCGACGCGATGCGTGAGTTCTGCGAGTACCGTAATATCCTGCCGCGCGGCGTGAAGCTGTCAGCGGAAGATATCTGGGATCGCTGCGCGTACGTGCTGTCGGTGAAGATGCAGGATCCGCAGTTCGCCGGGCAAACCAAAGAGCGTCTGTCGTCGCGCCAGTGCGCGGCGTTCGTCTCCGGCGTGGTGAAGGACGCCTTCAGCCTGTGGCTGAATCAGAACGTGCAGGCCGCGGAGCTGCTGGCGGAGATGGCCATCTCCAGCGCCCAGCGCCGTCTGCGCGCGGCCAAAAAAGTGGTGCGCAAAAAGCTGACCAGCGGTCCGGCGCTGCCGGGTAAGCTGGCGGACTGTACCGCCCAGGATCTGAACCGTACCGAGCTGTTCCTTGTCGAAGGGGATTCTGCGGGCGGCTCAGCCAAGCAGGCGCGCGATCGCGAATATCAGGCGATCATGCCGCTGAAGGGCAAGATCCTTAATACCTGGGAAGTCTCTTCCGATGAAGTGTTAGCTTCGCAAGAAGTGCACGACATTTCGGTGGCGATTGGTATTGACCCGGATAGCGATGATTTAAGCCAGCTGCGCTACGGTAAAATTTGTATTCTGGCGGATGCGGACTCCGATGGTCTGCACATTGCCACCCTGCTGTGCGCGCTGTTCGTAAGACATTTCCGTACCCTCGTGAAAGAGGGGCACGTCTATGTGGCGCTACCGCCGCTGTACCGTATCGACCTCGGTAAAGAGGTTTACTACGCGCTGACGGAAGAAGAAAAAACCGGCGTGCTGGAGCAGCTGAAGCGCAAGAAGGGCAAGCCAAACGTCCAGCGCTTTAAAGGGCTCGGTGAGATGAACCCGATGCAGCTGCGCGAAACCACCCTTGACCCGAATACCCGCCGCCTGGTGCAGCTGGTGATCAGCGATGAGGACGAGCAGCAGACCACGGCGATAATGGATATGCTGCTGGCCAAAAAGCGTTCGGAAGATCGTCGCAACTGGCTGCAGGAGAAGGGCGATATGGCGGATCTGGAAGTGTAAGTCTGTACGCTGCGCCAGACGTAAAAGGGAGCCTCAGGCTCCCTTTTTCATGGCATTACTGAGTCGGCGGACTTAAACGCCAGCCTGCAGAATACGGATGCTGGTCTCCAGCACATCGCCTTTGACCGCTTCCGACCAGGCCTTCATGTGCGGGGTTTGCAGGTGTGCTTCAAGATGCGCGACGCTTTCCCACTGCTCGACCATGACGATAGAGTCGGGCGCTGTGGTCTGGAAGCTGACGCCGGCGGCATGATCCACCATCGGGGCATAGCCGTGGCAGCCGGCCTCCTGCAAAACGGTAGGAATAATTTTCGCGAACTGATCGAGAACCGCCTGGCGGTGGTGCTGGCCCGGGCGGGTACGGATTTCTGCAATCACTGTTAACATGGTTAACTCAACTCCTTCTGTGTGGATCTTGTCATACTCCAGGTTCCAATAACTCGAAATATGTAGAGCATAGACCCCTAGTTAACCAAAAATTTCCGCCAGATGCTTGCGATATTCTGCGATATACCGTGGGACATCAGGCATTTTAATCACGTCGTTGGCGATAAAGGTCGGCAATGCCTCCATGCCGAGGAACTGATTGGCTTTATGGAACGGCAGGTAAACGCCGTCAACGCCGACGCCGTGGAAGAACTGGTCTTTGTCGGTGAAGGCTTCCATCGGCGCGTTCCAGGTCAGAGAAAGCATATATTTTTTCCCCTGCACCAGGCCGCCGGAGCCATATTTTTTGCTGGCGTCGGAGCGGGTACGGCCATCGCTGGCGTACAGCGAGCCGTGGCCTTCGGTAAAGACGTCATCCATATATTTTTTCACCGTCCACGGAGCGCCCATCCACCAGCCCGGCATCTGCCAGATCACCACATCGGCCCACAGGAAATTCTGTACTTCTTCTTTTACGTCGTACTCGCTTTCGGCGCGAACGCTTTTAACATCGTGCCCGGCGTCGCGCAGATAACTCTCCGCGACCTCGGTCAGGGTGTCGTTCAGTTGACCATTAGAGTGCGCGAACTTTTTCGCCCCATTGATAATCAGGATGTTGCTCATTTTTTACCCTCATATATGAAAATTTGCCGACGATCTTACCCCGCGAAGCGGGGCAGTAAAATGAGCAAAATGTGCAAAGTCTTTTGCCAAATGAGCAATAATCTCGCTACCAGTACACGCGGGCCTCGAAGCCGCCGTCGCGCGCGTTGGCAAAATCAACCTGCATGCCGTGCAGCGAGGCGATGCGCCGGACGATCGACAAGCCCAGGCCGCTGCCCGGCGCCTCCTGCCCCGGCGGACGATAAAAACGCTCGCCAATGCGCGAGAGCGCCTGCGGGCTAATGCCTGGGCCGTTATCGCGCACCCGGAACTCGCGGGCGTTGAGCGTGATATCGACCTGGCTGCCGCGAGGGCTATAGCGTACGGCGTTATCCAGCAGATTGCGCACCAGCAGACTGAGCAGCAGCGGCTGGCCGATGCGGACGATGTGGCTGGCATTAAGATGCAGGCGCAGCTCAATCCCGGACTGCTGCGCCGGGTGATACATCTCCATCACTGCCGACTGCAGCAGATCGGCGATAGCGACCTGCTGCACATCATCCAGTTGGGCGAGCGAGTCCAGCCGCGACAGCGTCAGCAGCTGATCCACCAGTCGGGTGGCGCGATCGATCCCCTGGTGGAGCTGATCCAACGCTTTCTCACGCCCTTCGGGATCGTCCAGGGAGAGTTGGGCGACTTCGGTCTGCACCTTCAGCGCCGCCAGCGGGCTGCGTAGCTCATGGGCGGCATCAGAGGTAAACCGACGCTCGCGCAGCATGGCGTCGTGAGTGCGTCGGAACAGCTGATTCAGCGCTTCGACCAGCGGGCGAACTTCGGCGGGGATCTTCTCCACGCTGAGCGAATCCGCCGAGTCCGGCGCGCGCAGGCGCAGCGTGCGCGCCAGATTTTTCAATGACGCCAGCTCGCGGCTTAACAGCACGATGAGCAGCACGAACATCAGCGGCAGGGCAACCATCCACGGGGTGAGCTGCGAGGTCACGATATCCATCGCCATTTCGCGCCGGTAATCCCACTCCTGGCCGACGGCGATGCGGTAGCGGCCGTCGGCGGTGGTTAACCACAGGAAACGCCACTCGTCATCGTCGTCACGCAGATAGCCATCGCTGAATCCCTCGCGCTGCGAATTCCACTGAATATCCTCTCCGTTCTCGCCGTCATTAAGCACCATTTTGCCGTCGCGGGTGAAGATGGCGAACGCCAGCGCGTCGTCGTCGATGTGCCCGTGGCGTACCTTTTTCTTTTCCCCGAGCAAGGCGGGCGGGGCGCGCAGTTCATCGAAATGCATGACGCTCAGGCGGCGAGCGAACAGCAGCTGCTGGGTATCGAACAGCTTATCCAGCTTTTTGCTGGTCTGCTGCCAGGCGATAACGCTGGCCATCCCCCAGGCGGCGGTGGTCAGTACGGCAAACAGCAGCGTCAGGCGCAGGCGCAGGCTCAGGCGGGCAAGTCGTTTCATGCGTCACCCAGGGTATAGCCGATGCCGTGGACGGTACGGATAAAGTCGCTGCCGAGCTTGCGGCGCAGATGATGGACGTGAACTTCCACGGCGTTGCTGGAGACCTCGTCGTCCCAGGTGTAGAGCTTTTCCTCGATAAGCTTACGCGGCAATACGCGCCCGGCGTTGCGCATAAGCAGTTCCAGCAGGGCGAACTCCTTCGGCTTCAGCGCAAGGCTTTCGCCGTCGAGGCTGGCGGTTAAGCGGTTCGGATCGAGGATCACCTTGCCGTGGCGCAGTTCGCTGCTGCTCTGGCCGTGCGCGCGGCGGATCAACGCTTCGAGGCGCGCTGCCACCTCAATCAGGGCGAAAGGTTTGCACAGGTAGTCATCGGCGCCCAGGCGCAGGCCCTCCACCCGCTGGCTGAGGGCATCGCGGGCGGTGAGGATCAGCACCGGCTCATGGCGGCCTTTATCGCGCCATTCGCGCAGAATATCGAGGCCATCGATGCCGGGTAGGGTGAGGTCAAGGATTGCGGCGTCGTAGGGGGCGCTGTATAAGGCATTTTTGCCCTCCAGCCCGGCGGTAAACCAGTCAATGCTAAAGCCCATTTTGCTCAGCCCGGCTTTGATGCCGTCGCCGATAAGCTTGTCATCTTCCACCAGTAATATGCGCATGTTTCCCTCCGACGATCCCGTTTCTTTGCGCAGTAAACCGCGTTGAAGCGGGTGATGTACAGCATTAAAATTTCTTTTTTCCGCTTAAGAAGTCGTTAAGTTTTGTCGGGCGTAATAGGAGCCATACCAACACAAAAGGGAGAATATAAGATGAAAAAAATTGCTGCGATGACCGCGATTATTGCTTTGGTTTCCATGCCGGTACTGGCCGCCGGGCAGGGAGGATTCACCGGACCGTCGACTACCACTACCACCCAGGCTGGCGGCTTCACCGGGCCGAGCGGCGCGGTGACCACCGTGGCGAACGCCAAGTCGCTGCGTGATGACACCTGGGTGACCCTGCGCGGTAAAATCGTCGAGCGCATCTCTGATGACCTGTATAAATTCCAGGATGCTTCCGGGGTGATCAATGTCGATATCGACCACAAGCGCTGGAACGGCGTGACCGTCGGCCCGCAGGACACAGTAGAAATTCAGGGGGAAGTCGATAAGGACTGGAACTCGGTAGAAATCGACGTTAAACAGATCCGTAAAATCGCGCCATAAGTCTCCGTCGGATAAGCGCAAGATCGGTCAGGAATCGCGATCCTCGCTCTGTCAGAGTATGTCGCGAGGAGGAGACGATGAACGATATTAAGGCCAGCCCGGCGTATGTCGGGCGCTTCCAGCGCGTCTGTAGGTACATTGCGCGCCATCTTGATGAGCCGCTGTCGCTGGAGACGCTGAGCGCGATAGCGCACAGTTCGCCTTACCATTTTCACCGGCAATTTAGCGCTTATACCGGCATTCCATTGTACCGGTATATTCAGTGGTTGCGTCTGCGACGCGCCTGTTGGCGCCTGGCGTTCAACCCCCGCGATAAAGTCATCGATATTGCCCTTGATGCCGGATTTCAGAATGCGGAGTCGTTCAGTCGTGCCTTCCGTACCGCGTTTGACCAAAGCCCGACCCAATTCCGTCAACAACCGGACTGGGCCGAGTGGCATCGACGCGTACCGAAACATACGCTACAGGAGCAAACGTCGATGGACGTCAACATTATTTCGTGCCCCTCCACCCGGATAGCCGTACTGCAACATCGCGGTAGCCCGGACCTTGTCAACGCCACCGCCGCGCGTTTTATCGCCTGGCGTAAGACGAGCGGACTATCGCCCGTCGCCACCAGCGATACCTGGGGGATCGCCTGGGACGATCCGCAGACCACCCCGCAGGAGGCATTTCGTTTTGATATCTGCGGTACGGTCGATCGGCCGGTTGGTGAAAACGCCTTTGGCGTGATTAACGGCGAAATCCCCGGCGGACGCTGCGCCGTCGTGCGCCATCACGGCTCGCTGGACACGCTGGCGAACAGCGTTTGGTTTCTCTATCGCGACTGGTTACCCGCTTCAGGCGAGACGTTACGGGATTTTCCGGTGTACTTCCGTTACCTCAATTTTGTCCATGAGGTGGCTGAGCATGAACTGCAAACCGATATTTATCTGCCGCTGGCCTGATTAAGCGTGGCGGAATCCTCAGCCGATCTCACGGCCTGTGACTCAGGGCGTGAGATCGGGTATTATCGCGGGTAGTTTTGCCGTCCGAACGGTCGGTACCCAGATTGAGGATCCACGATTAATGAGCGATATGGCAGAGCGCCTTGCGCTGCATGAATTTACGGAAAATGCTTACCTGAACTACTCCATGTACGTGATCATGGACAGGGCATTACCGTTTATTGGCGATGGCTTAAAACCGGTCCAGCGTCGCATCGTCTATGCGATGTCCGAGCTGGGGCTGAACGCCAGCGCGAAATTCAAAAAGTCCGCCCGCACCGTCGGCGACGTGTTGGGTAAATATCACCCGCACGGCGACAGCGCCTGCTATGAAGCGATGGTGCTGATGGCGCAGCCGTTCTCTTACCGCTATCCGCTGGTGGATGGTCAGGGAAACTGGGGGGCGCCGGACGATCCCAAATCTTTCGCCGCCATGCGTTACACCGAATCCCGCCTGTCGAAGTATGCCGAGCTGCTGCTCAGCGAGCTGGGGCAGGGGACGGTCGACTGGGTGCCAAACTTTGACGGCACGCTGCAGGAGCCGAAAATGCTGCCAGCGCGTCTGCCGAACATCCTGCTGAACGGCACCACCGGCATCGCGGTAGGCATGGCGACCGATATTCCTCCGCACAACCTGCGGGAAGTGGCCAAAGCGGCGATTACGCTGATTGAGCAGCCGAAAACCACCCTCGACGAACTGCTGGATATCGTACAGGGGCCGGATTTCCCGACCGAGGCGGAGATCATCACCTCGCGGGCGGAAATTCGCAAAATCTACCAAAACGGGCGCGGCTCAGTGCGCATGCGCGCGGTGTGGAGTAAAGAGGACGGCGCGGTGGTGATCAGCGCGCTGCCGCATCAGGTCTCTGGCGCCAAAGTGCTGGAGCAGATTGCGGCGCAGATGCGCAATAAAAAGCTGCCGATGGTTGACGATCTGCGCGACGAATCGGACCACGAAAACCCGACCCGTCTGGTGATTGTCCCGCGCTCCAACCGGGTGGATATGGAACAGGTGATGAACCACCTGTTCGCCACCACCGATCTGGAGAAGAGCTACCGCATCAACCTCAATATGATCGGCCTTGACGGCCGCCCGGCGGTGAAAAACCTGCTGGAGATCCTCAGCGAGTGGCTGGTGTTCCGTCGCGATACCGTGCGTCGCCGTCTAAACCATCGGTTAGAGAAAGTGCTGAAGCGCCTGCATATCCTCGAAGGTTTGCTGGTGGCGTTTCTTAATATCGATGAAGTGATTGAGATCATCCGCACTGAAGATGAACCGAAGCCGGCCCTGATGTCGCGCTTTGGCATCAGCGAAACCCAGGCGGAAGCGATTCTGGAATTAAAACTGCGCCACCTCGCCAAACTGGAAGAGATGAAGATCCGCGGCGAGCAGAGCGAGCTGGAAAAAGAGCGCGACCAGCTGCAGGCGATTCTGGCGTCTGAACGTAAGATGAACAATCTGCTGAAAAAAGAGCTGCAGGCCGATGCCGATGCCTTCGGCGACGACCGTCGCTCGCCGCTTCACGAGCGTGAAGAAGCGAAAGCGATGAGCGAGCATGACATGCTGCCGTCTGAGCCGGTGACTATCGTTCTGTCGCAGATGGGCTGGGTGCGCAGCGCCAAAGGACACGACATTGACGCCCAGGGCTTGAGCTATAAGGCGGGCGACAGCTGGAAAGCCTCGGCGAAGGGCAAGAGCAACCAGCCGGTGGTGTTTATCGATACCACCGGACGCAGCTATGCCATCGATCCGATTACTCTGCCTTCCGCGCGTGGCCAGGGTGAACCGCTTACCGGCAAACTGACCCTGCCGCCGGGCGCGACCGTGGAGCATATGCTAATGGAAAGCGACGATCAGAAACTGCTGATGGCTTCCGACGCGGGCTACGGTTTCGTCTGTACCTTCAACGATCTGGTGGCGCGCAACCGTGCCGGTAAAGCGCTAATCACCCTGCCTGACAACGCGCACGTGATGCCGCCGCTGGTGATTGAGGATGAGTCCGATATGCTGCTGGCCATCACCGCCGCCGGGCGGATGCTGATGTTCCCGGTCAGCGATCTGCCGCAGCTGTCGAAAGGCAAGGGCAACAAAATTATCAGCATTCCGGCGGCGGAAGCCGCAGCCGGCCAGGACGGTCTGGCACATCTGTTTGTTCTGCCGCCGCAGAGTACGCTGACCATTCACGTCGGCAAACGGAAGATCAAACTGCGTCCGGAAGAGCTGCAAAAAGTCACCGGCGAGCGCGGCCGCCGCGGTTCGCTGATGCGCGGGCTGCAGAAAATTGACCGCGTGGAAATTGACTCGCCGCGTCGTGCCGCGGCAGGCGATAGCGAAGAGTAAGCGCGTCTCCTCCCGTCTTTGACGGGAGGAGACGAAAAAATGCCGCAAAATCGTTGTTTATTCAGGCGTTGCGATTAACAATGTCCATCATCAGGGACCCAGGAAGAACGGTCCCGGCCTGCGCAGAACTTGTGAGCCTGCCTTCTGCCAGCAGCGAATAATTCTAAGCGGTTTGGGTTTTAGAGGTAGCTATGCTATTCATTTTTCGAGTAATTTTCGTGGTCATTTATTGCATCGTAGTGTGCGTACTTGGCTGTCTGTACTGCTTGTTCAGCCCACGTAATCCAAAACACGTTGCCACTTTCGGCCATCTGTTTGGCCGTTTATCTCCGGTATTTGGCCTCAAGGTAGAGCTACGCAAACCCGCCGACGCGGAAAGCTATGGCAACGCGATCTACATCGCTAACCACCAGAACAACTATGATATGGTGACGGCGTCGAATATCGTGCAGGCTCCGACGGTCACCGTAGGTAAAAAGAGCCTGCTATGGATCCCGTTCTTTGGCCAACTGTACTGGCTGACGGGCAATTTGCTGATTGACCGTAATAACCGAACCAAAGCGCACGGCACTATTGCCGAAGTCGTCAACGCTTTTAAAAAGCGTAAAATTTCGTTCTGGATGTTCCCGGAAGGGACCCGTAGCCGCGGCCGCGGCCTGCTGCCGTTTAAAACCGGGGCTTTTCACGCGGCTATTGCCGCTGGGGTGCCGATTATTCCGGTGTGTGTCTCGAATACATCGAATAAAATAAAGCTCAATCGCTGGAACAACGGTCTGGTGATTGTGGAAATGCTGCCGCCGGTAGATACCACGCAGTTTGGTAAAGACAACGTGCGCGCGCTGGCGACGCATTGCCGCGAGCTGATGGCCGCCAAAATCGCTGATCTGGACAACGAAGTGGCCGAGCGCGAAGCGGCTGGAAAGCAATAAGACAGGAAACGCCGCCAACGCGCGCGTATTGCTGGCGGGAAACGAATTCCCTTTTTCATTTGTCAGTATGTCATGGAGTTAATATGTCACTCAGTCGGCGTCAGTTTATTAAGGCTTCCGGCGTAGCGCTGTGCGCTGGCGCCGCGCCGCTGAAGGCCCATGCCGCCGGCCAGCAGCCTGCGCTGCCGGTTCCGCCGCTGCTGGAATCTCGTCGCGGCCAGCCGCTGTTTCTGACGCTGCAGCGTTCCCACTGGTCGTTTACCCCCGGCACCCGCGCCCCCGTCTGGGGGATCAATGGCCGCTATATGGGGCCGACGATCCGCGTCTGGAACGGAGACGACGTCAAGCTTATCTACAGCAACCGCCTGACGGAGAACGTGGCGATGACCATCCGCGGTCTGCAGGTGCCTGGCCCGCTGATTGGCGGCGCGGCGCGCATGATGTCGCCGAACGCCGACTGGGCGCCGGTGCTGCCTATCCGCCAGAGCGCGGCGACGCTGTGGTATCAGGCCAACACGCCGAACCGGATGGCGAAACAGGTTTACAACGGTCTGGCGGGCATGTGGCTGGTGGAAGACGAGGTCAGCAAGAACCTGCCGATCCCTAACCACTATGGCGTCGATGACTTCCCGGTGATTATTCAGGATAAACGGCTGGATAACTTCGGCACGCCGGAATATAGCGAACCGGGCAGCGGCGGCTTTGTGGGCGACACGCTGCTGGTTAACGGCGTGCAGAGCCCGTATGTTGAAGTGTCGCGCGGCTGGGTGCGCCTGCGCCTGCTGAACGCTTCCAACTCCCGGCGCTATCAGCTGCAGATGAGCGATGGCCGACTGCTGCATGTGATTTCCGGCGATCAGGGGTTCCTGCCGGCGCCGGTTTCGCTCAAGCAGCTATCGCTGGCCCCGGGGGAGCGGCGTGAAATTCTGGTCGATATGACTAACGGCGATGAAGTGTCCATTACCTGCGGCGAAGCGGCGAGTATCGTCGACCGTATCCGCGGTTTTTTTGAACCGTCAAGCATCCTGGTCTCCACGCTGGTGCTGACGCTGCGTCCGACCGGGCTGCTGCCGCTGGTGACCGACAGTCTGCCGGTGCGCCTGCTGCCGACCGAGCTGCTCTCCGGTACGCCGATCCGCAGCCGGGATATCACCCTTGGCGACGATCCGGGCATCAACGGTCAGCTGTGGGATCCGCAGCGTATCGATATCACGGCGCAGCAGGGGACCTGGGAGCGCTGGACGGTGCGCGCCGACCGCCCGCAGTCGTTCCATATTGAAGGGGTGATGTTCCAGATCCGTAATGTCAACGGCTCGTCTCCTTTCCCGGAAGATCGCGGCTGGAAGGACACCGTGTGGGTCGACGGGCAGGTTGAGCTGCTGGTCTATTACGCTCAACCGTCGTGGCCGCACTTCCCGTTCCAGTATCTGAGCCAGACGCTGGAGCTTGCCGATCGCGGCTCGATCGGCCAGATGCTGGTGAATCCCGCGCCGTAATCTCTTTGACCCTGGCCGGCGCACGGTCAGGGTTTGAGAAAATCCTCCTTCATTTCCACTATCATTCCGGCTTATAATCCACGCCCTTTTGGTTATTTTTTTATCATTTTCCCCGGAAGCAATATGAGCGCAATATCCCTGATCCAACCGGATCGTGACCTTTTTTCCTGGCCGCAATACTGGGCTGCCTGTTTTGGCCCTGCGCCCTTTTTACCGATGTCGCGTGAAGAGATGGATCAACTTGGCTGGGATAGCTGCGACATTATTCTGGTCACCGGCGACGCCTATGTCGACCACCCGAGCTTCGGGATGGCTATCTGCGGCCGCATGCTGGAAGCGCAGGGTTTCCGGGTAGGGATCATCTCCCAGCCGGACTGGAACAGCAAAGACGACTTTATGCGTCTGGGCAAACCGAACCTGTTCTTCGGCGTGACCGCCGGCAACATGGACTCAATGATCAACCGTTACACCGCCGACCGTAAACTACGTCATGACGATGCCTATACGGCGGGTAACGTGGCGGGCAAACGTCCGGACCGCGCTACCCTCGTCTATACCCAGCGCTGTAAAGAGGCGTGGAAAGATGTGCCGGTGATCCTCGGCGGCATCGAAGCCAGCCTGCGTCGTACCGCCCACTATGATTACTGGTCCGACACCGTGCGCCGCTCGGTGCTGGTGGACTCCAAGGCCGATATGCTGATGTTCGGCAACGGCGAGCGTCCGCTGGTGGAAGTGGCTCATCGCCTGGCAATGGGCGAAACCATCGACCAGATCCGCGATGTGCGCAATACCGCCATCATGGTGAAAGAGGCGCTGCCGGGCTGGAGCGGCGTGGACTCCACCCGTCTGGATACGCCCGGTAAAATTGACCCCATCCCGCATCCGTACGGTGAAGATCTGCCGTGCGCCGATAACAAACCGGTCGCGCCGAAAAAACAGGAAGCGAAAAGCATTACTGTGCAGCCGCCGCGGCCCAAACCGTGGGAAAAAACCTATGTGCTGCTGCCTTCCTTCGAGAAGGTGAAAGGCGATAAGGTCCTGTACGCTCACGCCTCGCGCATTTTGCACCACGAAACCAACCCCGGCTGCGCCCGGGCGCTGATGCAAAAGCACGGCGAGCGCTACATCTGGATCAACCCGCCGGCAATCCCGCTCTCCACCGAAGAGATGGACAGCGTCTTCGCGCTGCCGTACAAGCGGGTGCCGCATCCTTCCTATGGCGATGCGCGTATTCCGGCGTATGAGATGATCCGCTTCTCAATCAACATCATGCGCGGCTGCTTCGGCGGCTGTTCGTTCTGCTCGATCACCGAGCACGAAGGACGCATAATCCAGAGCCGTTCTGAGGATTCGATCATTAATGAGATCGAAGCCATTCGCGACACCGTGCCCGGCTTTACCGGGGTGATCTCCGATCTCGGCGGGCCAACGGCCAACATGTATATGCTGCGCTGTAAATCGCCGCGCGCTGAGCAGACCTGCCGCCGTCTCTCCTGCGTCTATCCGGATATTTGCCCGCACATGGATACCAACCATGAGCCGACGATCAATCTTTATCGCCGCGCTCGCGAGCTGAAGGGCATCAAGAAGATCCTTATCGCCTCCGGGGTACGCTATGACATCGCGGTCGAAGATCCGCGCTATATCAAAGAGCTGGCGACCCACCACGTCGGCGGCTATCTGAAGATCGCCCCGGAGCATACCGAAGAGGGACCGCTGTCGAAGATGATGAAGCCGGGAATGGGCAGCTACGACCGCTTTAAAGAGCTGTTCGACACCTATTCGAAGCAGGCGGGTAAAGAGCAGTATCTGATCCCGTACTTTATCTCCGCTCATCCGGGGACCCGTGATGAAGATATGGTGAACCTGGCGCTGTGGCTGAAGAAGCATCGCTTCCGCCTCGACCAGGTGCAGAACTTCTATCCGTCGCCGCTGGCGAACTCGACCACCATGTATTACACCGGCAAGAACCCGCTGGGTAAAATTGGTTATAAGAGCGAAGAGGTGGTAGTGCCGAAGGGCGATAAACAGCGCCGTCTGCACAAAGCGCTGCTCCGCTACCACGATCCGGCAAACTGGCCGCTGATCCGTCAGGCGCTGGAGGCGATGGGCAAGAAGCACCTGATTGGCTCCCGCCGCGACTGCCTGGTGCCAGCGCCAACCCTGGACGAAATGCGTGAAGCGCGTCGCCAGAACCGCCATACTCGTCCGGCGTTGACCAAGCACACGCCGATCGCCCATCAGCGCCAGACGCCTGCCGCTGCGGGCGCGAAAAAACGCGTTAAGCCGAAGGCCGTATCACGCTAAGCGGCTGGCCCGGCGGGATCGCTCGCCGGGAACATCTGTGAAAAAAGGAGAGAGGTGATGACGCCGGTCATCCTGTCGCGACAACAACTGGACCAGCTCTGGGAGATAGACCGCAGCGAAATTATCGATACGCTCTACCGTCTCGATAACGGTCAGCTGCGGGCTTATCGGGAATATTATGACGTGCGTGGCTGGGACCCTCACGATCGTCAGGTTTATACTCCGATTCACGAGGCCTGTTACGATCGCGGCGGTATTTTTTTCGCCTTTTTTGACGATGAGCAGATGATTGCCGCAGCGGCGCTGGATACGCTGCCTCGCGGCATGAATGGCGAGCTGCGCCAGCTATTATTCTTTTATGTCGGGGCGGGAAAGCGCGGCCAGGGCTGGGGGCGGCGACTGTTTCAGTATGCCCTGCACCAGCTGCCAGAAATGGGGGCGTCCGGCCTCTATATCTCGTCGATCCCCAACAAAAACACCGTCGATTTTTATCTGGCTCAGGGATGTCGCTTAGCGGATAAGCCCGACCCGGCGCTGTTTGCGCTGGAGCCAGAGGATATTCATCTGGTCTGCCATCGCCTTTAACGCCGAGGCGCTAAAGGCGATGGCAAGAGAGAGCATTATCCGCCGAACTGATCCGGGTCAGGACCGAGACGTTTACCCTGGTCCAGCTTCGCGATCGCTCCCAGC
Organism: Klebsiella sp. 10; assembly: GCF_018223925.1. Classification (NCBI taxonomy): domain Bacteria; kingdom Pseudomonadati; phylum Pseudomonadota; class Gammaproteobacteria; order Enterobacterales; family Enterobacteriaceae; genus Klebsiella; species Klebsiella sp. 10. Next base: position 288,831 of record NZ_JAGRRB010000012.1, read on the forward strand.
TCATCTTTGTCGAGACGGAAGTCCCAGACGTCAAAGTTTTCCGCGATACGCGACGGCGTGACGGATTTCGGGATCACCACCAGACCGCTGTCGAGATGCCAGCGGATGACGATTTGCGCCGGCGTTTTGCCGTACTTATCGGCGAGCTGGTGGATGACTTTTTGATCGAAGACGCCTTCGCCGCCCTGGGCCAGCGGGCTCCAGGATTCGGTCTGGATCTTGTGGGTGGCGTTCCACGCGTGCAGCTGACGCTGCTGCATAAGTGGATGGAGTTCTATCTGATTGATCACCGGGGCGACGCCGGTTTCATCAATCAGCTTCTGCAGATGCGGTACCTGGAAATTACACACGCCAATGCTTTTGGTCAGCCCCTGCTGCTGCAGCTCGATCAGCGCCTGCCAGGCCTCGACGTAATGGCCGATAGCCGGTACCGGCCAGTGGATTAAATAGAGATCCACATAGTCCAGCTTCAGTTTGCTGAGGCTCTCTTTCAGCGCCTCGTGCGGCCGTTTTTGATCGTCGTTCCACAGCTTAGTGGTGATGAAGAGCTCATCGCGGTTGACGCCAGCGCTGTGCAGCGCATTGCCGACGCCGGTCTCATTTTGGTACGCGGCGGCGGTGTCAAAAGAGCGATAACCGACTTCCAGCGCCTTATGAATGGCGGAGACGACTTCCTCGTTGCCAGCTTTCCACACGCCGAGACCCAGCTGCGGCATCAGGTTGCCGTCGTGCAGTTTTATAACGGTTGGATGTGTCATGCCTTCCTCCTGTTAATGAACTCGGCGAAGCAGGATCCGCCGAGGGGTAGCATTAAGTCTGGACGAAATAGCTAAAAACGGTAGTAAAAACACCTCTCCCCGGCGTTTGTTTAACGTAAGGAGAGGTGAATCAGGCGGGGAGCGCTTAGCGTGCAGCCTCGTAAATACGGCGGCTGACGTCCAGGGTGATATCCTGATGTTCGCCAAGTTTAGTCATGCCGTGCTCTTCCAGTTTCGCCAGCAGCGCCGGGATGGAGCTACCGTCGAGACCGTAATCGGAAAGGCGGGTCGGCACGCCCATCTGCTCGAAGAACTGACGCGTTGCGGCGATGGCGGCATCGATACGTTGGTCGTCAGAGCCTTCGGTAAGATTCCACACGCGCTCGGCATACTGCAGCAGCTTCTCGCGCTTGGCATCGCGTTTCTCATTCCACAGCGCCGGCAGCACGATAGCCAGCGTCTGGGCGTGATCCAGGCCGTGCATCGCCGTCAGCTCGTGGCCGAGCATATGCGTCGCCCAGTCCTGTGGCACGCCTGCGCCGATCAGGCCGTTCAGCGCCTGCGTCGCCGCCCACATAATATTGGCGCGCACGTTATAGTTCTCCGGTTCCTGCAGGGCTTTCGGGCCATCCTCGATCAGGGTCAGGAGAATGCCTTCGGCGAAGCGGTCCTGGATTTTGCCGTCAACCGGGTAGGTCACGTACTGCTCGACGGTATGGACGAAGGCGTCAACCACGCCGTTCGCGACCTGGCGCGGTGGCAGGGTATAGGTATAAACCGGATCGAGGATCGCGAACTGCGGCTGGACGTGCGAAGACATAAACGCGCGTTTGTCGCCGGTGGTTTTCCGCGATATGACCGCGCCTTTGTTGGATTCAGAACCGGTCGCCGGCAGAGTCAGTACCGAGCCCATTGGAATGGCGCTGGCAATTTTGCTGCCATAGGTTTCCAGAATTTCCCACGGATCGATATCCGCGTCGTAGTGGGCTGCTGCAGCGATAAACTTGGTGCCATCCAGCACCGAACCGCCGCCGACCGCCAGCAGGAAGGTCACTTTCTCTTCCCGGGCGAGTTTCACCGCATTCATCAGGGTTTCGTAAGACGGGTTCGGCTCGATGCCGTCAAATTCAAGGACATCCAGGCCATTCAGAGCGGTGAGGACCTGATCCAGGACGCCTGTTTTTTTGACGCTGCCGCCGCCGTAGGTGATCAGTACGCGGGCTTCCGCCGGGATCTGTTCACGCAGCTTTTCAATCGCGCCTTTGCCAAACAGAATGCGGGTTGGGGTATGCAGGTCGAAATTATTCATTGCTTAAGTCCTCCAAAGAGTAAAACCGTCGACAGGGACGATACCGCTGCCCGATGAAGGTTATTGTGGTCCTGGCGCCGTTGACCCTCAATGCACATTCCTGCCGATGTCTTGCCTATTTCTCCATATGGCTGGAGAATTTGTAGCGGCCTGCGCACAATGTACAGGTGAAGAAACATCGGGAGAGACGGTGGCAATGCAACACGCAGAGATATGTCGGACATTAACGGAGAAGATTAACCTGCTGAAAGATAAGCACGAAATGTTCAGTTCGTTGCTGCCTGACGTCCGTTTGCTGTACGGAACGCAACCGGGGCCCCGGACGCCGGTGATGTATCAGCCGGGGATCGTTTTTCTCTTTTCGGGCCATAAAATTGGTTATATCAATGAGCGGACTTTTCGCTACGATACAAACGAATATTTACTGCTGACCGTGCCGCTACCTTTCGAGTGCGAAACCTTTGCCACCCCGGAGGTGCCCCTCGCCGGGATGCGCCTGAACGTCGATATCCTGCAACTGCAAGAGCTGCTGATGGATATTGGCGAAGATCCGCTGTTTCAGCCCGCGGTCGCCTCCAGCGGGATAAACTCCGCGGTACTCTCGGAGGATATTCTGTGCGCTGCCGAACGGCTGCTTGACGTGATGGAGCGGCCGCTGGACGCACGGATCCTTGGCAAGCAAATCGTCCGCGAAATTCTGTATTATGTGCTGACGGGGCCCTGCGGCGGCGCGCTGTTGGCGCTGGTCAGCCGGCAGACCCACTTCAGCCTGATAAGTCGCGTGCTCAAGCATATCGAAAGCCAGTACACCGAAAACCTCAGCGTCGATCGGCTGGCGGCGGAAGCGAATATGAGTGTGTCAGCGTTTCACCATAATTTTAAAGCGGTGACCAGCACTTCTCCTTTGCAGTATCTGAAAAACTACCGTTTGCACAAAGCACGAATGCTGATGATCCATGACGGCATGAAGGCCAGCGCGGCGGCGATGCGCGTGGGATATGAAAGCCCTTCGCAGTTCAGCCGCGAGTTTAAGCGCTACTTCGGTTTGACGCCGGGAGAAGACGCCGCGCGTATTCGCACGATGCAGGGGATGTAATACCGGGAAAGGGCGGCCGGGCGGGCGCAGGCCCCCCGGCAGATAAGCGTCAGGCGCTGCAATATTTCTTTTTAATGACCACGAACAGCGTGCCGAGCAGGCCAGCCAGCAGCAGGGCAATCGGCAGGATCATCAGACAGGTCATCACCTGATCTTCATGGCGCTTCACAAACGGGATCATGCTCAGCGCATAGCCAAGACCCGTCACCACACAGACCCACAGCAGGGCGCTCAGCCAGTTGAAGAACTGGAAGCGGCGGTTCGGCAGGCCAGAAATCCCGGCCATGGTTGGCAGCAGGGTGCGGACAAACGCCAGAAAACGGCCCGCGAGCAGCGCCAGCAGGCCGTGGCGGTCAAACATGCAGGTGGCGCGCTGATGGTACTTATGCGGCAGATGCGCCAGCCAGCCTTTCACCGTTTGCGTATTGCCCAGCCAGCGCCCTTGCACATAGCTCAGCCAGCAGCCGAGGCTGGCGGCGGCGGTCAGAATGGCGATAGTGGGCACAAAGTCCATGACGCCTTTAGCAATCAGCGCGCCGGCGAGCAGCAGCAGGCTGTCTCCCGGTAAAAAGGAGGCGGGCAGCAGCCCGTTTTCCAGAAACAGGGTCGCGAACATAACCAGATATACAACGCCCACAACGTGAGGGTTCGCCAATGCGGCAAAATCATGTTGCCACAGCGCGGCGACAATCTCTTGAATGACAACCATGGACTTTCCTAAGTGGTACCGTATTGTTGACTAGTGTACTCCTGAAGAGGCCCGAGCACCTTGATCCCGGGCGCAACAAAAGCGGCCGCTTTGCTAAAAAGCGTCCGCTATTGTTGCCACTGACTGTCACTTTACACGATACGCGCGAAGCCCGCTGCTAAATCCGCCTGCAGATCGTCAACATTTTCGAGACCAATGTGCAGGCGGATCAGCGTGCCGCTGAAGTCGACTTCAGCATCCGGTCGAATGTGGGCGATTTGCTCCGGCTGGTTGGCGAGAATCAGCGACTCAAAGCCGCCCCACGAATAGGCCATACTGAACAGGCTGAAATTGTCGAGGTACTCCGCCAGTTCGGCATCATTGAGGCGCTTGCTGAGCACAAACGAGAATAGCCCGCTGCTGCCGGTGAAATCACGTTTCCAGAACTCATGACCTTTACTGCCGGGCAGGGCGGGGTGGTTTACCCGCGCCACCTGCGGGTGCTGCGCCAGCCACTCGGCGATGCGCAGGCTGCTTTCATGATGCTGACGCAGGCGCACGCCCAGGGTGCGCAGGCCGCGGCTGGTCATATAGGCAGTATCGGCGTCCAGCATTTGCCCCATCAGGTAGGCATTTTCACGCAGCTGCGGCCAGCAGCGCGCGTTCGCCACCGCGGTGCCCACCATGGCGTCGGAATGGCCGATCAGGTATTTGGTGCCTGCCTGAATGGAAATATCAATGCCAAAATCCAGGGCTTTAAACAGGATCCCCGCCGCCCAGGTGTTATCGATCATGATAATCGCTTCCGGGGCGACCTGACGCACGGCGGCGACTATCGCCGGCACATCGTGCACTTCCATGGTGATCGAGCCGGGCGATTCGAGGAACACCACGCGGGTCTCAGGGCGAACCAGACGGGCGATATCGGCGCCGATTAAGGGATCGAACCAGCTGGTGGTGACGCCGAGTTTGGCGAGAATTTTGGTACAAAAGTCCTGGCTTGGCTCATAGGCGGTATTGGTCATCAGCACATGGTCGCCTTGCTCGACAAACGCCAGGATAGTGTTAGCCACCGCCGCGGCGCCGCAGGGGAAGAGGGCGCAGCCGGCGCCGCCTTCCAGCTCGCACATCGCTTCCTGCAGCGAGAAATGGGTCAGGGTGCCGCGACGACCGTAGAACAGCTCGCCGTTGGCCCGATTGCGGGTGGCGTGCTTTTTGGCCTCGACGGTGTCGAAAACCAGCGATGACGCGCGCTGGATAACGCTGTTCACTGAGCCCTGGGTGTACTTTTTGCTCCGCCCGGCGTTGACCAGCGCGGTATCAAGATGTTTATCAGCCATGTTGACGGACCTGTTTTTATACGTCTGGACGTCTAAACTAACATGAATCTGCTTTTCTGTACCAGCGCACCGCCGATACAGGCGAAAATTTTACCAGGCCCGCGGTTAGCCGCTTTTTTACTGCGTAAGCGCAAGGAAAATAAACGTGATTTGCTGCACAGTGTAAATACTAATGAGAACCACTATCAATTCGATGTCGTTTTGATATTATTGTGGGCAGATTTTGTGATTATCGTCGTGGAGATAGAGCGTGGGTAATAATTTGATGCAGGCGGATCTCTCCGTTTGGGGTATGTATCATCATGCCGATATTGTCGTTAAGGTGGTGATGATTGGCCTGATTCTGGCGTCGGTCGTCACATGGGCCATCTTCTTCGGTAAAGGGGCGGAAATCCTCGCCAGCAAGCGTCGCCTCAAACGTGAACAGCAGCAGCTGGCGGAAGCCCGCTCTCTCGATCAGGCCAGCGATATCGCCAGCGCCTTTGAGGCGAAAAGCCTCACCACCCAGCTTATCAATGAAGCGCAGAACGAACTCGAACTCTCTGCCGGTGCCGAAGACAATGAAGGCATCAAGGAACGAACCGGTTTTCGACTTGAGCGCCGCGTTGCGGCGGTCGGTCGCCATATGGGGCGCGGTAACGGCTATCTGGCGACCATCGGCGCCATTTCCCCGTTTGTGGGCCTGTTTGGTACCGTCTGGGGCATCATGAACAGCTTTATCGGCATCGCCCAGACCCAGACCACCAATCTTGCGGTGGTAGCGCCGGGCATCGCAGAAGCGCTGCTGGCGACGGCCATCGGCCTGTTCGCCGCCATCCCGGCGGTGGTCATCTATAACATCTTCGCCCGCATGATCGGCAGCTACAAGGCCTCGCTCGGCGACGTCGCCGCTCAGGTACTCCTGCTGCAAAGCCGCGATCTGGACCTCAGCGCCAGCGGCGTGAAGCCGGTGCGCAGCGCGCAGAAATTACGGGTAGGTTGATCGGCTATGGCGATGCGTCTTAATGAAAACCTGGACGATAACGGCGAAATGCATGAGATCAACGTGACGCCGTTTATCGACGTCATGCTGGTTCTGCTGATTATCTTTATGGTGGCCGCGCCGCTGGCGACGGTCGACGTGAAGGTCAATCTGCCGGCCTCCTCCAGCCAGCCGCAACCGCGACCGGAAAAACCCATCTACCTGTCGGTGAAGGCGGATAAGAGCATGTTCCTCGGCAACGACCCGGTTACCGAAGCGAATATGATTAACGCCCTGGATAGCCTGACCGCCGGCAAAAAAGATACCACCGTCTTCTTCCGCGCGGATAAAACCGTCGATTACGAGACGATGATGAAAGTGATGGATACCCTGCATCAGGCGGGCTATCTCAAGATCGGGCTGGTGGGCGAAGAGACCGTCAAAGCGAAGTAACCTCCCCCTTTCCACTTTTCTCCTCAGGCTGGCCTTGCGCCAGCTTTTTAATAGGTGGCGCAATAACTTGTAAGACCAATCTTATAGATGTGTGACAACTTTCTCAGTTAACAGAAAACATAAACCCGATGCGAAAAATGACAATAGGATAGTTTTTATCCTGCCTCTACAGTGAATACCACTTCATCTGAGAGGGATTATATTGTGAATCACGATAATAAACTGTCATTTGCGGAGAAGCTGGGATATGGCATGGGGGATGCAGCCTGCGGTATCGTTTACTCTTCGGTAACCATGTTTCTGACATGGTTTTATACGGATATTTACGGGCTTTCTGCTGCCGCAGTCGGAGTGATGTTCCTGGTGACGCGGGTTCTGGATGCGATTACCGATCCGCTAACCGGCATTGTTGCAGACCGTGTAAAGACCCGCTGGGGCCATTTTCGCCCGTGGCTTATCTGGTTTGCCGTACCTTATGCCGTGCTGGCGGTAATGACCTTCACGACTCCGGAATTTGGCGCATCGGGTAAACTGGTTTATGCCTACCTGACCTACACCTTACTCATGCTGTGTTACACCTTTATCAATATTCCCTACTGCGCATTGGGCGGAGTCATTACGCGTGATGAGAAGGATCGCCTTTCAGCCCAGTCATATCGTTTTACGATCTCATCTCTGGCCGGTCTGATGGTTTCTGTCGCAACCCTGTTCCTGGTGGATTTTTTCGGTAAAGAAAATAAGCAGTTTGGTTTTCAGGCGACAATGGGAATCATGGGCGCGATCGCTATTGTAATGCTGGCTTTTTGCTTCTTCTCTACCAAAGAACGCGTGGCTCCAGCTGTTGAACAGCAGGGGAGCATACGCGAAGACCTCCGTCAGCTGCTGGCGAATGACCAGTGGCGTATTGTGGCGATAATTACTTTTTTCTCCAGTATGGCCGGGGTTATGCGCAGCGCCGCCACGCTCTATTATGCAACCTACCTGATGTTAGGCGGTGTGGAGTCAGCGGCGGGAACGGCCATGAAATCAGCATTTGTTTCCACCAGCGTCGTTGGCACGATTATCGGCAGCATCGCCGCCGGATGGCTGGCCAAGCGCTATCGCGCGGTATCGCTGTTTAAAAATATCAACCTCCTGCTGGTCCTCGTTGGCGTCGTAATGTTCTTTGTGCCGCCGACCTGGCTGCCGGTGGTGTTCCCTTTATACTTCCTGGTCGGCTTCTTCCATCCGATGTACCAGCCGTTTAAATGGAACATGATGGCCAACGCTGCCGATTATGGCGAATGGAAGTTTGGCCGTCGCATCACGGGATTATCCTATTCCGGTAATCTGTTTGCTTTGAAAATGGGCATGGCGGTTGCTGGCGCCGCCGTAGGTTTTTCGCTTGGGCTATTTGGCTATCAGGCGGGCGTAACGGCGCAGACTCCGCTGGCGACAATGGGAATTGTGGGGCTGTTAACCCTCGGTCCATCACTATCTTACCTGCTCCTGTGGTGGCTGGCGCGTTTCTATAAGCTGGATGACAAAATGATGCAGACAATTCAGCGCGAGCTGTCCATGCGTCAGCAGCAGGGGCATTCAGAGACGCATTTGCCGCTAAACGCCGTTCCGGAAAAGGCCTGAGGAGATGCGAAATATGACCCCTTCTGAATACCAAAATCCTATCTTATGCGCCGATTATTCCGACCCGGATATCGTGCGCGTAGGCGATGATTTCTTTATGGTCTCTTCCAGTTTTAACCATGTGCCCGCTTTACCGATCCTGCATTCAACGGACCTGGTTAATTGGACTATCATCAACCACGTTATGGATGAACTGCCGCTACCTGGTTATGACCGGTATCAGCCGGGTAAGGGCGTATGGGCGCCGTCGATTCGCTGGCACGATGGCAAGCTGTGGGTCTGCTTCAGCACGCCAGATGAAGGTATTTTTATCTGCCATACCGAGGATCCGTGGGGGAAATGGAGCGCTCCGCACTGCCTGCGCGAGGCCAGAGGTTGGATAGATCCCTGCCCGTTCTGGGACGACAATGGTCAGGCCTGGTTGGTACATGCCTTCGCCCATAGCCGCAGCGGCATCAAGCATAAACTGCAGTTGTTTGCGATGGCGCCGGACGCCAGCGAATTGCTGGGCGAAGGGCAGATTATCTATGACGGCTGCTGCGATTTACCTACCCTTGAGGGGCCAAAGGTTTATCAACGCGCCGGTTGGTACTACATCTTTGCTCCTGCGGGCGGGGTTGAAAATGGCTGGCAGACGGTACTGCGCGCGCGCCAGATGACGGGGCCCTGGGAAGCCAAAAACGTGCTTTTCCAGGGAAACACCTCGATAAACGGACCACATCAGGGCGGCTGGGTGGAGGGTGAGGAGGGCGAATGCTGGTTTGTTCATTTCCAGGACTTACACCTCTATGGCCGCGTGGTTCACCTCCAGCCGATGTCCTGGGGTAACGATGGCTGGCCGCGTATCGGGGAGCAGATTGGCAACTGCGGCGTCGGACAGCCGGTTTTACGTTGGCCTCGTCCTAAAGGGTTAACGCCTTCACCGGCATTGGCGCCGCAAACCAGCGACTATTTTGCGCAAGGCCAACCGGGAATACAGTGGCAGTGGCAGGCTAACCCTAGCCCTGAGTGGCTGCTGCCGGCGAAAGGCGAACTTCGATTACGCTGCGTCCCATTATCCGAAGTCGATGGACAGAGAGCGTTATACTGGGCACCGCAGCTGTTGCTGCAGAAATTCCCGGCGCTAACTTTTAGCGCGAAAACAAGCGTAACGTTATATGCCGCTCAGGACGGTGATGCCGGAGGCCTGATCGTATACGGCGAACGCTACGCCGCTTTGCTGGTGGAGTTTAGGCAAGGGAGTTACCGGCTCGTGTGGCGACACGGTTGGATGAGCGATGCGGGCGTGGTGCGCGAAACTCGTCAGGTTCTTGCTGAGCTTAAGTGCGGCAAGTGTCAGCTGCAGGTGGCCGTAGGCGAAGGCGGACTGTGTCAATTTTCCTGGCGAGCCGAGGAGGAGTGGCGGAAGGTTCCTCTTTGTTTTGCTGCCGGGAAGGGAAAATGGGTCGGCGCGAAATTTGGCCTGCTGGCTGCTTCAATGGTTGGCCTACAAAGCGAGGGCTACTCCGCTTTGCAGGACTTTGAGGTCATACTTTAAAGAAACCGTTTCTGGCCGCCTGCAGATGACGCGGGCGGCTGATGTTGCATAAGCGTTACCCTGTTGCGATATAATGGCGGCCGTTTATGTTAACTGACAGGATCTTATGGAACGCTTTCTGGAAAATGCTATGTACGCCTCGCGCTGGCTGCTGGCGCCGGTTTATTTTGGCCTCTCGCTCGGTCTGATTGCGCTGACCATCAAATTTTTTCAGGAGATCTTCCACATACTGCCGCATATTTTTAGCGTCAGCGAGTCGGATATGATTCTGACCCTGCTGTCGCTGGTGGATATGACCCTGGTGGGCGGTTTGCTGGTGATGGTGATGTTCTCCGGGTATGAAAATTTTGTCTCGCAGCTGGATATTAACGAGGGTAAAGAAAAACTCAGCTGGCTGGGCAAAATGGACGCGACTTCGCTGAAAAATAAGGTTGCCGCCTCCATCGTGGCGATCTCCTCTATTCACCTGCTGCGGGTGTTTATGGATGCGAAAAACGTCCCGGACAATAAGCTGATGTGGTACGTGATTATCCACCTGACCTTCGTGCTTTCGGCCTTTGTGATGGGCTACCTTGATCGTCTGACCAAAGTGAAACACTGATCCCTTCTCTCCCGGCGGTGTTAGCCGCTGGGCTGTTTCTCCCCGTATCATGCTTTTCTGGGCTGGCGTATGTCCGGGCTTCTGCTTTGCTTAAAGAGCGCTTAACAACGGAGGCAGGGTGATGACGCGATTAACGGCCAAAGATTTCCCGCAGCAGTTGCTCGAATATTATGACTACTATGCCCACGGCAAAATCAGTAAACGCGAGTTTCTCCAGCTGGCGGGGAAATATACTGTCGGCGGGATGACCGCGCTGGCGCTGTTTAATCTGCTGAAGCCCGATTATGCCCTGGCAGAGCAGGTACCGTTCACCGACCCGGATATCCGCCCGGAGTATATTCATTATCCCTCTCCTGACGGTCACGGCGAAGTGCGGGCTTACCTGGTGACGCCGACAAAAATAGCCGACAAAGCGCCCGCTGTGGTGGTGGTGCATGAGAACCGCGGCCTGAACCCCTATATTGAAGATGTAGCCCGGCGGGTAGCGAAAGCGGGGTACATCGCGCTGGCGCCGGATGGCCTGAGCGCCGTCGGCGGCTATCCGGGGAATGATGATGAAGGCCGCGCCCTACAGCAGAAAGTCGATCCCGTGAAGCTGATGAATGATTTTTTTGCGGCGGTCGCGTTTATGGCGAACTATCCACAGGCGACGGGGAAGGTCGGTATCACCGGTTTTTGCTACGGCGGCGGCGTCAGCAACGCGGCGGCGGTGGCTATCCCGGAGCTGGCCTGCGCGGTGCCGTTTTACGGTCGCCAGCCGCCGCTGAAGGAGGTTGATAAAATTAAAGCACCGCTGCTGCTGCACTATGCCGGCCTCGATAGCGGCATTAATGAAGGCTGGCCTGCCTATGAACAGGCGTTGAAGGAACACCATAAAGTCTACGAGGCCTATTTCTATCAGGGCGTGAATCACGGCTTTCATAATGATTCCACGCCGCGCTACGATCGGGCTGCGGCTGATCTGGCCTGGCAACGCACGCTGGCATGGTTTGAGAAGTATTTACGCTAGCGCAACCGTCATAAATAGCGCTACCGCTCGCTCAAAAAAACGCTATATAATTTATTATATAACGATTGGGAGGGCGCGATGGAAAATCATTTTGGCAAAGGCTTAATGGCGGGGCTACAGGCATCCTATGCTGACACCGCCGCGCATGCGGCGAATTTTTGCGCCGACTATAAACGCGGGTTTGTGCTCGGCTACTCGCACCGCATGTTTGAAAAAACCGGCGACCGCCAGCTCAGCGCCTGGGAAGCGGGGATCCTCACCCGTCGCTATGGCCTGGACAGGGATATGGTGATGGATTTCTTCAAAGAAGGTGGGTCGGGTATGGCGATGCGCTATTTTCTGGCGGGCTATCGGCTGGAAAGCTAAACAGGACGGCTTCGCAGGCGGAACCGTCCTGTAGTGGGAACCCTTTCCCGTCAACGGGAAAGGGTGAAGATCTTACGCCTGGCGCTTATCTTCCGTTTGGGTGTCAAAGTCGCGGGCGTCATGGCGCTCATGCAGCTGCTCATTGAGCGGGCCGTTGGTGCGGTTGACGATGCGTCCGCGCTTGACGGCCGGGCGGTTGCCGACATCCTGCGCCCAGCGCAGCACGTTTTTATAGCTCCCGGCGTCGAGGAACTCCGCCGCGTTATAGACATTGCCCAGCACTACGTTGCCATACCACGGCCAGACAGCCATATCGGCGATGGTGTACTCCTCGCCGGCCACATAGCGACCGCGGGCGAGCTGTTTGTCCAGCACGTCGAGCTGGCGTTTGGCTTCCATCGTAAAGCGGTCGATCGCGTACTCGATCTTCACTGGCGCATAGTTATAGAAGTGGCCGAAGCCGCCGCCGAGGAACGGTGCCGCGCCCTGCAGCCAGAACAGCCAGTTGAGGGTTTCGGTGCGACCGGCAGGATCTTTCGGCAGGAAGAAACCAAATTTTTCCGCTAAATACAGGAGAATGTTGCCGGACTCAAATACCCGGGTCGGCGGCGTGGTGGAATGGTCGCTGAGGGCCGGGATCTTCGAGTTCGGGTTGATCTCGACAAAGCCGCTGGAAAACTGATCCCCTTCGCCAATGCGTATCAGCCAGGCGTCGTACTCCGCGCCGCTGACGCCCAGCGCCAGCAGCTCTTCCAGCATGATCGTCACCTTCTGGCCGTTGGGCGTGCCGAGTGAGTATAGCTGGAGCGGATGGGTTCCCACCGGCAGGACGCGTTCATGAGTCGCGCCGGAAACGGGACGGTTGATGTTGGCGAACGCGCCGCCGCTGTTTTGCTTCCATTCCCACACTTTTGGTGGCTGGTAGTTTTGCTCTGACATGCTGGTTTGCCTTTTTCGTGGATGTACAAAAAGTGTAGCAGGTGACCTCAGGCCATAATCCGCGCGGCCCACACGCTGACATCATCGCCGCTGCCCAGATCCGGCTGCACCAGGCCGTTGACCATAAAGGTCGGCGAGACATGGATGCCGTTCTGACGGGCGTATTTACTGTGCCACTTGATCACGTCCTGCAGCTCCGGGCGGGCAAAGGCGGCCCCCAGCAGCACGTGACTGTAGCGTTCAATGCGCTCAATGATTTGCTGCGGCGTGGCGTTCATATTCGGCCCGCTGCAGTGATCGGTAAACTCAAACTCTTCCCGATGGTCGGCCACGGCCTGCATCACCTTATGCGCCTGCTCTCTGCCGTGCGGCAGGGTGGACGCGGCGAGGATGCAGCGGACGATAACCCCGGAGAACAGATGCCACGGCTGCGACTGCAGGCGTATCTTGATGGTCACGTTATCGGCGCCGACCTTATCGAGCAGATCGTCGAGTTTATTAAACGCGCGGACAGAGTAGGGGCAGGTGGGCTCAAGGAACACCTCAAACGTCCGCGGGCCGTGTCCCCAGACCAGCGGTTGGGCATTCAGATGCGAGGGTGTGCTCATTGTCGACTCCTGATGTTGCGTTGTTTTTTTGTTATATCACCGATAACGATATCACTTTTGTTTCCGGCTGCAGGGTTATTTTCCTTAACGGCACGATTAGCGAAACGAATGAGTGGTATCATCGTTACACCTCTGTCTGGTAAGTGCCTGCGGCAGGATAAGAAGAGGGAGTTTTGTTTCGCCAACTGCCCGGGCTGCATTAATTTGAGGTCAGGCTAAATGAGCAAAGGATCGACAAGCAGTGACGCCCCGTTTGGGACATTGTTAGGCTATGCACCCGGTGGCGTAGCGATTTATTCATCGAATTACAGTAGCTTAAATCCGCAGGACTACCCGGATGACGCGACGTTTCGCAGCTACATCGGTAATGAGTATATGGGGCATAAATGGCAGTGCGTGGAGTTTGCGCGCCGCTTTCTGTTCCTGACCTATGGCTTTGTCTTCACCGATGTGGGGATGGCTTATGAAATCTTCTCCCTGCGTTTCCTGCGCGAAGTGGTCAATGACAATATTCTGCCGCTGCAGGCCTTCGCCAACGGCTCCCGCCGTCCGCCTATCGCTGGTTCGCTGCTGATCTGGCAGAAGGGGGGCGAGTTTAAGCACACCGGCCATGTGGCGGTGATCACCCAGCTTGTCGGCAATAAGGTGCGTATCGCCGAGCAGAACGTGATTCACTCGCCGCTGCCGCAGGGCCAGCAGTGGACCCGCGAGCTGACCCTCGAGGTCAACGACGGCCGGTACACCATCAAAGATACCTTTGCCGATACCGAAATTTTAGGCTGGATGATCCAGACCGCCGATACCGAACACAGCCTGCCGCAGCCGGTGCTGCCGGGCGAGGCGATGGCCATCAAAGGCGCGCGGCTGCCAAACAACGGCCAGTTTCGCGGTAAATGGCTGAACGAGAAAGACCCGCTGCAGAAAGCCTATGTGGCAGCCAACGGTCATTTCATCAACCAGGATCCCTATCAGTATTTCACCATCAGCGAAAGTGCCGAACAGGAGCTGATCAAAGCCACCAACGAGCTGCACCTGATGTATCTGCACGCCACCGATAAGGTGATGAAGGATGACAACCTGCTGGCGCTGTTCGATATTCCGAAAATTCTCTGGCCTCGTCTGCGCCTCTCGTGGCAGCGCCGCCGTCATCATATGATCACCGGGCGCATGGATTTTTGCATGGACGAGCGCGGGCTGAAGGTGTACGAGTACAATGCCGATTCCGCTTCCTGCCATACCGAAGGCGGGCTGATCCTCGAACAGTGGCTGAAGCAGGGCTACTACGGCACCGGCCACAATCCGGCGGAAGGTCTGCTCGATGAGCTGGCGGGGGCGTGGAAACACAGCCGGGCGCGGCCCTTCGTCCACATCATGCAGGACAAGGATCTGGAAGAGAACTACCACGCGCAGTTTATTCAGCGTTCGCTGACCCAGGCCGGTTTTGAGAGCAAAATTCTCTTTGGCCTTGATGAGCTGCGCTGGGACGCTGCCGGTCAGCTGATCGACGCCGACGGGCGGCTGGTCAACTGCGTCTGGAAAACCTGGGCATGGGAAACCGCCATTGAGCAGGTGCGTGAAGTCAGCGCCGAGGAGTACGCGGCGGTACCGATTCGTACCGGACATCCGCAGAATGAGGTGCGGCTGATTGACGTCCTGCTGCGTCCTGAAGTATTGGTATTCGAACCCCTGTGGACGGTGATCCCCGGCAACAAAGCCATTCTGCCGGTGCTGTGGTCGCTGTTCCCGCATCATCGCTATCTGCTGGATACCGATTTTGAGGTTAACGACGAGCTGGCGAAAACCGGCTATGCGGTGAAGCCTATTTCCGGGCGCTGCGGGAACAATATCGACCTGATCGGCCCTCAGGATGAACTTCTGGATAAGACCAGCGGCCAGTTTGTCGATCGCAAGAATATCTACCAGCAGCTGTGGTGCCTGCCGAAAGTGGACGGTAAGTACATTCAGGTGTGCACATTTACCGTCGGCGGTAACTACGGCGGTACCTGCCTGCGCGGCGATTCGTCGCTGGTGGTGAAAAAAGAGAGCGATATCGAGCCGTTAATCGTTTTGAAAGACAAAGCATGACGTACGAAACCCGGGTAGCGGCATACCCCTGTCCGGGTGACAACGTACTGAAAAGGATAGCCCCGGCATGGTAAGCGCTGCCGGGGAGCACCTGCAACAAAGCCAAGATAATTAACACAACAACAAGACAGAAAAGGAAAATAGTATGCACGATCGGCGTCTCGCCGCCCGCGCGGGTGAACTCAAGCCCTCCGCCGTCCGCGAACTTCTCAAGCACAGTAAACTGCCCGGCGTGATTTCGCTTGGCGGCGGCATTCCGGCCCCGGAACTGTTTGATACCGAAGGCCTGGAGCTGGCGGTGCAGAAGGTGATGAGCGAGCGTTTTAATGACGCATTCCAGTACGGTCTGACGGAAGGCTACCCGCCGCTGCGCCAGGCGGTGAGTGAAATTTGCCACTCCCGTGGCGTCGCCTGTTCAGCCGCCCAGGTCTATATCACCTCCGGCTCCCAGCAATCGCTGGATATCGTTACCCGTACGCTGCTCGATCCGGGCGATACTATCGTCGTTGAGCGTCCCACTTATCTGGCGGCGCTGCAGGTATTTCAGCTGGCGCAGGCCAATATTCTCAGCGTTGACACCGACGATGACGGGATGCTGGTGGAGCAGCTGGCCGACCTGCTGGAGACCACCCGCGTCAAAGCTGTTTACCTGGTGCCGACGTTCGGCAATCCCGGCGGCAAAACGCTGAGCGAGGCGCGTCGTCGCCGGCTGGTTGAGCTGGCGAAAAAATATGATTTCGTCATTCTGGAAGACGATCCCTACGGCGAAATTAGCTTTACTGACGCCGTTCGGCGCCCGCTCTATCAGCATGCTGTCGAGCTGGGCTGTGAAGATCAGGTGGTTTACACCTCGACCTTTTCGAAGATCCTCGCGCCGGGAATGCGCATCGGCTGGATCGTCATGCCGGACTGGCTGGCGCAGCAGACGGTGATTGTGAAGCAGGCGGCGGATCTGCATACCAATATGCTGTCGCAGGTGATCACTGCGGAATACCTCAGTCTGAACCGGCTGGATAACCAGATTGCGTTGATTCGCGAAGACTACCGCAAGAAGTGCGTGGCGCTGGCCGATGCGCTGGAAAGCCGCCTTGGCGAGCACCTGGAATTCAGCCGCCCGCAGGGGGGGATGTTCCTGTGGGCGCGTTTCCGCTATCCGTTCGATACCATGGAATGGATGAAGAAAACGCTGGAAAACGGCGTGGTGTACGTCCCGGGTGAAGCGTTCTATCACGATAAGCCGGATACCCGTACCCTGCGTCTTTCTTACTCCACGGTGTCAGAAGCCGGATTGCTGACGGCCGTTGAGCGGCTGGCGGCCTCCCTGTAACGTCTCTGCTGTGCGCCGCTTTTCGGCGGCGCGCAGCCCTGCGTGACGTTAACGTCCAGCGCAGGGTCAATCCGTTTCGGCGATCCGGTCATCGAGCCAGACCAGCATCAGCGCTGCGAGAAAAGCCAGCGCAAAGGTTCCAATAAACAACCACATAGACGTCCCTCGCGGGTTAATTATTTTGCTGATTCTACCGGAGAGCGATCGTTGCGGTCGGCGATGGAGATTTTAGTTCCGGCGGAATGGCTGGCGAGAGAGAAAAAGTCATCGGCATCAATATCGAAGTTAAGAATAATTTCCCTGTATTTTCCACCGTTAATTAACGCTTTGGCTTCTTTAACACTACTGGCAATAATGACAGGCATCAGTTTTATCTCATTTTGAAAACTGTGAAGCAAAATAAGAGTTAGTTCGTACCAGATCAACTACTTTTTATCGTATTCCGCCGCAGAAAAAACGTCGTACTGTGACGCGACGACGACCGGATATTTTGTGACAGCGATCCGGTCATCAACAGCACAATCTTATTCGACGCTGGCGATATGCTGCAATTTTGCCAACTCGTCAGGATGATTTCCCCTGTTGTTTTTCGCGCAATATCTCGCCGCAGCGCTGCTTGTCCTGACGCAGCGCCTGCTGTTCCTGCGGGCTGAGCTGGCGCCAGGTATCCAGCATCCGCTGCCCCAGCGCCGGAAGGTAATGGGTTTTATGCAGCGCGTAGTCAGAATTTCCCCCCTCGACGATATTCTGCATATCGTGGAGGAACTGGCGGCTGTCGTCATGATCGATTATGCAAAATACCGCCCGGTAGTAAGCTTCATCTTCCTCGGTGTAATGCGGGGTGAACCACCAGATCAGCAGCGCGATAAGCGCCAGTAGCGGGATAATTAAGGATAATTTTTTCAACATCAGTTTTTCGGCCGGAGACAATCAGCCGTCAGTGTACCTGCAACGACGGCCTGATGTAAGCGCCGGCCCCGGCGGGCCGGCACAGGCTAGTAGCCGACCGGGTAGATGCGGCCGGTCTGAACGCCTTCAATGCTGCGGCGATAGGCCTGCGCCACGGCGGCGGCGGGAACGCTGGGGAAGCCCGGGAAAAAGTCGCCGTAGGCTGCCAGCGACTCGCTGAGCACGGTGGGGCTGATGAGATTGATGCGGATCCCGCGCGGCAGCTCGCAGGCGGCGGCGCGGACAAAGCCTTCCAGACCGGCGTTGACCGTCGTGGCATTGACCCCCTGAGCAATGGGTTCCTGCGCGACGATACCGCTGACCAGGGTAATCGACCCGCCGTCGCGCAGAAAATGCTGGCCGA
Source organism: Klebsiella sp. 10 (assembly GCF_018223925.1). Classification (NCBI taxonomy): domain Bacteria; kingdom Pseudomonadati; phylum Pseudomonadota; class Gammaproteobacteria; order Enterobacterales; family Enterobacteriaceae; genus Klebsiella; species Klebsiella sp. 10. The sequence continues at coordinate 306,843 of NZ_JAGRRB010000012.1, forward strand.
CCAGCGCCAGGCGAATTTGCCCCAGCAGCTTGTCCTGCAGACCGAGGTTGAACTGGCTGTCGGTCATGGTGCTTAACGGCCCAAAGTGCAGATTGCCGGTGGTGGAGACGATGGCATCTACTTCACCCGTTTGGGCAAATAGCGCCTCGACGCTCTCCTGCGAGGTGATATCCACCTGATAATCTCCCCGGGTGCGGCCGACGCGGATAACCTCATGTCTCTGACTCAGTTCTTCGCTGACCGCGCGACCGATGGTGCCGCTGGCACCGATAACGATAATTTTCATGGCAGACTCCTGATGAGGTGAGAGGCTATTTTTTAATAAAAGTAATCTCGGATAAACTGGCTAAAAGTTAGAACATTACTAACCAGAGGTTAGCAATATGGACAAATTACGAGGGATGGAGACGTTTATTGCCGTGGTGGAGTGCGGCAGCTTTACCGGGGCGGCGTCGCGCCTGGGGCTGTCGGCGGTGATGGTTGGGAAATATATCGCCCAGTTGGAAAGCCAGCTGGCGACGCGTCTGCTGGAGCGTAACACCCGACGCCAGAGCCTCACCGACGCCGGGCGAGTCTATTTTGACGAAGCGAAACGGGTGATGGAGCAGGTCTCCATCGCCGAAAGCGCGGTCGAGCGGCTGCGGCTGGCGCCGGCCGGCACCCTGCGGGTGAGCGCTCCCACCTCGTTCGGCGCCAGCGTGATCGCGCCCCTGACCGCCACCTTCCTGCAGGCCTGGCCTGCGGTCCGGGTGGAACTGGATCTGACTAACCGGATGGTCGATCTGGTGGATGAGGGGGTCGATCTGGCGATCCGTATCGGCGAGATCCATCAGGAGGATCTGGTGGCTCGCTACCTGGCGCCGTATCGGATGGTGATCTGCGCCGCGCCGGCTTATCTGGCGCGTTACGGAACGCCCGGGACGCCGGAAGATCTCACCGATCATCTCTGCCTGTCCCATACGGTCTGGACCGCCCGCAACGAGTGGCGGCTGCCGGGCGTAGAGGGAGAAGTGCGCTGGAAACGCGATGCGGTTTTGCGCTGCAACGATGGCTACGCGCTGCGCCAGGCGGCGATCGCCGGGGCCGGGCTGCTGATGCAGCCGGAGGTACTGCTGGCCGATGCGCTGGCCAGCGGCAGCCTGGTGCGCGTGCTGGAGGCGTGGACTCCGCAGCCGCGGCCTGTGCATCTGCTCTGGCGCCAGGATCGTCGGCCCCTGCCGAAGCTGACGCAGTTTATCGCCCACCTTCAGCAGGGAATGGCCGACGCGCTGACAACGACCCGCGCGTCGGAATAATCACTCCGCCCGCAGCGCCTGCTGCCAGTCGGCAATCAGATCGTTGGGATCTTCGATCCCCACCGACAGGCGGATCAGCTGCGGTGTGATACCGTTCGCCAGGCGTTTCTCCAGCGGGATCGAGGCATGGGTCATGCTGAAGGGCTGGCTCACCAGACTCTCCACGCCGCCCAGGCTCTCCGCAAGCGTAAACCAGCGCAGCTTGCTGATGATGCGCTCGGCGTAACCTTCATCGCCCTTCACCACCACCGAAATCATGCCGCCGGGCAGGGCCATTTGCTGGCGCGCCAGCTGATGATGCGGGTGCGAGGCCAGCCAGGGAAACCAGACTCGCTCCACTTCCGGCTGCTGTTCCAGCCATTCGGCGAGCTGCAGCGCGTTCGCGCTGTGGCGCTCCATCCGCAGCGCCAGGGTACGGATGCCGCGCAGCGTCAGGAAGCTGCTGAACGGGTCAAGCACGCCGCCTACCGCATTCTGCAGATAGCCAAGCTTTTCCGCGAGCCCGGAGTTATCGCCAACCACCGCCAGGCCGGCGACGACATCGGAATGGCCGTTGAGGTACTTGGTCGCGGAGTGCACCACAATATCAAACCCATGCTCCAGCGGGCGATGGATCGCCGGCGAAGCAAAGGTGTTATCGGCGACGCTGATCAGGTTATGGCGGCGCGCGATGGCGGCGATGGCGCTGAGATCCGCGAGCTTCAGCAGCGGGTTGGTGGGCGTTTCCACCCAGATCATGCGCGTATCGGGGCGGATCGCCGCTTCAATTCCCGCCAGGTCGTCGGGTTTCACCCAGCTCACCTGCAGACCAGCGCTACGGCGGCGAACGTTTTCCAGCAGGCGGTAAGTGCCGCCATACACATCATCGACCGCCACCAGATGACTGTCCTTATCCAGCAGCTCCAGCACGGTGGAGATGGCGGCCAGCCCGGAGGCGAACGCGTAGCCGCGCGTGCCGTTTTCCAGGTCGGCGATCGCCGTCTCCAGCGCGTGACGGGTGGGATTCCCGCTGCGGGAATATTCATAACCGGTATGCTGCCCCGGCGCTGGCTGAGCAAAAGTGGAGGTGGCATAAATCGGCGGCATCACTGCGCCATGGCTGTCGGTGAAGGTTCCGCTATGTACACTCAGGGTGTGGATAGATGACATAAAAAATTCCTTATTGTGCGACTCGGTTACGCCAGGCGGTCAATACATCGCTGCGGGTGACCAGGCCAAGAAAACGGGTGTTGTCAGCGATCACCGCCACCAGACCGCGATCGAGAATGGCCTGCAGTTCACTCTCTGGCGCACGCTTATCGAGAGTTTCAACATGGCGGCTCATCGCTTCGCTGACCGGCAGGGAGAAGCGTTGGCGATCGCCCTGTACGTGGCGGATCAAATCCCACTCATCGACGATGCCGACCACGCGGCCATCCTCCAGTACCGGCAGTTGGGAGATGTCATACAGCCGCATGCGAGTAAAGACCGCGGCCAGGGTGTCGTCCGGCGCGGCCGTGACGGTAGCGCCTTCGTCATGGCGCAGGGCGATAAAATCACTGAGATCGCCCTGTTCGGGGCGGGCGATCAGTCCTTGCTGGCGCATCCAGTCGTCGTTGAACATTTTGGACAGGTATTTATTGCCGCTGTCGCAGGCGAAGGTCACCACCCGCTTCGGACGGCTTTGCGTCCGGCAGTAGCGCAGGGCGGCGCTGAGCAAGGTGCCGGTGGAAGAGCCGGCCAGCACGCCCTCGACCTGCAGCAGCTGGCGCGCAGTCTGGAACGCTTCGCGGTCGCTGACGCGATACGCGGTATGTACCCCCTCCAGCCTGGCCAGCGGCGGGATAAAATCTTCGCCGATCCCTTCGACCAGCCAGGATCCCGTTTCGCCGTAGCGTCCGGTATCGACCTGATCGGCAAGGATCGAACCCGCCGGATCGGCGAGAATAAATTCCGTTTTCGGCGAGTGTTCAGCAAACCAGGCCTGAAGCCCACCCAGCGTGCCGCCGGAGCCGACGCCGACGACGATGGCGTCGATGTCGCCCTCCAGCTGCTGATAAAGCTCCGGCGCAGTGGAGGTGGCATGGGCCAGCGGATTGGCGTCGTTATTAAACTGGTCGATATAAAAGGCGCCCGGCGTTTCATCGGCAAGGCGGCGGGCATAATCCTGGTAGTAGGCCGGGTGGCCTTTATTGACGTCGGAGCGGGTGAGCAGCACCGTCGCGCCCAGCGCCCGAAGGTGAAAGATTTTCTCGCGGCTCATTTTGTCCGGCACCACCAGGATCAGGCGGTAATTTTTCTGCGCCGCAATCAGCGCCAGACCGAGGCCGGTATTGCCGGCGGTGGCTTCGATAATCGTTCCCCCGGGCGCCAGTTTTCCCTGGCGCTCGGCTTCATTAATCATCGACAGCGCAACCCGATCTTTAATTGACCCGCCGGGGTTCTGATTTTCCAGTTTTAAAAACAGACTGCAGGGCCCGGTATCCAGTTTGTGCAACTGGAGCAGGGGAGTATGACCGATCAGGTCGCTCACGGAATGAAACAGTGACATAACCATTTACCCACTCGTTTAAGATATTTTTGCATGCTAGAGCTGTGAAAACGGTTATTTAAAGAATATTTCTCTGTCATTTAGCGCAAAATGGAATATAAGATGCTATTTGGCCATCTGGAGGGAAAGCAGGGCAGCCACCTGGGCGGATCGATTTCCAGAAAAGGGCGTTTCTAGCCGCTTTTAGCGGGAAAATGGCGATTTTAATCAGTGTGTTATCTGATATCTGAAAATGTATTTGCGAAAAGATTCTATGGAGAATAGGCCTGCGCTTGTCGTTAACTAGCAGCGGGCTGGCCAGGAGAAAAACGCAGCAGGGAAATCACGGGTTAACGCAGTTCGATGGAGAGTCCGTATGCAGAAAAGCAAAAACCCGCCTTTTGGGCGGGTTCTTTAAATAGTGGTGCCCGGACTCGGAATCGAACCAAGGACACGGGGATTTTCAATCCCCTGCTCTACCGACTGAGCTATCCGGGCAACGGGGCGCATTAAACCGTAATCGCCGCGCCTCGTCAACGAAATTTATCTGTTTTGCAGCAGACTGAACAATCTATCACCACATTGCGCTAAAAGCACGCGTTTTCAGGCAAAAAACAGCGTCCAGGCCGCGGAAATTGGCATCGCCAGCACCAGCGCAGGCAGCATATTCACTACGGCAAACATTTTTATCCCGCAGATGCGCAGCCCGGTGGCCACCAGCAGCATGCCGCCGACGGCGCTGAAATCCGCCAGCATCATCGGCGTGGTAAGCGGCATAATGAGCGCCGCGCAGGCTGCAAGAGTCAGCTGGATAAGCAGCATCGGTACGCTGATGGCGGCGACGGCAATGCCCAGGGTGCAGGCGAAGATGGTGGCGGTGAAAAAGTCGAGAAACGCTTTGGCAATCAGAATGCTGGCGTCGCCGGTCATCCCTTCGCGCATGGCGCCGAAGACGCCGGTGCCGCTGGCGCAGAACAGGACGATAATCGCCACATAGCTCTGAATATAAGACTCATGAGCCGAAGCCTTTTTCTTGCCTTTCGCTGACATCAACTGCTGGAGTTTACTGACCAGCGTATTGATGCCTTTTTCCATATTGCATATTTCGCCGAGCAGCGTCCCCACCAGGGTCGACAGCACCATCACCGGCAGATTGGCGCACTTAATGACCAGTAAAATGCCGATGCCCAATGACGCCAGGCCAAAAATAGAGGTCATTGCGGTGCGGATCCGTTCCGGCAACCGTTGGCTGAGTAAGGCGCCCAGCACACCGCCGACCAGCACCGCGCTGGCGTTAATAAAAGGTCCTGTAACCACGCTGACTCCTGTTAAAAATCCCTGATAACCGCATTATTATGGCGTTAACTTACCGGGAAAGCTTGTGTATCCGTGATATAAGTGCATACGGTTTTCATCTTGCGCCTGTTCGGGAAAGGTGCCATGATTGCGCGAATTTTCTCCTCCCTGATATGAGGCCGCCGATGACGACACAGCCATTATCTCGCCAGCGACGCCGCGCCCAGATGCGCGGGCTGCCTCATCTTGCTACGCTTACCCCTCTGTTCACCATGCGGTGAAGGACACGTATGCTCACTGTAGGGCAACAGTAAGATCGGACGCGTCTGCTTTTACTGATGTCCGGCGGTCGGAGCTGAATCCGTCAGACCCGGACACATCGTTGGGCAAGGTCTCCCTTGTCTGAGATTTTTACACTCCCGATACGGGCATTTGCGCTTATGAAATCCATGCACATTGCCGCCAGCTGCGAGCTGGTCACCCGCTTGTCCACCCACCGTCGCGTTGTGGCGCTGGACAGTACCGATTTTACCGATGTGGCGGCAGTCGTCATCTCCGTGGCCGACAGTCGCAGCGGCATCCTTACTCTCCTCAGGCGTAGCGGATTTAACCTGCCGGTCTACCTGCTGAGTGAGACGGCGGTCGACAAGCCGGAGGGGGTGCAGGCGGTGATCGCCGGTAAAGATCAGGAGTGGCTGGAGCTGGAGGCGGCGGCCTGTGATTATGAAGCGCGTCTGCTGCCGCCGTTTTTCAATACCCTGACCCAGTACGTCGAGATGGATAACAGCACCTTTGCCTGTCCGGGGCATCAGCACGGGGCGTTTTTCAAAAAGCACCCTGCAGGCCGTCAGTTCTATGACTTTTTTGGCGAAAATGTCTTTCGCGCCGACATGTGCAACGCCGATGTGAAATTAGGCGATCTGCTGATCCACGAAGGATCGGCCAAGCACGCGCAGAAGTTCGCTGCGAAGGTGTTCAACGCGGATAAAACCTACTTCGTCCTCAATGGCACCTCGGCGGCCAACAAAGTCGTGACCAACGCGCTATTGACCCGCGGCGATCTGGTGCTGTTCGATCGCAACAACCACAAGTCAAACCATCACGGGGCGCTGATCCAGGCGGGAGCGACGCCTGTCTATCTGGAAGCTGCGCGCAATCCGTTCGGCTTTATCGGCGGCATTGACGAGCGCTGCTTTGATGAGCATTACCTGCGGGATCTCATCCGCGAAGCGTCGCCAGAGAAAGCCACGGCCTCTCGCCCGTTTCGTCTGGCGGTGATCCAGCTCGGAACCTATGACGGCACGGTCTATAACGCCCGCCAGGTGGTGGATAAGATCGGCCACCTCTGCGATTACATCTTGTTCGACTCGGCGTGGGTGGGCTATGAGCAGTTTATCCCAATGATGGCCGACTGCTCGCCGCTGCTGCTGGAGCTGACCCCCGACGATCCGGGTATTTTTGTCACCCAGTCCGTGCACAAGCAGCAGGCCGGCTTCTCACAGACGTCGCAGATCCATAAAAAGGATAACCATCTGCGCGGCCAGGCGCGCTTCTGTCCGCACAAGCGGCTGAATAACGCCTTTATGCTGCATGCTTCCACCAGCCCGTTCTATCCGCTGTTCGCCGCACTGGACGTCAACGCTAAAATCCATGAAGGTGAGAGCGGCCGTCGCCTGTGGGCCGAGTGTGTGGCGCTGGGCATTGAGGCGCGCAAAGCGATCATCGCCAACTGCAAGATGATCCAGCCCTTTATTCCGCCGATGGTGGCGGGGCGCCCGTGGCAGGATCACCCGACCGAGGCGATCGCCCGGGAGCGCCGCTTCTTCAGCTTCGAGCCGGGCGCGCGCTGGCATGGTTTTGAGGGCTATGCGGACGACCAGTATTTTGTCGACCCGTGCAAGCTGCTGCTGACCACCCCGGGCATCGACGCGGAGAGTGGGGAGTACAGTGAGTTCGGCATTCCGGCGACTATTCTGGCGCATTATCTGCGTGAAAACGGCATCGTGCCGGAGAAGTGCGATCTCAACTCGATTCTGTTCCTGCTGACGCCGGCGGAAAGTGCCGAAAAAATGGCGCAGCTGGTAGCGATGCTCGGGCAGTTTGAACAGCATATTGAAGCGGATACGCCGCTGGCCGATGTGTTGCCGACCATCTATAACAAATATCCGGTGCGTTATCGCGACTATACCCTGCGCGAGCTGTGCCAGGAGATGCACGATCTGTACGTTAGCTTTGACGTGAAGAGCCTGCAAAAAGAGATGTTCCGTAAACGGAGCTTCCCAAGGGTGGTGATGAATCCCCAGGATGCCAACCACGAGTTTATTCGCGGCAACGTTGAGCTGGTGCGTCTGAGCGAGGCGGAAGGCCGCGTCGCGGCGGAGGGGGCGCTGCCGTATCCGCCGGGCGTGCTGTGCGTGGTGCCCGGCGAGGTCTGGGGCGGCGCCGTGCTGCGCTATTTCCTCGCGCTGGAGGAGGGAGTCAATATGCTGCCTGGCTTCTCGCCGGAGCTGCAGGGGGTTTACAGCGAGACGGATCCGGACGGCATTAAGCGGCTGTATGGCTACGTGCTGAAGGGATAAAAAAACGCCCCGCCGAACAGGCGGGGCGTTTTACTTTTGCCGATCACACGCTCTGCTGGGCGGCGGTCGGTTGTCTGACGTGTTTGTATTTGAACAGCGCCACGAAGGCAAAGGCCAGCACCAGCGAATAGCCGGCGAAAATCAGCCACACGCTCTGCCAGTCAGTGATCCCCTCGACGGTAAAGTGTTCGACGACTTTGCCGCTCACCATCCCGCCGAGAATACAGCCGAAGCCGTTGGTCATCATCAGGAACATCCCCTGAGCGCTGGCGCGGATTTCCGGGCGCACCTCTTTCTCAACGAACACCGAACCGGAGATGTTAAAGAAGTCGAAGGCGCAGCCGTAGACGATCATCGACAGCACCAGCAGTACAGTGCCGAACGGCGTCGGGTCGCCAAAGGCGAACAGGCCGAAGCGCAGCATCCACGCCACAATACTGATAAGCATCACGTTCTTAATGCCGTAGCGGCTAAGGAAGAATGGGATGGTCAGGATAAACAGCGTTTCGGAAATCTGCGAAATCGACATCAGCACTGACGCGTGCTCGACGATAAAGCTGCCGGCAAACAGCGGATCTTTATCGAAGCTGTGCAGGAAGGTGTTACCGAACATGTTAGTGATTTGCAGCTCGGCGCCGAGCATCATCGAGAAGATAAAGAAGATAGCCATACGCTTGTTTTTAAACAGCGCAAAAGCGTTCAGGCCGAGCATCTCCGTCCAGCTTTGATTGCGCTGGGCGTTGGCGACCGGAATATGCGGCAGCGTCAGGGTGAACAGAGTCAGCAGGACCGACAGCGTCGCGCCAATGTACAGCTGCATATGGCTCAGTTCAAAGCCGGAGAAGCTCACGCCCCACATGGCGAGGATAAAGCCGATGGTGCCCCAGATACGAATTGGCGGGAAATCGGTGACAATATCCAGCCCCGCCGACTGCAGGCGGTAGTAGGAGATGGTATTGATCAAGCCAAGCGTCGGCATATAGGCCAGCGAGTTAAGCAGGATCACGAGGAACATCTCGCCCGGCGTGGTGACCTGCGCCGCGAGGTACAGCGTTAACGCGCCGACCAGGTGGCAGATGGCGTATACCCATTTGGCGCTGATCCACTTATCGGCGACGATGCCGAGTAGCGTCGGCATCAACACCGCGGCGATACCGAGCGAGCTATACACTGCGCCGATTGCCGCGCCGTCAAACTTCAGCGTGACAAACATGTACGAGCCAAGCGTGGTGAGCCAGCTCCCCCAAAGGCAGAACTGCAGGAACGACAGTATTTTGAGCTGCAGCTTAAGATTCATGTAGTTATCCTCACGAATGTGGGCTTGTTATGTTTTTAAAATAACATTAATCCCGTTATTTTGATGCGATTCTATCATTCACTAGCTTAATGCTTCTGTTAACTGCCGCAGAAAACCGAAAGATATTACAGAGTATGGCGGAGAATAAGCGCGGCCTCAGCGCGGGGCTGAGGCCGGAGTCGGGAGGAGGGCTATTTACGGCGGTAGCTTTTCTGCGCCGTATTAACTTTGTACAGATAGCGGCGCGATTCCGCCGACGGATGGCGGGTGGTCAGCGTCTGGTAGACGTCCCCTGGCGCCATGCTGTTGATAATATTGGCCGCCTGCACTTTATCGCTGGAGAAGACCCGCAGTACGCTGCCGGCGCCGCCGTTATAGGCAGTGATCACCGCGTAGCGACGCGAGGTGGGGTTATCGATGCCGGCGAGGTAAACATTGTTCAGCATCGCCAGGTAGGCGGTACCGGTGTCGATGTTATTCGCCGGGTCAAACAGATAGCTGCGGCTTGGCAGGCCGGATTTACCCTGGGAGCGGAAGACGTCTCTGCCGGCGCTGTGCTGGACCACCTGCATCAGCCCCATGGCGTCGGCATGGCTGACCGCATAGGGGTTAAAGGAGGATTCGGTCTGCATAATCGCGAGGATCAGCGACTCATCAACCCCATACTTACGCGAGGCCTGACGCACCATGCCGAGGTATTTATGCGCACGTTTGTCGAGGTGGTTCGGCACCAGGTTAATGGTGATGCTGTAGACCACGCGCAGGCCGTTGTTGCGGCTCTTCAGACGGGTTTGCAGCAGATAGTCGGCAAAGCGCGCGGCGCGCCACTCCCAGCGAATCGACGCCCCGGTGTTATCCACCACCTGGCCATAGAGGAACGGCTCTTTGGAGATCTGGATGTCATCGACATCGGAATAGAGGTCAATGGAGTTGGGGTCATCGCCCATCAACAGGGTTTTGATGATCGCCTGGCGCAGTCGTCCGCGAGGGTCGGTGCCGGCAATGGTCTCGACGGTGATCGTCCCTTCATCGAAGTTGATGTGGCTGCGGGTTTGATACTGGTCGGTGTACTTGACGTAGTCCTTTGGCCCGGCGAGCAGGACTTCGTTGTACCCCCAAATGTTCTCGATGTTGTGGGCGAACTGGCCCATCAAAATATCGAATCCGTTCGTGTCCTTGACCCAGGCCTCGTTGTATTCGGCGCCTTTTTTATTGGAGCTGGAACACGAAACGAGCAACGGCGCAATCAGCGCGAGCGCTAAGTATTTTTTCATCATTCCGGGCGTGCGTGTTGTGTTTGTTTTTTTAAAGGCCGCAGGGCCCTTACTGTTTTTCCGGCGGCGTGTAGCCTTCGATGTGCACGTCTTTCCCTTCAAACAGGAACTGCACCATCTCCTGCTCAAGCAGTTTGCGGTGCTCCGGGTTCATCATGCTGAGCTTTTTCTCGTTGATCAGCATGGTCTGCTTGTGCTGCCACTGCGCCCAGGCTTCTTTGGAGATTTCGTTGTAAATACGCTTTCCGAGCTCGCCCGGATACAGCTGGAAATCCTGGCCGTCCGCTTCACGCTGCAGGAAGGTACAAAAAATGGTTCTGCTCATAATTAATCCTCTTTGATAGCCGAAAAATTTATACCGGCGCTCCGGCTTTTAGCTGTTGCAACAAGCGCTCCACGGGGGCCGCCAGACCGACCGACGGCGGCTGCGCTAAGTTATACCAGAGTGCGTTGCCTTCATCCATGCATGCGCCAGATGAGTGCACTGTAAGCCACATCGGAATAATATCCAGGTGGAAATGGCTGAAAGTGTGGCGAAAAGCGGTTAATTGCGTCAGATTATCGGCCTTAATCTGGCGCTGCGCCAGCCACTCGCGTAGCTCCGCTTCGTCTGCAAACTGCGGAAAACAGAACAACCCGCCCCACAGACCCACCGGCGGACGCTGGGAAAGAAACACCTCGTCGCCGTGCTGCATCAGCAGGAAGTAGCCGGTGCGTTCCGGGAGGGTCTGCTTCGGTTTTTTGCCCGGATATTCCGCCCATGAATGGTTCGCGTAGGCCACGCAGCCGTTGCTCAGCGGACACAGCTCGCACTTCGGCTTCGAGCGGGTGCAAACCATTGCCCCGAGATCCATCATCGCCTGGTTGAAGCGCTCGACGCCCTCTGCCGGGGTGACCTCTTCGCTGATGTCCCACAGCCGTTTTTCCACCTCTTTTTTCCCCGGCCAGCCGCTGACAGCATAGCAGCGGGCGAGCACGCGCTTCACGTTGCCGTCGAGAATCGGATAATGCTGACCGAGCGAAAGGGATAAAATCGCCCCCGCCGTTGAGCGCCCGACGCCGGGCAGCGCCGCCACTTCGTCAAAGGTCCGGGGGAATTCCCCGCCGTGCAGTGTGGCGACTTGCTGTGCGGCTTTATGTAAGTTGCGCGCCCGCGCATAGTAGCCCAGACCGGTCCACAGATGCAGCACTTCATCCAGCGGCGCGTTGGCGAGATCCACCACCGTGGGGAAACGCGCCATAAAGCGTTCAAAATAGGGGATTACCGTGGTCACCTGGGTTTGTTGCAACATCACTTCGGAGAGCCATACTTTGTAGGGCGTCTTGGCGATTTGCCAGGGCAGGGTTTTACGCCCGTATTTATCGTACCAGTCCAGAACCTGGGCTGAAAATTGCGTGGCGAGAAAAGTCAAAGCTACGGCTCCGGGATCGCGATTACAGGGGGGCAGATTGCAGCATAAGGGCGAGTGGCTGTAAACCCTTGCATCCGCCGGGTAACTTTGGATAATGCCCGTTTTCCGAACACATTCACAAGCAGACCAAACTTTTATGAAAAACGACGTCATCTCTCCGGAATTCGATGAAAACGGTCGCCCGCTGCGCCGTATTCGTAGCTTCGTCCGTCGCCAGGGCCGCCTGACGAAAGGGCAGCAGCATGCGCTGGATAACATTTGGCCGGTGATGGGCGTTGAATTCAACGATGCGCCGCTCGATTTCGCCGCCCTGTTTGGCCGTGACGCGCCGGTCACCTTAGAAATTGGCTTCGGGATGGGCGCCTCGCTGGTGGCGATGGCGAAAGCCAAACCGGAACAGAATTTCCTCGGCATTGAAGTACACTCCCCGGGCGTTGGCGCTTGTCTGGCTTCTGCGGAAGAAGAAGGCGTACAAAACCTGCGCGTAATGTGTCACGATGCGGTGGAAGTGCTGCATACCATGATCCCGGATAACTCGCTGAATATGGTGCAACTGTTTTTCCCTGATCCGTGGCATAAAGCGCGTCATAATAAACGTCGTATCGTGCAGCCGCCTTTCGCTGAGCTGGTGAAAAGCAAGTTGAAGCTCGGCGGCGTCTTCCATATGGCGACCGACTGGGAAGCCTATGCCGTGCATATGCTGGAAGTTATGTCCTCGCTGGAAGGCTATCGTAACCAGTCGGCAAGCAACGATTACGTACCGCGCCCGGAATCGCGCCCGGTAACCAAATTTGAACAGCGTGGCCATCGTCTCGGCCACGGCGTATGGGACTTAATGTTCGAGAGGGTGAAATAATGGCCAAGAATCGTAGCCGTCGTCTGCGTAAAAAAATGCATATCGATGAGTTTCAGGAGTTAGGCTTCTCCGTCGCCTGGCGTTTCCCGGAAGGGACCAGCGAAGAGCAGATCGACCAGACGGTCAACGATCTGATCGAAGAGGTGATAGAGCCGAACAAGCTGGCCTTCGACGGCAGCGGTTATCTCTCCTGGGAAGGGCTCATCTGCATGCAGGAGATTGGTAAGTGCACTGAAGAGCATCAGGCTATCGTACGCAAATGGCTGGAAGCGCGTAAGTTAGAGGATGTGCGCACCAGCGAACTTTTTGACGTCTGGTGGGACTAAGTTTGACAAGGGTCGGCAATTGCCGGCCCGTTTTGTCTTAAGGGAGTTTTATGATGCGTAAAACGCTGCTGGCGGTGGCGCTCTCCGTCACCGCTTTGTCTGCCCATGCGGACTACCAGTGTAGCGTCACGCCGCGTGACGATGTGATCCTCAGCCCGCAGCAGGTGCAGGTGAAAGGGGAAAACGGCGATCTGGTGATAAAGCCGGACGGCAATCTGACCTTTAACGGCAAGGCCTATGCGCTCAGCGCCGCCCAGCGCGAACAGGCGCAGGATTATCAGGCCAGCCTGCGCAGCAGCCTGCCGTGGATTGACGAAGGCGCGCGTTCGCGAGTCGAAAAAAGCCGCAAGGCGCTGGATAAAATCATTACCGAACAGGTTGGCGCCAACAGCAGCATGCACGGTCGCCTGACCAAACTGGACGCGCAGCTGAAAGAACAGATGAACCGCATAATTGAGCGCCGCAGCGATGGCCTGACCTTCCACTATAAAGCCATCGACCAGGTACGCGCCGATGGCCAGCAGCTGGTGAATCAGGCGATGGGCGGCATTCTGCAGGACAGCATTAACGAGATGGGCGCCAAAGCGGTGCTCAAAGGCGGCGGTAATCCGCTACAGGGCATTCTCGGCAGCCTCGGCGGCCTGCAAACGGCGATTCAGGAGGAATGGAAAAACCAGGAGGCCGATTTCCAGCAGTTTGGTAAGGACGTCTGCAGCCGGGTGGTATCGCTGGAGGACAGCCGCAAAGCGCTGGTTGGCTCGCTGAAATAATGCCATGGCGGTCCGCTTCCCGGCAGGACCGCCGCTGCGTTTACTCGTTCAGAAACAACTCAAGCAGGGAATTCAGGAACAGCTTACCGTGCTCGGTAATCTGCCAGTTCTGCTCGTCTTCCTGCAGGTAGCCCTGGGCTATCGCCGCGTCCAGCTGCGGGCGGATCGCCGCTTCCTCAAGTCCGGTATAGCGGCTAAATTCAGCGCGCGGCGCGGCCTCCAGCAGGCGAAAACGGTTCATAAAGAACTCAAACGGTTTATCCGCTTCTTCCACATCATGCTGACGCTCAAGGTAACGGCCTTCCATATACCCGCGCGGGTGGCGGGTTTTGGCGGTTCGCAGAATGCGTCCGTCAGGGAAGGTGATCTTGCCGTGCGCGCCGCAGCCGATGCCGAGGTAGTCGCCAAAGCGCCAGTAGTTGAGATTATGCTGACACTGGAAGCCTGGCTTAGCATAGGCGGACGTCTCGTACTGCTGATAGCCGGCGGCGCTCAGCAGCTGATGCCCCTGCTCGAAAATATCCCATAGCGCGTCGTCATCCGGCAGCACCGGCGGCCGGGAGCCGAACAAGGTGTTCGGCTCAATGGTCAGCTGGTACCACGACAGGTGCGGCGGGTTGAGGGCAATCGCCTGACGCAGATCGTCCAGCGCCTCCTCCAGCGACTGGTCCGGCAGACCGTGCATCAGGTCGAGGTTGAAGCTGCGCAAGCCGAGGCCGCTGGCGAGACGTGCTGCGCGCTTGGCTTCCTCCGGGCCGTGGATCCGCCCCAGGCGCTGCAGCTTCGGTTCGCTAAAGCTTTGTACGCCGATGGAGATGCGGTTCACCCCGGCGCGCTGATAATCAACGAAGCGATCGGCCTCCACGGTACCCGGGTTGGCTTCCATGGTGATTTCCGCCCCGGCGGCCAGCGGCAGGCAGGCGCGGACGCCATCCAGAAGGGTTTGCATGGCCGGGCCGGACAGCAGGCTCGGCGTTCCGCCGCCGATAAAAATAGTGCCTATTTCCCGTCCCTGGGCATAGTGCGCATCAGCCTGCAGATCGTTCAGCAGATGCTGGACGTAGTCATCATGCGGCACCTCGCCTTTCAGCGCATGCGAATTAAAATCGCAGTACGGGCATTTCTGCACGCACCAGGGAATATGGATATAGAGACTCAGCGGCGGCAAATTAGCCATTACGTAATGCTTCCAGTAACAGTTTCAGCGCCTGCCCGCGATGGGAAATGGCGCTCTTTTCTTCACGGCTCAGTTCGGCCGCGGTTTTCCCTTCTGACGGGACGAAGAAGATCGGGTCGTAACCGAAGCCGCCATGACCGGCGGCTTGTCGGGTGATTACCCCAGGCCAGCTGCCGTGGCACACCAGCGGCGTGGGATCTTCGGCATGGCGCAGATAGACCAGCACGCAGTGGAACTGGGCCTGACGCTGGTCGTCCGGCACGTCCTTTAACGCGTCGAGCAGCTTCTCAAGATTCTGCTGGTCGCTGGCGTCGACGCCGGAATAGCGGGCGGAGTAAATACCCGGCGCGCCGCCAAGAGCATCGACGGCCAGACCGGAATCGTCAGCGATGGCTGGCAGGCCGGTGATCTGCGCCGCGTGGCGCGCTTTCAGAATCGCGTTTTCAATGAAGGTCAGGCCGGTCTCTTCCGCAGAGTCCACGCCCAGCTCGGTCTGAGCGACGATATCGAGACCAAAATCTTCCAGCAGCGAGGCCAGTTCGCGCACTTTGCCGGCGTTGCCGGTAGCGAGGACGACTTTTTGCATGATGAATCCTGTTTATTCAGTTAGCGCCGCGACCGCAGTCGGGATCTGTTGTGGGGCGATGATTTTAACTTGCTTATGGCGGCCCAGCTCGCCTTTTTCAATCAGTACCTGGCTTTTGGCGACGCGGAACTGTTTGGCGAGAAATTTCACCAGGTGGGCATTGGCCTGGCCATCAACGGGCGGGGCGGTAATGGCGACTTTAAGCTCGTCGCCATGTACGCCCACGATGCTATCGCGGCTGGCCTTAGGCTGAATGTACAGCCTCAGCACCAGCCCGTCAGCGCAGGTTTCAACGGCACTCATAGCGCCATCCACAGCCCCGGCAGCAGTACATTACCGGTGGCCTGCAGCACTTCGGCGATGCCCATATTGATTACGTACAACAGCAATACCAGCACCATCGGCGAGAAATCGATACCGCCCATCGACGGCAGCAGGTTGCGGATAGGGCGCAGCAGCGGGTCCGCCAGCTGCATCAGCACATACTCCACCGGGCTACGGCCCTGGCTGACCCAGCTCATGATCGCCATCAACAGCAGTACCCAGAAGATCAACGAGCCGATGGTTTTCAGCAGAATAAGCAGAGCGGAGATCCAGATGATCGGCTGGAAGGTGATCACCATAAACAGCACGATCGCTTTGATGACGCAGAGAATAAATGCCACCAGCAGCGAGGCGCTGTCAATCGGCCCCATTGCCGGGATAATCCGGCGCAGCGGTCCGACAATCGGCTGCGTGGCTTTCACCACAAACTGCGAAAACGGGTTGTAAAAGTCGCAGCGCGCCCACTGCATCCAGACGCGTAACAACACGACCATCGTGTAAAGCTCAATGACCGTTGAAAGCAGGAAAGTCAACGTCTTCATGGCGTTCCTCAGATTCCTTATTATTTGCTGTAGTCGCGCGCACCAAAAATGGCAGTACCGATGCGCACCATCGTGCTTCCCGCCGCGATTGCGGCTTCCATATCGTTCGACATTCCCAGAGACAACGTATCGACCGTGGGGTACCGCGTTTTTAATCGCGCAAATGCTACCGCCATTTGCCGGGCGACGGCAAACTGCCTTACATATTCTGACTCAGGCGCGGGGATGGCCATCAGGCCGCGCAGTTCCAGATGAGGTAACTCAGCGATCTCCGCCGCTAAGCCGTCGAGCGCTTCCAGCGGGATGCCGGATTTGCTCTGCTCATCGCTGATGTTAATTTGAATCAGCACCTTCAGCGGCGGCAAATGCGCCGGGCGCTGCTCGTTCAGGCGGGTGGCGATTTTCAGCCGATCGACGGTGTGGCACCAGTCAAAATGCTCTGCCACCAACCGGCTTTTGTTGGACTGCAGGGGGCCAATAAAGTGCCACTGCAGCCCGCTGACGCCAGCCTGCTGGAAATGGTTAATCTTCTCCACGCCCTCCTGGACGTAGTTTTCACCAAATGCCCGCTGGCCTGCCGCAATGGCTTCTTCGATCGCGCTCGCAGGTTTCGTTTTACTCACTGCAAGCAATGTCACTTCTTCTGGCGCACGCCCGCATCGGGCGGCAGCACCGGAGATTTTGTCCCGGACCTGTGCCAGGTTATGCGCAATATCGTTCATATTCCGAGGATGAGTTATGAAGCTGGAAGAAATCGTAGCCCTTAGTGTAAAGCATAATGTCTCCGATCTACACCTGTGCAATTCCGCCGCACCACGCTGGCGGCGGCAGGGCAGGCTGGAGCCCGCGCCCTTTCCCGCGCCGGATATTGCGAATTTACTCAACGACTGGCTCGATGCCGCACAGTTACTGCACTGGCAGGAACACGGCCAGATTGACTTTGCGCTGACCCTGGCCTGCGGTGCGCGGCTGCGCGCCAGCGCCTTCGCCCATACGCGTGGGATATCGCTGGTGCTGCGCCTCCTTCCTGAACAGTGCCCGCGTCTGGACACGCTCGGCGCCCCGCCTGCGCTGAGCGAACTGCTGGCGGAAGAGAGTGGTTTGCTGTTGGTCACCGGAGCGACGGGCAGCGGCAAGTCGACCACCCTGGCGGCAATGGTGGGGCACCTCAATCAGCATCTTGATGGCCATATTCTGACGCTTGAAGATCCGGTGGAATTTATTCATCACAGCGAGCGCTGTCTGATCCAGCAGCGGGAAGTTGGCCGTCACTGTCCTTCGTTCGCCGCGGCGCTCCGCGTGGCGCTGCGCCAGGATCCGGATGTGATCCTGCTCGGGGAGCTACGCGACAGCGAAACCATTCGCCTGGCGTTAACCGCGGCGGAGACCGGGCACCTGGTAATGGCGACATTACATACCCGCGGCGCGGCGCCGGCGGTGGAGAGATTGATCGATGTCTTTCCGGCGGAGGAGAAAGATCAGGTTCGTAGCCAGCTTGCCGGAAGCCTGTGCGCGGTGCTGGCGCAAAAATTGTTACCTGCACGTCAGGGCGGGAGAGTTGCGCTATACGAGCTTCTGGTCAACACGCCAGCGGTGGCGAATTTGATCCGTGAAGGAAAAGTACATCAATTGCCTGGTGTGATGCAGACCGGGATGCAGGCCGGAATGTTGACCTTTACCCAGAGTTTTCAGCAACGTGTCGCTGCAGGCGCGCTATAAGATGAGAAAGAGATTGATATGACAGGTTAAATGATATGTTAGATGAATGTTTATTTGTTGTTTATTAATATTATTTGGTAATACAAATAACTTTTGATTATAAATTCAAATAACACATTCAGATTAGATATGTCGACAGTGAATACGCATTTCCAGGAAAAAAGTTTGATTATCTTTTGACAGCTTTGAGTCATTCGATTTATGCTGTTTGTGGGAATAGGATGATTCTCATGGAATAACGTTTCAGTTTGTAAATTACCTTGGTGATTTATAAATTCACGACTGTTTGTATCTTTTTTTATTCATTTAACCACCATGGCGGTGGGTAACAGCTAAGGAGAGTTTTAAGTGATTAATTTAAATGGAAATTCATCATCTTCTCGTCAGGTAACCTTTATTACCCACCCGTCTATTCAAAGCAAAGCCTTTGCCAGCTATCTGAGCGAAACCCTGATGGCACCGGTGGTTTTACAAAATATTAATAAACCGCTGGCGCAGAGTTTGGCAAAAGATTCTGTAATATTATTTGATATTGCAGTGTCAAATAAGAAATTAAACGGGGTGTGGCGGGATATTATTCGCCTGCAGGCAGATAATCCTCGTTTGTTGATTATTAATAGCGCACAAAAGTATGAGCTATACGAAATGGCGCAGTGGCCGGCTTTATATGGCGTGTTCCGTCATGACGATGATGAATCGCGCTTAATTGAGGGCGTTAAGGCCGTGCTGAACGGCGAGCAGACGGCTGAATTGAGCGTGATGCACCCGGCGATGTACGCTGCGGACCATGCATCGACTCCAGTAGAGAACTCGCCGCTGACCGAGCGGGAATGCGAGATCCTCAACGAACTGCGCTGCGGCGCAACGAACCTGGATATCGCCCGCGCGCTGTTTATCAGCGAGAACACGGTGCGGACGCACCTGTACAATGTGTTTCGTAAACTGAGCGTGAAAAATCGCACCCAGGCGGTGAGCTGGGCTAACGAACATCTGCGCCACTAAGCGGGTAAACGTGCGCCGTCAGCGGTCCGCCGGCGGCGCAGGAGGGCAGAGTTTAAAAGCTCTGCTCGAAGTAGCTTTCCAGTATGACTACGGCAGAGGCTGAATCGACGCTGCCTTTATTCAGCGCCCGGTAGCCGCCGTGTTCAAACAGGCCCGCGCGGGCCTCAACCGTACTCAGCCGTTCATCGTGGAGAAGGATCGCGACGCCAAAGCGGCCATGAATTTTATTGGCGAAATTACGCGCGCGCGCCGTCAGCGGTTGCTCGGTGCCGTCCATATTGAGCGGCAGGCCGACGATTACCGCCTCAGGCTGCCACTCTTTAAGCAGTTTTTCGATGACGTTCCAGTCCGGTTTACCATCCTGCGCCTTCAGCGCCGGTAATGGTCGTGCGGTCGCGGTGATGCGTTGTCCCACCGCCACGCCGATGCTTTTGGTGCCAAAGTCAAAGCCGAGAAAGGTTCCGCTCATCACGCATGCCCCGCGACGCCTGGCATCGTCACAATGTCGATACCAATTAGTTTAGCCGCCTCGCGCCAGCGATCGGCGATCGGCGTACGGAAAAGAATATTCTGATCCGCCGGGGCGGTGAGCCAGGCATTATCTAAAATCTCCTGCTCCAGCTGCCCTTTCTCCCACGAAGAGTAGCCCAACGCAACCAGCACGTTGCCCGGCTGCCGATCGGTTCCTAAGGTTTCAAGAACATCCCGCGAGGTGGTAATCACCGTGTTATCCGAGATGCGAATGCTCGAGGAAAAGTCAGAGGGCGGGGTATGCAAAATGAAGCCGCGGTCTTCCGCCAGCGGGCCTCCCAGCATCACCGGTTTATCCAGACGGATCTCTGGATTGCGCGGCTCCGGGACAATTTTGAGCTTCTCAAGGATCCCTTCCACCTGCAGATTTTCCAGCGGCTTATTGATAATAATGCCCATGGCACCCTCGTCGTTGTACTCGCAGATATAGACTACGGAGCGGCGGAAAATGGGGTCCTGAAGCGCGGGCATGGCAATCAGAAAGTGATGCTGTAAATTCATTGTCAGAGGTTCGTTCCTGGTTCAAAAAAGCAACACCCAGTATGCGGGCAAAGTAGAATGGTGTCGATGCACTTTATCTGGCCGGCGCCCGAGTGGCGTCAGGCTGGCAACGTTTCACGAGCGCGGTAATCCGCGCTCGCTGCGCCAAAAGCGGACGTTGGTCCGCCGTCGTGCTTATTTATCGATACGTCTTTCGATAGCGTCCATCAGCATACCGGTGATCGAAATATCCGGGAAGGCGGCTTCGATTTCGCGTACGCAGGTGGGGCTGGTGACGTTAATTTCCGTCAGACGGTCGCCGATGATATCCAGGCCGACGAAGATAAGGCCTTTGGCCTTCAGCGTCGGGCCGACGCGGCGGGCGATTTCCCAGTCGCTTTCGGTCAACGGGCGGGCTTCGCCGCGGCCGCCGGCGGCCAGATTGCCGCGGGTCTCGCCACCCTGCGGAATTCGCGCCAGGCAGTAAGGCACGGGCTCTCCATCCACTACCAACACGCGCTTGTCGCCATCTTTAATGGCCGGCAGATAGTTCTGCGCCATGCAGTAGCGGCTGCCCAGTTCGGTCAGCGTCTCGGCAATCACCCCAAGGTTTGGATCGCCGGCTTTAACACGGAAAATAGAGGCGCCGCCCATGCCGTCGAGCGGTTTCATGATGATATCGCCGTGCTTTTCCCAGAAGGCTTTCAGCTGGGCTTTATTGCGGGTGACCAACGTTTCCGGAGTCAGTTCAGAGAACCAGGCGGTGAACAGCTTCTCGTTACAGTCGCGCAGACTCTGCGGCTTGTTGACGATAAGCGTGCCTTTCTCTTCCGCTCGCTCCAGGATGTAGGTGGCATAAATAAATTCGGTATCAAACGGCGGATCCTTACGCATCAGGATGACGTCAAGGTCCGCCAGCGGCAGATCCTGCTCGCCGGTGAAGTCATACCATTTATCGTAGTTCTGTTCGACGCTCAGCGTGCGCGTCCGGGCGCGGGCTTCGCCGTTGATCAAATAGAGGTCGTTCATCTCCATATAATGGAGTTCATAGCCGCGACGCTGCGCCTCCAGCAACATAGCGAAGCTGGTGTCTTTCTTGATGTTGATGGTTGCGATGGGATCCATCACGATGCCGAGCTTGATCATGGTTCTTCTCCGTTAACGCCTCAACCTAAGTCGCCAAAACGCACCTGTAGGGCGGTGATGGCGGTGAGCGCAGTAGTCTCTGTACGCAGAACGCGCGGTCCCAACAGGATATCAGTAAACTGGTATTGCGCGGTCATCGCTATCTCTTCAGCCGACAGCCCGCCTTCCGGGCCAATCAGCAGACGGACGCGTTCAACCGGCAGCGGCAGCGTGTTAATGCTGGCGCTGGCGCGCGGGTGCAGGTTGAGCTTCAGCCCGCTGTCCTGCTCGGCGCACCACGCCTCCAGCTGCATCGCCGGACGTATTTCCGGTACCACGTTACGACCGCTCTGTTCGCAGGCGGCAATAGCGATTTTCTGCCACTGCTGGATCTTTTTCTGCAAACGTTCGGCATCCAGTTTAACGCCGCAGCGCTCGGAAAACAGTGGCGTTATGAGGCTTACCCCGAGTTCGATCGATTTCTGGATGGTGAATTCCATTTTTTCGCCGCGGGACATCACCTGGCCTAAATGGATATGCAGCGGCGATTCCCGATCGTCAGGTTCGCCACTGAGCACCTCAACCGTAACGTTTTTCTTACCGGCCTCGGTGATGACCGCGTCAAACACCTGGTTACTGCCGTCAAAAAGCTGTAGGTGCTGACCGGCGGTCATGCGCAGGACGCGGCCGACGTGGTTGGCCGCGTCATCGCTCAGCGCGATCTGGCTGCCGACAATGAGGCGTTCTGGATGATGGATGCGAGGAATGCGCATGCTTGATATTCCGTTCGTTGCGCAGATGCCAGCTTCCCGCCATCGGGCGGGAAGCACAGGGCTGCAAATTAACAATTGCCGCTAGTGTAGGTTAGCTCTTTTGCGCCTGGCAAGCCTGTTGGACATACGGATTATGGTTGCCCTGCACTTTCGCGATGCGCTCATCACGTTCACATTCCCAGGCGGTGACCGGGTACTGTTTATTCCAGGCGGTAAACAGCTGAGTTTGCTGGCGGGAAAGATTCAGCTGATAGCGGTCGCGCATATAGAAGTAGGTGCGGGCGATGGCGCCGCGAGCGCGGGCAGGGGGCTCGGCAATTTTATCTTTAAAATCGACCTTCATGGTGCACTGGCCGTACTGGCCTTCACCGCCGTTCCACTGGCTGTACATAAAGTTGCCGCGATCGCCATTCACTTCTCCCACCGCCGGCTGCAGGTTGTGCATATCGCTTTCCATCTTGCGGTATTCCGGATCTTTGGCGCAGTTTTTACGTCCACCCTCCTGCCAGCACTGACGCTGATGGCCGAACTGCCATGCCGGCACTACGTGCTCCCATTCAACCCGGCTGGCGCGGTTCTCATTTTTACGCACTTTATAGCCGCAGGATTCCAAATCGATAACGCCTTTTTTCCCCTGCCAGTCGATTTTACAGCCGCAATAAAAATCGCCCGGAACGTCGGCATTCACTTTGACGCCAGCGGCTTTGGCCTGGGAAAAACTATTAATACCAGCGGCCGCAAGCGGACCACTGACTGCCGCGCTCAATACCGCTACGGCTAAAACATGCATACGGGACATCGTTAACTCCGTGTCAAAACGAGCCCGCAACGTAGCGAATGAGGGTGCCGGATGCAATCAGTCAGATCAGAAAGTTTCTAATTAATTCCGATGGTTATTTTTCAGCCACCAGCAGATCGCCGCAGCGAACGCAGCGGTAGGTGGCCTCGCCGCGAACCACCCGGTTATGGCGACGGACGGTGAGCTGGTGCTGCTGACAGCGACAGCGATAGGGGAAGGTGTTCTGGCGGACCGAAGCGAGTTCAAAGCGGTGGGTGCGACGCGCGGGAACGCCAAGGACGCTCTCCATCATCCATTTCCACTCTTTCCCGTGCGGCGCGACGCGGCCGAAATGCTGCCAGACCAGCAGGTGCGCCAGCTCATGCGGCACCACTTCATCGATAAACTCCCGCTGATTTTCCAGCAGCAGCACCGGGTTTAAACGAATTTCGTTTTTCTCCAGCCAGGCGGTGCCGGCGGAAGTACCACGCTGCTGGTAGACCAGCGTCGGTTCCGCATAGCGGCGTTCCAGCTTGCGATTCGCATTGGCGAGATGCTCCCGCAGGCTGCGCATGACGGCCTGCTGAATAGCGATGGGAATACGGGGCGTTTTCATAGCGCCAGAGGATAGTGCGGCGGAGGGGGGAGAGCAAGAGGAAGCTTCCTCCCGGGATGGGAGGAAGCTCAGGAAGGTTAATCGCGGGCACCGATCTCGCGCAGTGGACGACCCTGCATCAGGTTACGTTCAATATGTTCCAGCGAGACGTTTTTGGTTTCCGGGATCAGCCACAGCGTCAGCAGGATAAACAGCACGTTCAGACCGCCGTACACCCAGAAGGTATTGGCGCTGCCCAGCGAGTTGAGCATGGTCAGGAAGGTGGCGCCGACAATCATGTTGGCAATCCAGTTGGTCGCTGTGGAGCAGGTGATACCGAAGTCGCGGCCTTTCAGCGGCTGGATTTCGGAGCACAGTACCCAAATCAGCGGGCCGGCGCTCATGGCGAAACCGACGATGAACATCAGCAGCATCAGGACGGCGATGTACTGGGCGGTAGAGGAGTGAATGCCGATGTGCATCATGGTACCCAGGACGCCCATACCCGCGGCCATCACGATAAAGCCAAGGATCAGCGTCGGTTTACGGCCCCAGCGGTCGACCAGACCGATGGCGATAAAGGTGGCCAGCACGTTAGTCAGACCGACGATCACTGTCCCCCACATTTGCTCAGTGGTGTTGGCATAACCCGCCAGCTCAAAGATCTTCGGCGCGTAGTACATGATGACGTTCATCCCGGTGAACTGTTGCATCACCTGCAGCAGGATGCCGAGGAACACCGCGCGGCGGAAGTTGCTGTTGTCTTTAAACAGCGACCAGCCGGACTGTTTTACCTTCAGGCTTTCACGGATTTCATCGAGCTCGCGTTTCGCTTCGGCGCTGGTATCGCGCAGGCGCAGCAGCACGCGTTCCGCATCGACAAAGCGACGTTTGGCGGCGAACCAGCGCGGGCTGTCCGGCAGGAAGATAACACCGATCAGCAGCAATACCGCCGGAATGATGATAACCCCGAGCATCCAGCGCCATGCGCCGCTGTAGCTGAAAGCGGTGTCAGAGAGATAGGCGCCAAGGATCCCGATGGTGATCATCAGCTGGTACATGGAAATCATACTGCCGCGAATTTTTTCTGGGGCGATTTCCGACAGATACAGCGGAGCCGTATATGAGGCGACGCCCACCGCCAGGCCGAGCAGCACACGGGAAACCAGCAGGATCTCGACGTTTGGCGCGGCGGCAGAGAACAGCGAACCGGCGACGAAGAGGATGGCGCCGATCATCAGGCTCTTTTTCCGGCCCAGTTTGAAAGAGAGCCAGCCGCTGCCGACCGCGCCGACGGCAGCCCCGAACATCATGGAGCTGACCACCCACTCCTGGGTGTGGGCGGAAATCTGGAACTCATTGGCAATAAAGGGTAAGGCACCCGCAATAACACCGATATCAAGGCCGAACAGCAGGCCAGCCAGCGCGGCGAGGAAACAGACGAAGAACGTCATAGTCTTGTTCGAACGCCCTTGTTTTTTGTTGTCAGGCATAACGCCCTCCAGTTGAGTTATTGATTCTGTCGATGGTTAGGGTAGGACACTCGTCGGTAAAAAAACGTGACTATAATCACGGCTGTGTAATCGCTTCCACAAAGGTAAAGAAACGTAATTCATTAAATGCTTTTTAAATCAGCAATATAAACAAGGATAGACGACATTTTGAAAAACGGTAATCAGAGTTGACCGAAACAATATGTAACATTGTGAAAAATGGGTACAGGAGATAGCGTCTTTGGGCAGAAGGTGACAGTCTTTACTATGTAATCGCTTTCATTTTGTGGCGGCCGCGCGTTGAAATGGGGGCGCAGAAAAGGGGGGCGTAAATAAAAAGGCCAGCGCGAGGCTGGCCTTGAAGAGAGGAAGCGCGGATATTATTTCAGACCGGCCGCTTCCCGCAGCAGCGCCGCTTTGTCGGTTTTTTCCCATGGGAAATGTTCGCGACCAAAGTGACCGTAGGCTGCGGTTTCTTTGTAGATCGGGTGCAGCAGATCCAGCATCTGAATCAGGCCGTATGGACGCAGGTCGAAGAACTCGCGCACCAGCAGGGTCAGCTGTTCAGAAGGCACTTTCTCGGTGCCAAAGGTTTCCACCATGATGGACGTTGGTTCTGCAACGCCGATAGCGTAGGAAACCTGAATTTCGCAACGATCGGCCAGGCCTGCGGCAACGATGTTCTTCGCCACATAGCGCGCCGCGTAGGCTGCGGAACGGTCAACTTTAGATGGATCTTTACCGGAGAACGCGCCGCCGCCGTGGCGAGCCATGCCGCCGTAGGTATCAACGATGATCTTACGACCGGTCAGACCGCAGTCGCCCATCGGGCCGCCAATAACGAAACGGCCGGTCGGGTTGATGAAGAATTTGGTGGACGCGTTGAGCCATTCGGTCGGCAGAATCGGCTTGATGATCTCTTCCATCACTGCTTCCTGCAGGGATTTCTGATCGATATCTTCCGCGTGCTGAGTCGACAGAACGACCGCGTCGATGCCGACGATTTTGCCGTCGTCATACTGGAAGGTCACCTGGCTTTTCGCATCCGGGCGCAGCCACGGCAGGGTGCCGTTTTTACGCACTTCAGCCTGACGTTGCACCAGACGGTGAGCGTAAGTCACCGGCGCCGGCATCAGCACGTCGGTTTCGTTAGTGGCGTAGCCAAACATCAGCCCCTGGTCGCCGGCGCCCTGTTCCAGCGGATCGGCACGGTCAACGCCCTGGTTAATGTCCGGAGACTGTTTACCAATGGCGCTCAGTACGGCGCACGAGTTGGCGTCAAAGCCCATATCGGAATGCACGTAGCCAATTTCGCGGACGGTGTTGCGGGTGATCTCTTCGATATCAACCCATGCGCTGGTGGTGATTTCGCCGCCTACCAGCACCATGCCGGTTTTGACATAGGTTTCACATGCGACACGCGCTTTTGGATCCTGCTCGAGGATCGCATCCAGCACGGCATCGGAGATTTGGTCAGCAATTTTGTCAGGATGCCCTTCTGATACGGACTCAGACGTAAAAAGGTGTTTTGCCATATTTTATTTCACCTGTGGACGATTCGGATAGCTCATACTGTTGTGTAATGTGGCTTTGGTGGATAATCAGCGCAAAGCCGCGCAGGTAGCGACACGAGCAGTCTGAGTGTTAATCAGTATAGACGGATTAACTTCTGGACGGCCATTTTAGGTCAAATCTTGAGCCCATTTCCAGCCTTTTTTGATGGCGGTCGCATTTATGGGAAAACCCGCCTGGCAAAATTTCCTGACAACCGCGCAAACAGGCACATTTTTATTTTGCTTTTTACCCCGCTTCTCGGTATAAAACGCCGCGCGCGGCTCATTAAAAAAGCGCACGGGGCATGGCCCTGTGGTGCCACTTCCAGCCGGGTTAAGCAGTCTGTATTTACAGAATCTCGCAGCGGCGTAGCGCCTGTTGCCCGGTATGTATAGCTTTGGCTTGTCGCCGACCCTGTCGCAGGGCGGTGTGGAGGTGATACCAGATAATGAACCAATGTTTTTCGTTTGATTCGTCGCGTCGTTCTGTCGCGCGTCAGCACTCCGCAACCTGCATCTCTCTCATGCAAACCAGCCGATGTTCACCCCATCTCGGCGCTTCTCAGGATTCCAGGGCCGGTCGGCCGTCAGAAAACTGAACAAGGGCGCTCTTGCCTGGCAAGAGTTTTCTCGTGGTTTCTCCGGACTGTCATACTCTGTTCGGCTACGTGTTTTACGATGATATGAATAAGAAACCGGTCGCGCAGTCGCAAAACCAGCAGATAGTGCTGGGCTTTAGGACTGTTCATGGGTTGTTATCGCATCTTTGGACTGCGATAGTAGTTAACTGTCTTACACTTATTATTAAAAATTGAGGTTCGCTATGTCTGACGACATGTCTATGGTTTCGCCTTCGTCAGCAGGCGAACACGGTGTACTACGTTCCATGCAGGAGGTAGCGATGAGCTCCCAGGAAGCCAGCAAGATGCTGCGTACTTATAATATTGCCTGGTGGGGCAATAACTATTATGACGTCAACGAACTGGGCCACATCAGCGTTTGCCCGGATCCGGACGTCCCGGAAGCGCGCGTTGACCTCGCGGAATTAGTCAAAGCGCGTGAAGCGCAAGGGCAGCGCTTGCCGGCGCTGTTCTGCTTCCCGCAGATCCTGCAGCACCGCCTGCGCTCGATCAACGCCGCCTTCAAACGCGCGCGTGAATCGTATGGCTATAACGGCGATTACTTCCTCGTCTACCCGATCAAGGTTAACCAGCACCGTCGCGTGATTGAATCGCTGATCCATTCCGGCGAGCCGCTGGGCCTGGAAGCCGGTTCGAAAGCGGAACTGATGGCCGTGCTGGCGCACGCCGGGATGACCCGCAGCGTCATCGTCTGTAATGGTTATAAAGACCGCGAATATATCCGTCTGGCGCTGGTGGGCGAGAAGATGGGCCACAAGGTCTATCTGGTCATTGAGAAGATGTCCGAGATCGCTATCGTACTGGAAGAGGCCGAGCGCCTGAACGTGGTGCCGCGCCTCGGCGTACGTGCGCGTCTGGCCTCGCAGGGCTCCGGTAAATGGCAGTCCTCCGGCGGCGAGAAGTCCAAGTTCGGCCTCGCAGCGACCCAGGTGCTGCAACTGGTCGAAATTCTGCGCGAGGCAGGCCATCTTGAGAGCCTGCAACTGCTGCACTTCCACCTCGGTTCGCAGATGGCTAACATTCGCGATATCGCCACCGGCGTGCGTGAATCGGCGCGTTTCTACGTCGAACTACATAAGCTGGGTGTCAATATTCAGTGCTTCGACGTCGGCGGCGGCCTGGGCGTGGACTATGAAGGCACCCGCTCGCAGTCCGATTGCTCGGTGAACTACGGTCTGAACGAATACGCCAACAATATCATCTGGGCGATCGGCGATGCCTGCGAAGAGAATGGCCTGCCGCACCCGACGGTGATCACCGAGTCCGGCCGCGCGGTGACCGCGCACCATACCGTGCTGGTTTCCAACATCATCGGCGTTGAGCGTAACGAATACACCGAGGCGACCCCGCCGGCGGAAGACGCTGCGCGTCCGCTGCAGAGCATGTGGGAAACCTGGCTGGAGATGCACGAGACCGGCAACCGCCGCTCGCTGCGCGAATGGCTGCACGACAGCCAGATGGACCTGCACGATATCCACATCGGCTACTCCTCAGGCACCTTCAACCTGCAGGAGCGCGCGTGGGCGGAACAGCTGTATCTGAACATGTGCCATGAGGTGCAGAAGCAACTCGACCCGAGCAACCGCGCCCATCGTCCCATCATCGATGAGCTGCAGGAGCGAATGGCGGATAAAATCTACGTCAACTTCTCGTTGTTCCAGTCGATGCCGGATGCCTGGGGGATCGATCAGCTGTTCCCGGTGATGCCGCTGGAAGGGCTGAACAAGTCGCCGGAGCGCCGCGCGGTGCTGCTGGACATCACCTGCGATTCCGATGGCGCCATCGATCACTACGTGGACGGCGACGGGATCGCCACCACCATGCCGATGCCGGAATACGACCCGGAGAACCCGCCGATGCTGGGCTTCTTCATGGTTGGCGCCTATCAGGAGATCCTCGGCAACATGCACAACCTGTTCGGCGATACCGAGGCGGTGGACGTGTTCGTCTTCCCTGACGGCAGCGTTGAGGTTGAGCTGTCCGACGAGGGCGATACCGTAGCGGATATGCTGCAGTATGTGCAGCTGGATCCGAACACGCTGCTGACCCAGTTCCGCGATCAGGTGAAAAATACCGGTCTGGACGATGCGCTGCAGCAGCAGTTCCTCGAGG
The DNA here is from genome assembly GCF_018223925.1 of Klebsiella sp. 10. Classification (NCBI taxonomy): domain Bacteria; kingdom Pseudomonadati; phylum Pseudomonadota; class Gammaproteobacteria; order Enterobacterales; family Enterobacteriaceae; genus Klebsiella; species Klebsiella sp. 10. The sequence continues at coordinate 335,888 of NZ_JAGRRB010000012.1, forward strand.
AGTTCGAGGCGGGACTGTACGGCTATACTTATCTGGAAGACGAGTAGCCGCTGATGCCCGGTGGCGCTGCGCTGACCGGGCCTGCGTATGTCGGCCGGATAAGGCGAAGCCGTCATCCGGCAGCATGCGATACTCACTTGAACCCGTATGCATTACCGGCGATAATTCACGCCAATAAGCGATTTATCTATCAAACCCTTCCTCGTCGGGCCTAACGACGCGGAGGGGTTTTTTTATACTTATTTTTTACGTTCCACGACTGTCAAAAGAGGTCATATCCATGAGCACTTTAGGTCATCAATACGATAACTCCCTGGTATCCAATGCCTTTGGCTTTCTGCGTTTGCCAATGAACTTTATGCCGTATGAAAGCGATGCGGACTGGGTCATCACCGGCGTGCCGTTCGATATGGCGACCTCCGGGCGCGCGGGCGGCCGTCATGGCCCGGCGGCGATCCGTCAGGTTTCCACTAACCTTGCCTGGGAGCACAACCGTTTCCCGTGGAACTTCGATATGCGCGAGCGCCTGAACGTGGTGGACTGCGGGGATCTGGTGTACGCCTTCGGCGACGCGCGCGAAATGAGCGAGAAGCTGCAGGCTCACGCCGAGAAGCTGCTGGCGGCCGGCAAACGTATGCTCTCCTTTGGCGGCGACCACTTCGTTACCCTGCCGCTGCTGCGCGCCCATGCCAAGCACTTTGGTAAAATGGCGCTGGTGCACTTCGATGCTCACACCGATACCTACGCCAACGGCTGCGAGTTCGACCACGGCACCATGTTCTATACCGCGCCGAACGAAGGGCTTATCGATCCGAACCACTCCGTACAGATCGGGATCCGCACCGAGTTCGACAAAGACAATGGCTTTACGGTACTGGATGCCGGCCAGGTTAACGACCGCAGCGTTGATGACGTGATTGCCCAGGTGAAGCAGATCGTCGGCGACATGCCGGTGTACCTGACCTTTGATATCGACTGTCTGGATCCGGCGTTTGCGCCAGGCACCGGTACCCCGGTTATCGGTGGGCTGACCTCCGACCGCGCGATCAAGCTGGTGCGCGGCCTGAAGGACCTGAACATCGTCGGGATGGACGTGGTGGAAGTCGCCCCGGCCTACGATCAGTCCGAAATTACCGCTCTGGCGGCGGCGACCCTGGCGCTGGAGATGCTGTACATCCAGGCGGCGAAGAAGGGCGAATAAATCTGTTCCCGTCATACTTCAAGTTGCATAGGCGTGGGCAATAAATCGGCCCATCCCTGGGCCTCGTCCTTACGGGGCCAGCGCAAGCGCTGTTCAAAACGACTAGCCGTTTTGTCCTGCAACTTATTTAGGGTATAGACGCGTTTACTGCTGCTGCGCGACGCATACGCAGCAGCAGTGCGCCGCCGGCGCACAGCGTAATCAGCTGCGATGCCACCAGTACGGAAAAACCTGAACTTACCGATCCCACTGATTTCATCACCACTCCCATCAGCAGCGGAATAAACGCCGCGCAGATGTTGCCAATGCCGTTAATGATCCCATAAGCGCTGCCTACCGCTTCGCGCGGGGCGTGATGCTGAACCACCGCAGGGATCGCCGCCCCCTGTAATCCCCAGAACACGTTCGCCGCCAGCATAAACAGCGCCAGCATCGCTGGCTGTTGGCTGAGGATTAGCGCCAGCACGGAACCGGCGGTGAGTAGACCGCCAATAATAAACAACAGCGGCGCCTGCTCCGGGCGCATTTTGTCGAGGAGCACGCCGCCAAGAAACTTTGAGCCCAGGCTTAACAGAAAGGGGGCTGCCGCCAGCAGGCCGGTAGCCTGTAGCGAGAAGTGGTGCTCGTCGCGCAGCCAGGCGGGCAACCAGGCGCTACTCCCCCACAGATAGCTGAGCGTGGCGATTTCTACCAGCAGGATCCAGCCTAGCAGCGGCGTACGCCAGGCGAGGGCAAAAGTTTGGCTAAAGCCAGGCTTCGCGCGCTGTGCAGTCACTTTTGGCGCGGGGAGAAACCGCCAAATTAACCCTCCGCCGAGCAGGAGATTCATCAGCGCCAGCGCATAGAAGGAACCGATCCAGCCAACGTGCGCCATCAGCCAGGTGACCAGCGGGAAGCCTACCGCCAGCCCCAACGATACGCCAAGGGCGGTCAGCGCATTCGGCTTGCCTATTTCATCAGCGGCGAAGTTGTCGTTGATAAAGCGCGTTTTCAGAGAGAACAGCGGCCCCTCCGCCACGCCAAGAACGATGCGCGCGATCAGCATTCCCAGCAGTGAGCCGAGTAGCGGGGAAATGGCGCACACCAGCGCCCATATAGCAATGCTGCTTAAGAGTCCCTGACGATAATGCCATCTACTTTCTATAACTGGGGTTAATAATAATGCCGAAAAACCATAACCCAGAAGAAAGCATGTCATTAGCATACCTTGTAACATTCTGTTTTCATTTAACTGAAAATGGGCAGCGAATTCCGGGTTAAGGATCATCACCGAGATATTTACCCGATCGACGTAGGAAATAATTATTAACAAAAGTAATGCTATTACCCCTTGCCATCTTGCCGCCATGAGTGGGCTCCACGATTAATTTAATGATTGCCAGTTATTATTTTTTAACGCCAGAAATAGTTACATGAGTAAAATGGTTCACCTATGAAACTCATTGTTTTTAAATGATTAAATAAATAGCTGTTTCATGGGTGAAACACCATGGTTTCCGCTGTTGCCCATTTTTAATGATCGATTTGAAAAGAAGTCAATAGTCGTATGTGAAATTTAAATCGGCATTTTTATTTATAATGGATCACCGCTTTAAATATCATCATTTCATCTGAATGCAGTTTTTCGTGATCAATTGCACACTTAGCTAATTTAAAAGCCACTCATTAACAAATTCGTCACATTAATGCTTGACGAAACATTCACCGCTTTTATATTGACCGTATTAAATAAGAAACAGAGTTTCATATATGAAACAAAAGCCTGGAGGATTACGATGAGCTGGATAGGCGTATGTGACGCGGAGCAAGTACAGGAAGATTTCCCATATAGCGGCAATATCGACGGTAAGGAAATCGGTATTTATCTGATTGATGGCGAATATTACGCGCTGGAAGACGTTTGCCCTCATGCCTATGCGCTCCTGAGCCAGGGCTTTGTCGAAGATGGCAAGGTGGAATGCCCGCTGCATGAGGCGGTATTCGACGTGAAAACCGGCCAGTGCCTGCATGGACCCGGCGGTCGCAACCTTAATCGTTACCCGGTGCGGGTATACGACAATCAGATCCAGATTACCTTTATCGAGGAGAACGTGGCATGAGCGAATCCCTGGACTTCAACCCGGCGCTACCGGAAAGCCGCCAGTTTACGCCACCGGCGGAAGGCGGAAACGGCAATATCCATAAGCCTGGCGACTATCACAATCTGATTTGGCAAACCCGCAGCCGGGTACCGGAAAACTGGGAACTGCAGCTTATCGCCACCCTGGAAACGTTGTTCGAGCAGGGCGCGGAAAGTCTCGGTGAACTGGTGAACGGCCTCAATGGCGTCAGGATGCATGACCAACAGGGCGAACCGTGGAGCGAAAGCAGCTTCCAGGCATTTTTACAGGTTAACGGCTACTGAGGACACAGCGATGACGACAACGGTACAAAACTATCTTGATAAAGGACTGCGCGGCCTGTGGTATCCGGTGCTGGCGAGCTGGGAAGTGCAGTCTGCGCCGGTAGGCATTACCCGTCTCGGCGAGCAGATCGTGGTCTGGCGGAATAAAGATGGCCAGGTGCAGGCCCTGGAAGACCGCTGCCCGCATCGCGGCGCACGCCTGTCGATGGGCTGGAACTTAGGCGATCGTATCGCCTGCTGGTATCACGGCGTGGAAGTCGCCGGCAACGGCGAAGTGAAAGACGTTCCGGCGGTGGATCGCTGCCCGCTGGTCGGCCAGCAGTGCGTGCGCAGCTACAGCGTGCACGAAGCGCACGGGGCAATCTTCCTGTGGTTTGGCGTCACCGCCGATCAGCAGCCTGATGAATTGAGCTTCCCTGAGGAACTAGCCGATAGCGAAAAATACAGTAACTTCCTGTGCACCGCGGCGTGGAAATGCAACTACCAGTACGCGCTGGAAAACGTGATGGACCCGATGCATGGCACCTATTTGCACTCATCATCGCACTCGATGGCAGAAGGCGATCGCAAAGCCGATATGGTCCTGCAGCCGACGAAAACCGGCTTTATCTTCGAGAAAAAAGGGCAGAGCGGCGTTAACTTTGACTGGGTTGAACTGGGCAACAGCGGCGCCTACTGGATGCGTCTGTCTATTCCGTACAAAAAGCGTTTCGGGCCGGGCGGCCATTTCTGGATCGTCGGCATGGTGGTTCCGGAAGATAACGATAACTGTCGCGTCTTCTTCTGGCGCATCCGCGGCGTTCAGGGCTGGCAGCGCGATCTGTGGCGCTTTATGTACCGCAACCGTCTGGAAAAACTGCACTGGGAAGTACTGGAGCAGGATCGCGTGGTGCTGGAAAGCCTGGCGCCGAACGCCCGCGATCATGAATACCTTTATCAACATGACGTCGGTCTGTCCCGCCTGCGCCGCATGATGCAGAAAGCGGCGAAAGAGCAGTTAGCGCTCCGCGAAGCGCAGCAGGGTGCCGCCTGATGAACGGCCTGCTAAACGGTAAACGTATTGTCGTCACCGGTGCGGCGCGCGGTCTCGGGTACCACTTTGCCGAAGCCTGCGCCGCTCAGGGCGCGACGGTGGTGATGTGCGACATCCTGCAGGGAGAGCTGGCGGAAAGCGCTCATCGCCTGCAGCAGAAGGGCTATCAGGTCGAATCTCACGCCATCGATCTTGCCAGTCAAGCATCGATCGAGCAGGTCTTCAGCGCCATCGGCGCGCAGGGGTCTATCGATGGCTTAGTCAATAACGCAGCGATGGCCACCGGCGTCGGCGGAAAAAATATGATCGATTACGATCCGGATCTGTGGGATCGGGTAATGACGGTCAACGTTAAAGGCACCTGGTTGGTGACCCGCGCGGCGGTACCGCTGCTGCGCGAAGGGGCGGCGATCGTCAACGTCGCTTCGGATACCGCGCTGTGGGGCGCGCCGCGGCTGATGGCCTATGTCGCCAGTAAGGGCGCGGTGATTGCGATGACCCGCTCCATGGCCCGCGAGCTGGGTGAAAAGCGGATCCGTATCAACGCCATCGCGCCGGGACTGACCCGCGTTGAGGCCACGGAATACGTTCCCGCCGAGCGTCATCAGCTGTATGAGAACGGCCGCGCGCTCAGCGGCGCGCAGCAGCCGGAAGATGTCACCGGCAGCGTGGTCTGGCTGCTGAGCGATCTTTCGCGCTTTATCACCGGCCAACTGATCCCGGTCAACGGCGGTTTTGTCTTTAACTAACAAGTGAGGCGGTATGGCGAACGATCAGGAAGTGAAGTACCTGGTACCGGGTCTGGAGCGCGGTTTACAACTGCTGCTGGCGTTTGGCGAACAGCATCGCGATCTGACTTTTGCCGAGCTGCATCGGCTGGTGGATATGCCGAAAGCGACCGCCTATCGCGTGGTGCAGACGCTGGAATATATGGGCTTTCTCGAGCGCAACGCCCGCACCAATACCTTTTCGCTGGGCATGAACGTACTGCGTCTGGGCTTTGAATATATCGCCTCACTGGATGTCGCTCAGGTGGGTCAGCCGGTCATCGAGCAACTGCGCGATATCAGCCAGTGCAGCAGCCATCTGGCGATCCGCGACGGCCGCGACATTATCTACATCGCCCGCGTCAGCGCCGCCGGTTCGCGTATCAACCAGGTCAGCGTCGGAACGCGGCTACCGGTGCACTGCACCTCGCTTGGCCGCATGCTGCTGACCGATGTTTCCCGCAGCGAGTTTGAACAATTGTTCCCGGATGAACGGCTGCCGGGCAATGCGCCGGGCCAGCTGTACGACCGCGAAGCGCTGTGGCAGATGGTGCAGCAGGATAAAGCCCGCGGCTACGTGATTGGCGAATCGTTCTACCGCCACGGCATCTCATCGATTGTCTATCCGGTCTTTAACCGCAGCGGCCGGGTGGCGGCGGTCGTCAGCATTCTGGTGCCGTCGGACGAGATCCCGCAAAGCGATCGCGAGCGGTTGCAGAACGAAGTCAGTATGGCGGCGGACAAAATTTCCGGCTTTCTCGGATATTTGTCACAAGCAAGTTAAATCAACAACTTAAGGCAGGCGCTTGATTGCGTCGGGCATGTTTTACGCCCAAATTCGGGCGACTGAACGGTAAAGAGGCGACGAATAATGAGTATTACCGGAATTGAAAAGCTGGAATTTGGCGTAGACGACCTGAACCACAGCGCCAAATTTATGCGCGATTTTGGCCTGACCGGCGACGCCAGCGGCCGCGTGTTTACCACCCTCAGCGGCGCGCGGGTCGAACTTAACCCGACCGATGCCGCCGATCTCCCGCCAGCCTTTGAGGCGGGCAACACTCTGCGTCGCATGACCTGGGGCGTGGCGGATCGGGCGACGCTGGATGCGCTGCGCCCGAAGCTGGAACGCCAGCCCGGTTTCCGTGAAATCGACGGTGCGCTGGAATGCCGCGATCCCAACGGTATGACGCTGCGGGTGCAGGTTAGCCAGCAAACGGCGGTGGAACTGAACGTCGAGCCGATTAACCAGTGGGGCGATGTGCGTCGCATCGACACTCCGAGCCCGGTATACGACCGCGCGCAGCCCATTAACATCGGCCACGTCGTATTCTTTGTTGAAGAGCTGGCGGCGGTGGAAAGTTTCTATCGCGAAGTACTCGGCTTTCAGGTGTCAGACCGCTATATCAATCGCGCGGTGTTCCTGCGCTGCGGCGTGCGCGGCGGACACCATAACCTCTTCTTATTGCAGTTGCCCAACCGCAAGCGCGGGCTAAACCACGTCGCGTTTACCGTACGGGATATTCATGAAGTGATCGGCGGCGGCATTGCGATGAATAAAAACGCGTGGAGCACGTTTATCGGTCCCGGCCGCCATCCGGTCTCCTCGGCCTACTTCTGGTATGTCAACAGCCCGACCGGCGGCGCTTTTGAGTACTACACCAACGATGATTATCTGACGGAAAACTGGCAGCCGCGCGAGCTTGAGCATTCACTCGTGTCCTTTACCGAATGGGCGGTGGAAGGCGGTATCGATCACGATACCCGTCGCCAGCAGAAAAAACCGGAGGCGGTATGACGGCGCGGATAGTCATTATCGGCGGCGGCCAGGCTGGCGGCTGGGCAGCGAAAACGCTGCGTGATGAAGGGTTTAGCGGCGAGATTTGCGTGGTTGCCGAAGAGCAATGGGATTTTTACGAACGTCCGCCGCTGTCGAAAGCGGCATTGCTGGAGGCCGAACCGGCGCTGCCGCGGTTATTCAGCGCCGAGGTGCAGCAGGCACTGGATTTGCGCTGGTACCGCCCGCTGCGCGCGAAATCGATCGACCGGCAAAATAAAACCCTGGCGCTGAGCAACGGCGAAACGCTGGCGTACGACCTACTGCTGATCGCCACCGGCGGCCGCGCGCGGCTGCCGTCCGAGGCCTGGGGGCAGCATCCTCAGGTATATACCCTGCGCCACTGGCAGGACGCGCAGCGTCTGAAGCAGCGGTTGGCATCGGCAACGCGGCTGGCGATCGTCGGCGGCGGCTGGATTGGCCTCGAAATCGCCGCCTCGGCGCGCAAAAGCGGCGTAGCCGTGACCCTTTATGAACAGCAGCCGGCGCTGTGCATGCGCTCGGTCAGTATGGAGGTCTCGCAGGCGCTGGATGAGTTGCATCGCGGGCAGGGCGTTGATATTCGCCGCGGCTGCGGCGCGCTGGAGCTGGAAGATGATAACGGCTTGCCGACGCTGCACTGCGACGGCCAGCGGGAAACCTTCGATGCGGTAGTGGTGGGGATCGGCGTCGATCTGAATCTCGAACTGGCGCGCGATGCCGGGCTCACTGTCGATCGCGGGATTGTCGTTAATGCCCAGGGGCGCAGTAACGATCCGGCGATTTTCGCCGCTGGCGATGTCGCCCAGCACCATCAGTACGGTCTGTGCATTCAGTCGTGGGCCTTTGCGCAAAATCAGGCCATCGCGACAGCGAAAGCGATGCTCGATCCACAGGCCAGCGGCTACGACGAGGCGCCGTGGCTGTGGTCAGATCAATACGATCGCAATGTCCAGATCCTCGGGATCCCGCAAGCGGGCAGCCGGACCATTGTGCGTGACGAGCCGCAGGGCGCGATCTACTTCTCCCTGAATGCCGATGGACGCTTAACTCAGCTGGTGGCCTTCAATAATGCACGTATCGTGAAGCTGGCGAAGCGCTGGATGGCGGCGGGAAGGGATCTCTCTAACGTCCCGCTCGCTGACCCGACTTTCTCGCTGATGTCATTGCGATAAGAAACGCGAACCCTTAAGGGGGAGAAATGACCACATTAGAGACCAACGCCGCGCCTGCAGAGGCGAGCGGCGAGGGCGTCCGCACGCCTGAAAAAGCAGTTCGTTGGGCCATTCCGCTGTCGCTGCTGGCCTGCGTGCTGCTGGCTTTTTTCGACAAAATCAGTATCGCCGCGCTGTTTTCCGATAGTCACTTCCAGCAGGCGATGGGCATCGATTTCGACACCACCCGGTTGGGCATTCTGATGAGTGCCTTTTTGCTGAGTTACGGCTTCTCGTCAGTGTTATTAAGCGGCCTTGGCGACCGGATTGCGCCGCTGCGTCTGCTGACTGGAATGATGGTGGTGTGGTGCATCCTGATGGTGATCATGGGCTTCACCCACAACTACGCGCTGATGGTGACGCTGCGCATCCTGTTGGGCATTGCTGAAGGGCCGCTGTTTCCGTTGGCGTTCGCCGTGGTGCGCCACACCTTCCCGCAGCGGCTACAGGCCCGCGCCACCATGCTGTGGCTGCTCGGCACGCCGGTTGGCGCGGCGCTGGGTTTCCCGCTGTCAATTTGGCTACTCAATACCTTCGGCTGGCAGAGCACATTTTTCGTGATGGCGATGCTGACGATACCGGTGCTGATTTTTGTACGCATCGGGCTGCGCGGCGTACAACTGGAGGCGAGAGCGAGCAGCGATAAAACCTCGCAGGAAGCGCGCCGCAGCGCGCGTCTCGAGCTCTTTGTGAGTCCGCATTTTTGGATGATCTGCATCTTCAACATCGCCTTTCTCGCCTATCTGTGGGGGATCAACGGCTGGCTGCCGGGCTACCTGATTAAAGGCAAAGGCATTCATCTGGAACACGCCGGCTGGCTGTCGTCGATGCCATTTATCGCCATGTTGCTAGGCGAAATTATCGGCGCCTGGCTGTCCGACCGCGTCGATAGGCGCGCCGCCGCCTGCTTTATTTCCCTGGCAGGCGCGGGTATTGGCCTGGCGGCAGTGATGCATTTCACCACGCCGCTGCCGGTAATCGCGGCGATGAGCTTTAGCACCTTTATGTGGGGCACCGGCGCGCCAAACATTTTCGCGCTGCTGGCTAAAGCGACCCATCCACGGGTCAGCGCCACGGCGGGTGGAATTTTCAACGGGCTGGGAAACTTTGCCGGGGCGCTATCGCCGGCGGTGATGGGCGCGCTTATCGCCTTCACCCATAGCATGGATTCCGGGCTGATTTTTCTGGCGGTGATGGCGGCGGTGGGCTGCGCCCTGTTACTGCCGCTGCTGAGACGTTACTGAGGATAAAACGATGACTGATTCAACCGTAACTGCAAAACAGAGTTTGAAACCTGACCATATGACGATGGAAGAGTGGGTGGAGTCGCGTATCGCGCGCTTTGAAGGCCGTAAATACGACTGGAATGCGCTGAAATTCCAGGCCGATTTCGATCCGAAATATCGCCGCGCGCAGATGCGCTACATCGGCACCGGCGCCACCGGCGTCGCCAGTGATACCAACACCGTTCCGGCCGAGCACTTCACCTTTTCCACCATGGTGTTGCCGTCCAAATGTGAAGGCCCGCTGCACCTGCATGATGACGTAGAAGAGGTGTTCTTCATGCTCAAAGGGCAGATCACTCTGATGATTCAGGACGGCGACAACTATACCGAAACCGTGCTGCGCGAACGCGATCTGATCTCGGTGCCGCCTGGAATTTACCGCGGTTTGTTTAACCACGGCGAAGAAGAGGCGCTAATGTGCGTGATGCTCGGCACCCATAAGCCGCATATTCCGACCTACCCGGAAGATCATCCGCTGGCAAAAGTAAAACGTAACTAAGGGGCGATGATGACGGGGTTTCGTGAACAAGGAAGCGGTATTCCGCTGACGCTGCTGCACGGCATCAGTTCCGGCGCGGCCTCCTGGCATAAACAGATGGCGCTGCCCGGCTACCGCGTGCTGGCCTGGGATATGCCCGGTTATGGCGAAAGCCCGATGCTGGCGGCGACGCCGGCGGATGCCGGCGATTACGCCGACGCGCTGGCGCGAATGCTGGACCGCGCTGGAGTAGAGCAAACCATACTGGTCGGCCATTCGCTGGGCGCGCTGGTGGCGGCCGCCTTCGCCGCGAAATACCCGCAGAGGGTGCTTTACCTGGTGCTCGCCGACGTCGCGCAGGGCTACGGCCAGGCGGAAGCCGCACAGCGGGAAAAAGTCTGGCAGGGGCGTCAACAGCAGATAGCGCTGGGCGGCGAGGCGATGGCCCAGGGGCGAGCGGCAAAACTGCTGCGCCCTGGCGCGCGCGAAGCCGATGTGGCGACGGTGGCGGCGGGGATGCGCAGGCTACGCCGCGACGGTTATCTCGCCGCGGCCTGGATGCTGGCCCATGACGACATTCACCGTTGGCTCGCCGACTATCACGGTCGTCTCTCCGTGTGGTGTGGCGAGCAGGATGCCATTACCCAACCGGAGTTAGTGCAGGGAGTGGCGCTGCGTTACGGCGCCCCTTACATCGCCATCCCTCAGGCTGGACATGCCAGCTATCTCGATAACGAAATCTTTTTTAATCAACAGCTTTTACGCATAGGGGAAGAGGTGCGCGATGAATGCACAAATTGAAGGACGCGTCGCGGTAGTCACCGGCGGTTCGTCAGGAATTGGCTTTGAAACGCTGCGCCTGCTGCTGGGCGAAGGGGCGAAAGTCGCCTTTTGTGGCCGCAACCCGGATCGGCTGGCTAGCGCCCATGCGGAGTTGCAAAACGAATATCCAGAAGGTGAGGTGTTCTCCTGGCGCTGTGACGTACTGAACGAAGCTGAAGTTGCGGCGTTCGCCGCCGCGGTCGCCGCGCGTTTCGGCGGCGTCGATATGCTGATTAATAACGCCGGCCAGGGCTATGTCGCCCACTTCGCCGATACGCCACGTGAGGCCTGGCTGCACGAAGCCGAACTGAAACTGTTCGGCGTGATTAACCCGGTAAAGGCCTTTCAGTCCCTGCTAGAGGCGTCGGATATCGCCTCGATTACCTGTGTGAACTCGCTGCTGGCGTTACAGCCGGAAGAGCACATGATCGCCACCTCTGCCGCCCGCGCCGCGCTGCTCAATATGACGCTGACTCTGTCGAAAGAGCTGGTGGATAAAGGTATTCGTGTGAATTCCATTCTGCTGGGGATGGTGGAGTCCGGGCAGTGGCAGCGCCGTTTTGAGAGCCGAAGCGATAAGAGCCAGAGTTGGCAGCAGTGGACCGCCGATATCGCCCGTAAGCGGGGGATCCCGATGGCGCGTCTCGGTAAGCCGCAGGAGCCAGCGCAAGCGCTGCTATTCCTCGCTTCGCCGCTGGCCTCCTTTACCACCGGCGCGGCGCTGGACGTTTCCGGCGGTTTCTGTCGCCATCTGTAAGGAAAGATGATGAAAAAGGTCATGTTAATTGGCTATGGCGCGATGGCCCAGGCGGTGATTGAACGCCTGCCGCCGCAGGTGAGGGTGGAGTGGATCGTGGCGCGCAAATCGCATCACGCAGCGATCTGCCTGCAGTTTGGTCAAGCGGTGACGCCGCTTACCGATCCGCTGCAATGCGGTGGGACGCCGGATCTGGTGCTGGAATGCGCCAGTCAGCAGGCGGTCGCGCAATACGGCGAAGCGGTACTGGCGCGCGGCTGGCATCTGGCGGTGATCTCGACCGGTGCGTTGGCGGACAGCGAACTGGAACAGCGTTTACGTCAGGCGGGCGGCAAGTTGACGCTGCTGGCTGGCGCAGTAGCCGGGATTGACGGCCTGGCGGCGGCCAAAGAGGGGGGGCTTGAACGAGTGACCTATCAGTCGCGTAAAAGCCCGGCCAGCTGGCGCGGCAGCTATGCCGAACAGCTTATCGACCTCAGCGCGGTCAATGAAGCGCAAATTTTCTTCGAAGGCAGCGCCCGCGAGGCGGCGCGGCTATTCCCGGCAAATGCCAACGTGGCGGCAACCATCGCGCTGGGCGGTATCGGCCTTGACGCGACCCGAGTACAGCTGATGGTCGATCCGGCGACGCAACGCAACACCCATACGCTACACGCCGAAGGATTGTTCGGCGAGTTTCACCTGGAGCTGAGCGGCCTGCCGCTCGCCAGCAATCCGAAAACATCGACCCTCGCGGCACTGAGCGCGGTACGCGCCTGCCGTGAACTGGCATAACGCAGAGAGGCTGAGATGGACGAATTAGACATTTTTATCGGCGGTCAGTGGCGTCGCGGCGGCGGCAATTTGATGCACAGCCAGTTTCCGGCGGATGGCGCTATTAACGCGGCGCTGCATGCGGCAAGCCTCGATGATTTACAGGAGGCGATCGACTGTGCCGACCGCGCCTGGCGGGAGCCAACGTGGCGGGCGATGCTGCCGCATCAGCGGGCGAAGATCCTGCATAAAGTCGCCGATCTAATTGAAGCACAGCTTGATGAGCTCACCCAAAAGCAGAGCCGCGATAATGGTAAACCGCTGGCGGAAGCGCGAGGGCTGGTGATGAGCGCGGCGGGGACGGCACGCTATTTTGCCGCCGCCTGCGAGTTACTGGAAGGCGAGCTGCCGACGCCGCGGCAGGCGGATCTATTGACTCTGAGCCGCTATGAGCCGTTGGGCGTGGTGGCGGCGATCACCCCATGGAACTCGCCGATCGCCAGCGAAATGCAGAAGGTGGCCCCGGCGATCGCCGCCGGAAATGCGGTGATCCTCAAACCGGCGGAAGCCACGCCGCTCATGGCGCTGGAGCTGGCGAAGATCTTTGAGCAGGCCGGTTTACCCGCCGGACTGCTGAGCGTGCTGCCGGGTAAAGGATCGATTATCGGCGATGCGCTGGCCCGCCATCCTAAGGTGCGCAAAATTTCCTTTACCGGCGGCACCACCACCGGACGTCACCTGGCGCACGTGGCGGCGGAAAAGCTGATCCCGGCGTCACTGGAGCTGGGCGGCAAATCGCCGACCATCGTGCTGGAAGATGCCGATATCGAACAGGCGGCGCGGGGCATCTGCTACGGCATTTTCAGCTCCGGCGGCCAGGCCTGCATTGCCGGCTCGCGGCTGTTTGTTCATGACAAAGTGTATCCGCAATTAATGGCCCGCCTGCTGGAGTTAACCCAAGGGCTGCGGGTTGGCCATCCGTTCAGCGCTGGCACCCACGTCGGGCCGCTGATCAACGATAAACACCGGCAGAGCGTGCTGGAGTACGTCGAGCTGGCGAAACGCGAAGGCGGCAGCGTGCTATGCGGCGGCGAGATCCCGGCGGATCCGGCGCTGGCGGCAGGCAGCTATTTCCTGCCGACCATCATTGAAGGGCTGAACAATCAGGCCCGCGTTTGCCAGGAAGAGATCTTCGGACCGGTTCTGGTGGCGATGCGTTTTCACGATGAAGCAGCGCTGATCCGCGAGGCCAATGATTCGGTCTTCGGACTGGCGGCGGGGATCTGGACGCGTGATACCGGCCGCGCGCTGCGTCTGAGCGAACAACTGGAAGCCGGTACGGTGTGGATCAACACCTACAAAGTTTTCTCCATTTCGACCCCGTTTGGGGGCTTTAAAGAGAGCGGTCTGGGCCGCGAAAAAGGGATCCAGGGGCTGAAAGCCTGGATGCAACAAAAGAGCATTTATCTGGCGACGGGTAATAGCGTCAACCACTGGTGCGACTGAGAAAGGGTGAGCAATGAGCGAAATGATAACCGTCGGCGATGCCATCGCCAGAACGCTGGAGCAGTATCACGTTGAAGCCATTTATGGCGTCATTTCTATCCATAACCTGCCGATCGCCGATGCCGTCGGCCAGCGGGAAAAAATCCGCTTTGTTCCGGCGCGCGGTGAAGCGGGCTCGGTGACCATGGCTGACGCCCACGGCCGTTTTTCCGGGCTCGGCGTGGCGCTGACCAGTACCGGCGCGGGTGCGGGTAATGCGGTCGGCGCGCTGGTTGAGGCGATGAACGCCGGTACGCCGCTGCTGCACCTGACCGGACAGGTCGAAAAAGCCTGGCTGGACGCCGACACCGGTTTCATTCATGAAACCCGCGATCAGTTGACCTTCCTGAAAGCCAGTTCGAAGCGCGCTTACCGCATTAGCAACGCCAACCAGGCGGTGGCTATCCTGCATAAGGCGATTCAGGAGGCGCAGACGCCGCCGTGCGGCCCGGTCTCGGTGGAGATCCCAATCGACATTCAGAGCGCCAAAATTCCGCTTTCACTGCTGACCGCGCCGCTGAAACGCGCTCCGGCGGTTGAGCCGGAAGCGTCGCTGGTCGATGCGCTGTGGGCGCAGCTTAAGCAGGCGAAGCAGCCGCTGCTGTGGCTTGGCGGCGGCGCGTTAGAGAGCGGCGAGGCGGTGAAGACGCTGGCGGATGCCGGGGTGACGGTGATTTCCAGTACCCACGGCCGCGGCATTCTGGCGGACAGCCATCGCGCCAGCCTGCGCGCGTTTCATAATTCTCCCTCGGTTGAAGCGCTGATTTCACAATGTGATTTCACACTTGTTGCCGGTTCCCGGCTGCGCAGCAACGAAACGCGCTCGTGGACGCTGGAACTGCCCACGCCGCGGGTGCAGATTGATATTGACCCGGCGGCGGCCAGCCGTAACTACTTGATGGACAATACCCTGGTGGCGGATTGCCGGGCGCTATTAGCGGCGCTGGCAGCGCGGGTGCAGGGCCGGATATGGGGCGATGCGCGTTGGGATAGCCAGCTTAAAGAGGCGGTAGAGGCGGCGGAGCAGGGGCTGCGCGACCAGTGCGGCGATTACGCTAAATTGAATGACGCGATTGCGCAGGCGCTGCCCGATGACGGCATCCTGGTGCGCGATATTACCGTTTCCGGCAGCCTGTGGGGCAGCCGTCTGTTCCGCGCTCACGGCCCGCTGATGAATATCCATTCTCTGGCCGGAGCCATCGGTATGGGGCTACCGATGGCGGTGGGTACCGCGATTGCCAATCCGCAACGTAAAGTGGTCGGCCTGGTCGGCGACGGCGGCCTGAGCCTCAACCTTGGCGAACTGGCGACCCTGGCGCAGGAGAAGGCCAACGTGACGCTGTTGATTATGAATGACGGCGGCTACGGCGTAATGCGCGGTATTCAGGATAAGTATTTTGGCGGCCGCCAGTATTACAACGAGCTGCACACGCCAGACTTTACCCTGTTGGCGCAGGCGATGGGTTTGCAGGCGTGGAGCGTGGATCGGGCTGAGGATTTCCAGGCGGTGATGACCGAAGCGCTGGCGATGCCGGGGCCATCGGTGGTGGAAGTGAAGATGGGCCAGATTGGCGCGCTGCGCTTTGCCGGCCCGCCGCAGAAGACGCTGTATTAATGATAACCCAGTGACCCCAACCCTCTCCCTTCCGGGGAGAGGGTACCGCACGGCACAGGGGGTTAATCAAGGCGCCGGACGGTTGCTCCTGCGCGCCGGGAGAGGGCCGGCTCACTGGAGAGGGTTCATTATATGGTTAAAACACGTTAAACGGATATTCGACGTAGAACCGCACTTCATTCCCGCTGACGTTATAGTCGCTGGCGTTGCTGGAAACGCGCAGCACCGAATAGCGGAGTCTCAATTTCAAATCTTTCGCCATGCCGTTTTGCACCTGGTACTGCACCTGGTTGAACCATTCGTGTTCTTTACCGTTGCTGGTCTCGGCGGTTTTAATGTTATCCCCGCGAACGTAGGCGGTGGTCCAGCTCAGGCCCGGTACGCCCAGTCCGGCAAAATCCAGGCCATAGGAGGCCTGCCAGGAACGTTCATCCTCGCCGTTAAAATCTGACCAGTAGGAGTTAGCCAGCCAGATGGTGTTGCCGCCATCGCCAACGCCGCCCTGATTCTGATACCCGCCGTAGTGGTAGCCGGTGCTGCCGCTGCTTTGCTGGTAAGCGACCTTAAAAGTGTGAATATCCCAGATATAGCTGGCGGCCAGGCTCCAGATGCTGTTGCTGCGCCCGGTGTCATTGGCGTCGGCATATTCTTGATCTAAGCGCGAGTTATAGCCGTTGAAGTCAACAATCAGCTGCTGGTCGGTGGCGAACGGCTTCTTGTAGTTCAGGCCGAGATACTGCTTATTCAGCACGTCTTCGACGTGCGAAGCGTAAAGCGCGCCGCTGAGCTGGTCGTTGAATTGATAGCTGGCGCCGCCAAAGGTCAGGCTCTTCAGGCCGCTATTGTGGCTGTCGTCGCTTTTGCGCTGCTGATCGGTGAGATAACCGGCGTTAATTTCCAGACCGTCGATTTCTCTTGAGGTCAGCATGGTACCGGTATAGCTCTCGTACAGCAGCCGCGAGTCATCGGCGTAGACGATAGGCAGCATCGGGCGCTGGCTACCGTAGCTGAGGACGGTATTCGAGAAGCGCATTTTAGCGGTAGCGCCAAATTTTGCTAAATCGGACTTTGCGCGGCCATCATCATCCTGGGCGAAAAAGTCGATACCGCCCGCGCCGCTGCGGCCGCGGCCGCCGTCGAGGCGCACGGCGTACTGTGCAATGCCGTCAACGCCGAAGCCGACCGGCCCTTGAGTAAAGCCGGACTCGAAGGTAGCGATGATACCCTGACCCCATTCGGCTTTATCCGGCAAACCATCGCGATAATCGCGTTTGATATAAGCGTTACGTAAAAAGAGATCCAGGTGGCTGTCTTCAATAAAGCCCTGACTGGTAGATTGTTGGCTGGCGAAAGCCGGCGCGGCGGCAATAATGCCAAGTGCGATTAATGGTAATTCTTTTTTCACTGAGGGCACTTCTCTGTCTGTCGATATATTCAAGGGAATCACTGCTGACCAGATATTCTCCTGAAATAATGTCGAAAGCAATCATTGTGTGAGCAGTTATTGCAGCCGGAAACAGGTTGTATGGTGCATGAGCCGTGCGCCAGGCAGTAAGGGGTGGACTATTTATTATTCGGGTAAAGACGATTCTGGAAGCCAGATAGTGTGCGGCCTTTTTAATTTACCAAATAATATATTTCTGAATCGCCGGGCATAAAATAATTGGCTGTGATGCGCTGTGATAATAATTAACGGTTTGTGCGCTTAAATTATCAATTAATGCGGCTAAATATTTTAACGGATATATAAAAAAGGGAGGCAATAATGCCTCCCGCTGATGATTATTTAATCCCGTCGGCCTTCATGCGATCGCGAATATGCTGGGCGCGCGCTTCTGAGGCCGGGTGATCGTCAAACATCGAACTCTGACGACCGGCTTCCAGCTTGGCCAGTTTCTCGAAGCTGGTGGCCAGTCCCGACGGATTGATACCGCGCTTACGCAGCAGGTCGTAAGAGTAATCATCCGCTTCCGATTCCTGACGCTGGGAGAACTGCGAGTTCACCAGTTTTTCGCCCAGATCGCCCAACTGAGACTGCGACAGGCTACCGACGATACCGCCCGCGGAGGCCGCCGCCGCACGCACGGCGTTGGTACCCAGGGCGACCTGCATGCCTTTCTTCACGTGGCCCAGCGCGACGTGGCCCATTTCGTGGCCGATCACCGCCTCGACTTCATTATCGTTCATCAGATCCATCAGCCCGCTGTAGACGCGGATGCAGCCGTTGGCCATGGCGAAGGCGTTGACATCCTTGGTCTCATAGACCTTGTAGTTCACGGGCTGACCATTGATGTTATCGCCCAGCGCAGCCGCGATTTTGTTCAGCCGCTGGCTGTATTCACTGTTGGCCGGGGCGATTTTCGCTTTGGCGTCCATCTCTTTACAGGCCTGGTCGCTTAAGGTTTTCACCTGCGCGTCGCTGAGAGAGTATGCCTGGAAGGCTTCGGCGCCTGAGCTGAGCAGACCGTTGGAGTCCATGTTCTGACATCCGGTGAGGGTTGCTGCGATCCCAAGAGCAAGTACGGTTGAGCGAATTTTCATTTTTATCTTCCACAATCTTATGGTTGTTTATCCGAAAATACGGCGACGGCAGGGAACCGTATTCTGCGTAAATTATAAAGAGTATCGCAGGATGCGGGCGAGCGGATTCCGGCGTAGCACAACCTGTTCCAGAGATTTCTTAAAGGGCAAAAGGATGCTCCATGTACATGACTTGTCGCTTGGGTTACATTGTTCACACTTTTTTCCGGCGTAGCCCAAAACGCGCTCTCGTCAAGTCGTTAAGGGCATGGCCTTCAACAGTCCGAACTGGAGTCAAAATGTCCTCACGTAAAGAGCTTGCTAACGCTATTCGTGCGCTGAGCATGGACGCTGTACAGAAAGCCAAATCCGGCCAC